>CAWUIW010000434.1:0-1532 GCA_963922515.1 uncultured Rhodobacterales bacterium | reverse complement strand
CGACAATGCCACCGCTCTTTTTATTGCCGCGCGTCATCCAAAAAGCTTTGTCAGCCTGGACGGGGCTGATCACCTGCTAACAAAGATGGAGGATGCGGAGTTTGCTGCCGACGCCATTGCGGGTTGGGCGAAACGATATGTGTTTGATCCTGTCCAACAAGTGCCCAACGGGATCGAGGTTGCCGAAACCCGGCGCGGCGGGAAATTCGAAAATGCGGTCAAGATCGATGGCCATGAGCTTGTCGCCGATGAACCGCCATCATTCGGCGGCCGCGACCTAGGACCTGATCCTTATGAATTGGTCACCGCCGGTCTCGGCGCCTGTACCAGCATGACTTTGCGCATGTATGCGGACCGCAAGGGCTGGCCTGTGGAGAAAGTGTCGGTTGCGCTCAGCCACGAAAAAACTCACGCTGAAGACTGCGCCCACTGTGAAGAAGGCCGCAAAGTCGACGTATTCGAGCGGCATATCTCCATCGAGGGTCCGTTAACGGATGAGCAGCGACAACGACTTTTGGAGATTGCAGACCGGTGCCCGGTTCACCGCACATTGGAAGAGCCCGTACTGATAAGGACCGCCCTGGTCAGTTCCGATACACACGGCCTGCTAGATAAATGAACTTTAATGCCCATCTTGTTCACGTTCGCTGTAACAACATTAACTCGCACTGAAATGGTGCAAAAACAGGAGTCTGAGAGAGGATGATGAATCGGTTTGGAGTGTCAGCCCAATCGCTCGTTGCAGGATTAGTTGGCGCGTCGGCCATGGCCGCCATCACGTTTTTTCCGCAGCCGATGTCGCCGGCGGATGCGCAACCCATTACCATCCAGGCGCCGGGCGGCGCGCCCGTCAGCTTTGGTGACCTTATCGATCAGGTCAGCCCGGCCGTGGTGAGCGTAAATGTCGTGTCGCTCCGAGAGCGTGGCCAGACCTTTGAAGACTTCATGGAGCGTTTTCGCGGGTTTGAAGATTTTGTCGGACCTGACGGAGACCCCCAAGAAGAGCCTGAAACCGAAGAAGCCCGCTCTCTCGGCTCTGGATTCTTCATCTCATCCGATGGGTTCATCGTCACCAACAACCACGTGGTTGAAGGTGCCACCGAGATTGAAGTCGTACTTGATGGCGGAGACGCGCTAGAGGCTGAACTCGTTGGCACGGACCCGGCCACCGACCTTGCTGTTCTTAAGGTCGTTGATGGCGGCAGCTATCCTTACGTCGAATTTGCCGATGATACCCAGGTGCGCCGCGGTGACTGGGTGGTCGCCGTCGGCAATCCTTTTGGACTAGGTGGAACGGCAACCGCTGGCATCGTGTCGGCGCTCGGGCGCCGTAATCAACTTGGCCGGTCCAGCACCTATACCGACTTTCTGCAGGTGGATGCCGCCATCAACCGGGGCAATTCCGGTGGCCCTAAATTCGATCTCAATGGCCGCGTGATCGGCGTCAACACTGCAATCTTCTCGCCGACGGGCGGGTCTGTGGGCATCGGTTTCGCGATCCCCTCCGGTGATGCTAAGCGCATTACGGACAC
>CAWUIW010000433.1:0-1551 GCA_963922515.1 uncultured Rhodobacterales bacterium | reverse complement strand
CTGTCTGGGCCTTCAGGCCCTGCACAATCCGGCCGATGGTTTCATCGTCGAGCGTCATCCGTGCGGATTGATTGCCCTGACCTTGCGACTGTCCCGTCTGCGACATACGATTGGTTCCTCTTTGAGATTGATGAGCCCGCGGACGGGCGGCTTTACTTCGGATACGCGCGAGGCATTCCTCGAAACTCAAAACCTCATCGGCCAGGCCGATCTCAACGCCGGACTGGCCAATATAACACCGCGCTTCCGTGCCCCTCACAACATCCGGATCGAGGTCCCGGTGATCTGCAACGTGGGCCACGAAAGCCTCGCCCTGGCGATCACATTCCGCCTGGAACATCGCCTGCGCCTCTACCGATAACGGTTCATCCGGGCCGCCCGCCTGTTTCAGGGCGCCATAGCGAATGGTTGTGCGCTTGATGCCAAGGCGTTGATCCATGGCGCTGTAGTCGGCAAACTTTGCAATCACACCGATGGACCCGAGGGTCCCCGTGCGGTTGACAAACAAGGCATCGGCGACGCATCCTATGGCGTAGGCGGCCGAGCATGCCATGCTGTTGGCAAGGGCCGTCACGGGTTTGCGTTCTTTGACATCTTTCAACACCTCCACCAGGTCATAGAGCCCGGCCACCGTGCCGCCTGGGGAGTTGAGATCCAGCAGGACATGCTTGATGTCATCGTCTTCGCCCGCGCGCCGGAATTGTTCCGCCAGGCCTTCGTAGGTCGCAAGGCCCCAGATACTGCCCAGCCAGCCGCCGCGATCCACCAGGACGCCGTGCACCGGAATAACGCATGTGCCATCTTCCGTGACCGTGTAACGGTTCTGCCAGGCGTATTCACCGGCAAACCGCGAGGCCTCGAAGCCCTGCGCCGCCGAGACGTCAAAACCAGATGCCTCAAGCGTGTCGAGATGGGTTTCCAGAAGGGCAAGAGGCACACCGGTGAGCTGCGCCCGCAGCCAGTTTGAAGCCTGTGCGTGATCTGTCTGCATCAATTGGACGATGTCCCGCCTGTTGTTGGATCTGCCTTCGGCATGCGGCTTGGCGTGCGCACCGGCGCCGTCGGCCCCTCGTAGAACTCATCGAGGCCGAGCTCTTTGTATGCGAAGACTTCACGGCTGCGCTGCTCGAGCAATTCTTCCCAGTCTTCGCCCTCTTCCGCGGCAATGCTTTCAAGCGTATCGAGGCCGATGCGCATGCCCAGTTCGTGGGCGCGGCGTTCCTTTTCCGGATCGATCATCGGCTTGCCGGCGGTGATGAACGTGCCGCGCACAAGCGCATCGCGGTATGCAAACCAATCGGCAGGCTTGAGCTTGCCCGGCATGCCGATGCGGCCATCGGCGATGCACTCTTCCATATGCGCCGCCACCATCGGCATCGCCGTCTGCCAGATCAGGCGTTGGCGGGTGTTCTCATAGCCGCGCCAGTTGTTGGCCGACGCCGCCCGTGCACTTGAATAGTTCACGCCGCTGTAGTCCTGCGACATGCCCACGGGATCGACACCGAGGCCTGCAGCCTGATCGCGCAGGTTGTGCGTTTTGAACGCGCCGTA
>CAWUIW010000432.1:0-1580 GCA_963922515.1 uncultured Rhodobacterales bacterium | reverse complement strand
CATTTTCGACGGAAAACTGGAAGCGTACGCAGGTCGAAGTGGCCGGACTGATGAGCCTGTTTCGCCATTACATTGCAAAAGAGACCCGGGCCCTTAGCGCAGAAGGCGTGCGCGTGCGGTTCATTGGCGATCGTATCAAGCTGGATGCCAAGCTGACGCGTTTGATGGACGACCTTGAAGCACAGACCGCCCATCACACCCGCGTTCACCTGACCGTTGCCCTGAACTACGGCGGACGCGACGAGGTGGCCCGTGCCACGAAACGGGTGGCCGAAGATGTTGCCAACGGGTTGTTGCGCCCCGAGGATGTGGATGAAGAAACTCTGCCGCGATATCTCGATACCCATGTTCTGCCTGATCCTGACCTGGTGATCCGGACCAGCGGCGAGGCCCGGATTTCAAACTTTTTGCTCTGGCAGTCGGCCTATGCCGAGTACGAGTTCGTGGACACGCTGTGGCCTGACTTCACCGCCGACGAACTGGCGCGGCTGTGCCGGAACTACGGCGCGCGCGACCGTCGCTTCGGGGCCGTTCGTTCATGAGCGCCCAAGCGCGATGGGGCGATCTTTGGGTGCGAGTGGTGTCGGGGTCTATCCTGGCAATCATCGGGCTGGCCGCCGTTACCATTGGTGGTTCGGTCTTCATAGGCCTTGTTTCGATCATTGTGGGCACGATTTTGTGGGAACTGGCCCGCATAATGGAACCCGATCGCATGATGACGACACTTGCCCTGGGGGGATTGGGCATCTTGTGTTCATGGTTCGCGATCAAGTTTCCAGCGGGTTTTGCAGCCCCAACACTCTTGATCCCGGTTCTTGCCGGGTACTTTGCGCTGCCGCAGCACCGCCGCGTGTTTGTTCCCTTTGCCCTGATTATCCTGGCGGCCGGGTTCGGCATGTCGTCGGTCCGCAACGAATTCGGTCCGGTCTGGATGCTGTGGTTGCTTCTGGTGGTTGCTGTCACGGACATCGCGGGATACTTCGCAGGCCGCGCCATTGGCGGCCCGAAGTTCTGGCCACGGATCAGCCCGAAAAAAACCTGGGCCGGGACGGTTGCTGGCTGGGTGAGCGCGGCAGCACTGGGTTTTGTGTTCATGCAAGTGACCGGCAGCGGTGCCTGGCTGTTTGTGCTGTCCGTTGCGGCGTCGCTGGCCTCGCAGCTGGGCGATATGGCGGAAAGCGCAGTGAAACGCACCTATGGTGTCAAGGACTCCAGCAACCTGATCCCGGGCCATGGCGGCCTGTTCGACAGGTTTGACGGGTTGCTGGGCGCGGCGGTACTGGTATTGGTGGTGATTGAAGTGACCGGGTACCCTCCGGGACCGGTCTGACAGGAGAAGGCATGCGCCGGATCAGCATTTTTGGTGCCACCGGATCGATCGGGCAAAATACGATCGACCTGATCGCGCGTGATCCAGACCAGTATCAGGTTGTCGCTCTGACCGGGGGACGCAACGTGCAGCAGCTTGCCAAGGACGCTCGCGCCTTGCACGCAGAGGTGGCCGTAACAGCCTTTGCCTCCAGCTACGCGCCGCTCAAGGCAGAGCTCGCGGGCAGCGGCATCGAGGTCGCCGCCGGCGA
>CAWUIW010000431.1:0-1580 GCA_963922515.1 uncultured Rhodobacterales bacterium | reverse complement strand
GCAACAGGGCTTGTCGCGCCTCTTCCATCAGATTGGCGCTGTCATTACTGGCCGAGCCGTCCACGCCAAGCCCGACCGGCACCCCTGCATCAATCATGGCACGCACCGGCGCGATACCGCTGCCCAAGCGACAATTTGAACACGGGCAATGCGCAACGCCCGTTTTCGTATGCGCGAACAAGGCGACTTCGGCGCTGTCCAGCTTGACGCAATGCGCATGCCATACATCTGTTCCCGTCCACCCAAGGTCTTCTGCATATTGTCCGGGACGGCAACCAAACTGCGCCTCGCTATAGGCGATATCCTCGTCATTTTCAGCCAGATGCGTGTGCAGCATCACGCCCTTGTCGCGCGCGAGCAGCGCAGTTTCGCGCATCAAGTCCCGGCTGACCGAGAACGGCGAACACGGCGCAAGACCCACTCGGCACATCGAACCCGGGCTGGGGTCATGAAACGCATCGACGACCCGAATACAGTCCTCAAGGATTGCGGCTTCGCGTTCGACAAGGTGGTCCGGTGGCAGGCCGCCGGCACTTTCACCAATGCTCATGGACCCCCGCGTCGGATGGAACCGCACCCCAACCTCGGCGCTGGCCGCGATCGTATCGTCAAGCCGCGCGCCGTTGGGGTATAGGTACAGATGATCCGAGCTTGTGGAGCATCCGGACAGAGCCAGTTCTGCAAGTCCGACCAGAGTAGAAACAAACATCTCTTCTGGGCCGAACCGCGCCCAAATGGGATAAAGCCGCTGAAGCCATCCGAACAACAGCGCATCCTGCGCGCCCGGAACGGCCTTGGTCAATGACTGGAACAGGTGATGGTGCGTGTTGATCAGCCCGGGCGTGACGACGCAGCCAGATGCGTCAACACGCACAGCGTCCGGCCAGCGCAAGCCGGGGCCCACGGCCTCGATCACCCCTCCTCGGATCGCAACATCAGCTCCCGACAATTCGCTTCGCTGTGCGTCCATTGTTAGAACGGCATCGGCGTTCTGTATCAGCGTTACGTGGCTCATGAGATGATTAGAGCATCAAGCCGATGCCGAAAGGCAAGCCAAAGTGAACTTAATACGGGGCTTTAGACTGCAGCATTTTCAACGCCGCTGCATGAATTTCCGGATTAGCTGCGGCGAGCGCTCTACCACCTTCATGCACCGGGGCGCCTGACCAGTTTGTCACGACCCCACCAGCGGCCTCGATGACAGCAATCGGCGCCTGAATGTCATAGGCGTTCAGGCCCGCTTCAATCACCAGATCAATCTGGCCTGCCGCCAACAAAGCATAGGCATAGCAGTCCATGCCATATCGGACGAGCTTTACCTGCTGCGCGACCGCTTCGTAGGCAACGCGCTCGGCCTCGGTGCCGATTTCAGGAAAGGTCGTGAATAAGCATGCGTCAGTCAGCGAGTTTGTTTGCCGTGTGGCCAGCGCGCGCGTGCCCAATGGCCCGGTCAGCTGTGCCTTGCCGTTCGTGCCAAGGAAGCGTTCACCAATGTACGGTTGGTCAATCACACCGAGGAAGGGACCATCCGCGTTTGACAGAGCAATCAACACCCCCCATGTCGGGGTGCCCGCAACGAA
>CAWUIW010000430.1:0-1629 GCA_963922515.1 uncultured Rhodobacterales bacterium | reverse complement strand
ATCGCCGGGCAGCCCATTGACAGGCATCTGTTCGATGGCTCGGCTCTTCTCACCGGCTGGCTTGTTGCCATGACGCTGCCGCCTTGGGCACCGTGGTGGATTGGCGTTCTGGGCAGCGCCATCGCCATCGTGATCGGCAAGCACATCTACGGCGGCCTTGGCCAGAACCCCTTCAACCCGGCAATGGTCGCACGCGTCATGCTGCTGATCTCCTTTCCGCTGCACATGACCACCTGGGTGGTGCCCACGCCACTGGCGTCGCCGGGCGCGCCGGGCTTCCTCGAGGGGCTCGCAATCACGTTTCTGGGCAGCGGTCAGTTCGACGCCGTCAGCCAGGCATCGGCGCTTGACTACGTCAGCGCCGAACTTGGCCGCGGCCAAACGCTTGAAACAATCCTGCCCCAGACGTTCTCCTATCGGGACCTGACCTTAGGCCAGGTTGCCGGAAGCCTCGGCGAAACCAGTGCCCTATTAATCCTGGCCGGCGGCCTGATGCTTATCGCCACGCGAACGATCACCTGGCACATTCCTCTGTCCATCATTGCCACGACAGTCGTTTTAGCAAGCTTTTTCAACTTCATAGACCCTGCCCGCTATCCCGATGCCATGTTCCACCTGACATCCGGAGCGCTGATGTTCTGCGCGTTCTTCATTGCGACCGATTACGTCACCTCGCCGGCAGCGCCCATTGCTCAGCTGATCTATGGAGTGGGAATAGCGCTGTTGATTTTCATCATCAGAACCTGGGCCGCATTTCCGGAAGGCGTCGGCTTTGCCGTTCTGTTTATGAACGCCTGCACGCCGCTGCTTGACCACTTCATCCGCCCCCGTGTGTTTGGGCGGAACCGGACCGGCAAGCCATTAGCCGTGGCCCCGGGAGGCGACAAATGAGCATGACAACAGGCAGCTCAACCGCGCCGCTGATATGGCTGCGCACACACCTCCAACCGGCAGGCGGGCAGGTCAGGACAGCCTTCAACCGCGGCCTGCGGATCTTTCGCATTACCTCTTGGCGCACGGGCAGGCGGCTGCACAAGGAATGGCCGAAACTTGTTGCCAGCCTGAAACGTTTCGATGCCCGCGCGGCAGGCGAGCAGGCGAAATGGGCGTTCAAGCGCGGCGTCCGGATCTTACGCGTTACCGCCTGGCGGATAACCAGGCGGCTGCGCAAAGACGGGCCCAGGCTTGTTGCTGGCCTGAAACGTTTTGACGCCCGCGCGGCAGGCGGGCAGGCGAAGACGGCATTCAACAACGCGACCCGGATCTTACGCATTACCGCCTGGCGCGCCGACAGACGGCTGCACAGGGACTGGCCACAGCTTTTTGCAGCCCTGAGACGTTTTGAGGGCCGCCCCGAAATGCAGGGCGTGCTGCTCGGCGTATTTGCGATGGGGGCTGCGTTTTTCCTCGCCACGGCTAATCTGGGCACCCGCGAAGCCATTGCAGAACGCGCCGCAGAGGATCTGCGCTACTCGCTATCGCAAGTTGTCCCTGCCGCCCACCACGACAACAACCTGGCAGGCGACGTTGGCGCGTTGCAGGATAAGCTCGAAGGCCAGATCTCATTTCACCGTGCCCGCATGGGCAAAAAGGTTACAGCCGTTGCTTTCGAAATGATCGGCCCGGGCT
>CAWUIW010000429.1:0-1630 GCA_963922515.1 uncultured Rhodobacterales bacterium | reverse complement strand
TCTGGGCTTGAACTTTGGCGTTACGTTACACGGCTGCGGGGCGCAAGAGCTTCGGGTCCAACCGCCCCTCTTGCATCAGATGACGCAAAGCCTCTGCGACCATGCGCGCGTCGCCCAAAGCATCATGACCGCGTGCATCCGGCAGGGACAGGCCAAAATGGTCAAGCATCGTGTTACTGCGGAGGCCATGAATGATATCCAGCGATACCCCGGCTGCGTGAAACAATGCGGGCGCATTACCGAAACGGTCAGCGGGAATGATGGGCGAGATACCCGCGACATAGCAACTGATCGCAACCATATTGAATTCGTCTTTGCCCCACGCCCAAAGCCTATCGTTCCCTACAAACGTATTCAGCCGCTGCAACGCGTCAGCCAACGATGTGCCCTCGTGCGTCAGTCTGTCTGGCGTCACGCCCGTCAGCTTGGCATTGAGCGGGTGCAAGTCGACTGGCGCGCCTGTCCGGCCGATAGGACGGATCAACACTTCGAACCGGTCGATTGCGGCAAAGGGTGGCTCCAAGGACATCCGCACCGCACCGATTTGAAAGACCACGGGATCCGGATCCAGTGGCCCGCACCAGAACCGTTGCGGCGCTCCGGGGGCTGTCGCAAACTCGCAGTCATAGATTATGGCGGTCGCACTCACCCCCACAACTCCGGCGCTGGCGGATGAACCCCGTCTTCGTCGAACGTCAAAGGGTGAACGCGATCCTCAGCCAGCAGCAAAGGACCATCAAGATCGACGAAATCCGCCTTTTGCGCCAACAGCGTGGCAGGCGCCATCGCGAGCGAGCTGCCAACCATGCACCCGACGAATACGCCGTACCCTTCGGCACGCGCAGCGGCTTTCAAAGCCAAAGCCTCGGTTAGCCCTCCGGCCTTGTCCAGCTTGATATTGACGATGTCGTACTTGCCCTTCAGGGCAGGCAAGCTTGCACGGTCATGACAGCTTTCATCCGCGCAAACAGGCAACGGGCGCGGCAACCCCAAAAGCGCGTCATCGTCCCCAGCGGGCAATGGTTGTTCGACCAGTTCTACACCTAACCCTACCAGGTGCGGCGCCAGTTCCGAATAAACCTCGGCACTCCACCCTTCATTGGCATCGATGATGATCCGGGCGTCTGGAGCGCCCGTGCGCACCGCTTCGAGCCGAGGCATATCGTCGGGTGTGCCGAGTTTAATTTTCAGCAAAGGGCGATGCGCATGCTTTTCCGCCTGTTCCTGCATCACCTCTGGCGCAGCAAGCGACAAGGTGAATGCCGTGATCTCTGGCCTTGGCACTGGTAGCCCCGCCAGATCCCAAGCTCGCAGCCCGGCTTTCTTGCACTCCAGATCCCACAACGCGCAGTCCACCGCGTTTCGTGCGGCGCCAGCGGGCAAGAGATCGATCAACATGTCTCTTGTGAAGCGCTCGGGCAGTCCAGCGATTTGTGCCTCGACCGTCTCCATCGTCTCACCGTAGCGGGCATAGGGCACACATTCGCCCCAGCCTGAAACACCGCCATCCCGAACATGCACCGTCAGGACATGCGCCTCGGTCCTTGACCCCCGACTGATGGTAAACACCTCGGCAAGCGGGAAAATGTCGCGCGTGACTTTGCGTTCCACGTCAGCGCCCGTTACAGAG
>CAWUIW010000428.1:0-1670 GCA_963922515.1 uncultured Rhodobacterales bacterium | reverse complement strand
TTCGAAACCTGGGCCATTTTGACCTATCTAGATGCGCTGTCTTTACCGGAAAAGGCAGAGACACCGTTACGCGCCGCGCGGTCTGTGCAAGTGGCCGGGATCGCGACGGCATATGCATATTGGCCATTGGTGCGGCAGGTCTACGCGCGCGCGGTATTCGCCCCGGCGTTCGTCCGACGGCAGGCCGATGATGGCGCCGTGATAGAGGCGGGCTACGCCGCGGCGCCCCGTATCCTGGATGCGCTGGACACGATCGCTGCGGAGGGCGAGGTTTTGGTCGCCAGCGGCGAAGGCAAGGCGGACTGGATTTTGTTCCCGATGATCGATGCCTTTTGCACGGCGGCCCGCGGCCGTGCCATGGTGACTGAGCGCGCGGCATTGGGGGCATGGTGGCAGCGGTTTGGCCAGCGCGACGGGATCGCGCAAACCTATGCCCCGTTGGAGCCGATGTCCTGATGGAAGGATCAAAGATGGAACAGGTGGATGTATTCGAGGTGGGCCCCCGGGACGGTTTGCAGAACGAACCGGGCGAGATTGCGATTGCCGACAAGATTGCCCTTGTGAACTGCCTCAGCAAGGCTGGATTCCGCCGCATTGAATGCGCGAGTTTTGTCAGCCCGAAATGGGTGCCGCAAATGGCTGGCAGCGCCGAGGTCTTGGCCGGGATCGCTCGCGTACCCGGTGTGCGGTATGCCGCGCTGACGCCCAACATGCGCGGGTACGAAGATGCACTGGCGGCCAATGCCGACGAAATCGCGGTATTTGGCTCTGCCAGCGAAGGATTTTCCAAAGCCAACGTCAACGCCTCGATTGCAGAAAGCCTTGATCGGTTTGCACCCATCCTTGAAGCCGCGCGGCACATCGACCTGCCTGTGCGCGGCTACGTAAGTTGCGTGACTGACTGCCCGTATGATGGTCCAACCCCGCCGGAAAAGGTGGCCGAGGTGGCGGACCGGCTGTTCGCCATGGGGTGCTACGAGATTTCTCTGGGCGATACGGTCGGCCAAGGTACCCCGGACAGCATTGCGCGGATGCTGTTGAAAGTGCGCGATGTGGTGCCTTCCACGCGATTGGCCGGGCACTATCACAACACAGCGGGCCGGGCCCTTGAGAACATCGATGCCTCACTCAGCCTTGGCGTGCGCGTGTTTGATGCCGCGGTTGGCGGCTTGGGCGGGTGTCCTTATGCGCCCGGCGCAGCTGGCAACGTCGCCACCGAAGAGGTGGCCGCGCATCTTGAGCGGCTGGGGTATGAAACCGGGCTGGACGCAGAGGTTCTGGCAAGGGCCGCGGACATGGCCTTGGCCATACGGACAGGGGAGTGACCTATGTACGCCACAATCGATTTCAGCATTGATGAGCGCGGCGTCGCAACGCTGCTGTTGAATCGGCCGGAAAAACACAACGCGCTGTCATCCCTGATGCTGGACGAGCTTCTGCTCGCATCCAAGCGGATCCGAGACAACAGCGATGTTCGGGTCATCGTGCTGGCAGGCGCTGGCAAAAGCTTTTGCGCGGGTGGGGATCTGGGTTGGATGCAGGCGCAAATGGCCCAGGACCTGGACACGCGCGGGCGCGAAGCTGACAAGCTGGCGTATATGCTGCAGGCGCTGATAACGTTGCCACAGCCCGTCATCGGCGCAATTCACGGCAATGCTTTCGGCGGTGGT
>CAWUIW010000427.1:0-1675 GCA_963922515.1 uncultured Rhodobacterales bacterium | reverse complement strand
TCTGGGCCGCAGGCCCGCCGAAACTCAGCAGGCCAATGCGCCCAAAGGTTCGGAAAAGGTCTTTGTAGGATACATCCATAACGGCCCGCCCAGTGTTTCTTGGGTCATGCCATGGTGGCGCGTTGCAGGATAGACAGCCGCGCCGGACTGACCGCCGCCTGCCTATGCCGGGCAATTGCAAAGGTCGTATGACAGCTTACGGAATTGTTGCTGTGGTGGCTCAAGTTCAGCGGATAAAGGTTTGAAAATGTAGGCTTCTGTTGCCAGGTGCCTACGGACCCCGCCTAACGCGGCTAGGCGCTAGGGCTTAAAGTTCGGTTACTCCGACTGCTTACGCAGCCATTGCGACCGGAGCACGATTGTCGTTTGCAATTGTACTGTTTTCGCCGGTAACGGTGGCAGACCGCCGAGACAAAGCTAACCCCTTTAGACGCTTGTCGATCCTGTTTCGGCCCCATGATCCGCAAACGACGGAATGTTGGTGGAGCCGCCGGGTACCGCCCCCGGGTCCAATACGTTTATTACGAGCGCGTTTATGTCCATAGCTCTTGCGAGCCAGACAAATATAAGCAGCCAAGAGGCCAAGCGAAAGGCCTAATCCCGCCTTGTCAGCCCGTTTGCATCACGCGCGGCAGGTTTGCAGCGAGCAACCAGACGGCCAGAACGGCCTCGATCCCGCCAAAAACGGCAACCTTGACCACCGGCGGGTTGTCAAGCGCAAGAGACAGAAACCGGCCAACCGCCGCCCCGGTATAGACAAAGCCCAACATGGCGTAGGCTGCTGGCAACCCGAGCCAGATCACTGCAACACCGGCCACAACGAACAGCCCGCCGACCGACGCGCGCATTTCCGAATACCCCATCGTGCTGTCAGTGGGCGCAAGATCCAGGGCCGCCGCGGTGTATTGCGGCGCCAGAAACCCGAAAAGCCCGAAGCCAATCGTCAAGAGGGCCGCAATCAAGTTCAAAAGGTCTGTCATGACAGCTTCTCAGTGTTTGTGGTTTCGCTGGCCGCGGATCTGGCTTGGCGCGCGGCAAAAACGCTGTCTGCAAGGGCCAGCGTCTCTCGCTCCAGGCTGTGCAGGCCCACGATCACGGCGTCGCGGTCATGGGCTTCAACAGCGTCGGCGATCCGGGTGTGCAACCCTGTCATCGTCTCGCGCGACCGGGCCGTGAACGTGATCATGTTCATCAGCGGCTGCATGGCCTCCACCGCACCGGCCAGTTGATACGACAAAACCGGGTTGCGCGCGCCATCGACCAACGCCCGGTGAAATGCGACATCCGATGCACAGAAAGCTTCATCCGTCAGGCCGGGTTGCCCTTGCCGGAAAATCTCGGCCCGCATGGTGGCCAGATGGTCGGGGGTCCTCCGTTCCGCCGCAAGGGGGGCACAGGCCCGCTCCAGTGCATAGCGCGCCTCGCAGGCGGTCTTGAAGCTGACCGCGTTCATCGACAACAAAAGCGTCGATGTCGTGACGTGTTGCGCATAGGCGTCTTCATAGCTCAGCCGATTGACAAATGCGCCACCCGAGGCGCCGCGTTGGGTGCGGATCAGCGATTGTGCGGCCAGTCTTTTCAATGCTTCCCGTACGGTCGGCCGAGACACGGCGAACTGATCGGCCAATTCCGCTTCGGACGGCAGGCGGGCATCCACGATCAGGTCACCGGACAC
>CAWUIW010000426.1:0-1683 GCA_963922515.1 uncultured Rhodobacterales bacterium | reverse complement strand
GGATGCGCAATGGGAGGCTTTGGCCAAACACCTGAACCGGGAAGATCTGTTGACATGTCCCGAATACCGAACGCGCGAAGACCGAAAGGCGAACCGCCACGCGCTTCGGTCAGAGCTTGAAACAGTTCTGACCACGCGGCCTTCTGCGAACTGGGTGTCAGAACTGAATGCCTTGGGCGTGCCAACAGGTCCTGTGATGACCGTGCCGCAGGTGCTGGCGTCTGATCAACTCATGCAGCGCGGTTTGGTCGGCGGGGTCGGTGATCTGCAGCTTCTGGGTTCGCCTGTGGTCGTGAACGGCGCGCGCCCGTCCGCGGAGACCGCTCCACCGGCTTTAGGGGCAGACAACGATGCAATCTGGGGGGCGCTGGGCATCGACGCGACCGAGTTGGCTGCGTATCGGGAGCGCGGGGTGATATGAGCGATGTGGCCGATTGGTGGCGCACGGCCATCATAGATATGGAACCCGGGCGCATAGACATTCGCGGCCGCCCCATTCAAGACTTGATTGGCGCGTTGACGTTTCCCCAGATGATCTGGCTGATGGTGCGCGGCGATGTCCCGACCGAACCGCAAGCCCAGTTGTTTGAAGCTGCCCTTGTCGCTGCGGTGGACCATGGCCCGCAAGCCCCTTCGATCGCGACGGCGCGCATGGCGATCACCTGTGGTGTCGGCCTGAACAATGCAATGGCCAGTGCCGTAAACATGTTGGGTGATGTACATGGTGGGGCAGGGGAACAGGCAGTTGAACTTCTGCAATTCGTGGATCAGGGCAAGGCGCCGCTGACAGACGCCCTTGACGCATGGATGTCCGGGCATGGCCCGATACTGCCGGGCTTTGGGCACCGGTTTCATACGCCGGTCGACCCGCGCGCACCACGCCTGATGATGCTTGTTGCCAAGGCCGTTTCCGCCGGCGCATGCGAGGGGCGTTTTGCGCGGCTTGGTCAAGCCATCGAGGCAGAGCTCTCGCGCCGCAAGCAACGCCCCATTCCAATGAACATCGACGGGGCAACCGCCGTTATATATGCCGAGTTGGGGTTTGCACCGCCCTTGGCCCGCGGGTTGTTTTGCCTGTCCCGCTCCGTCGGCATTCTCGCCCATGCATGGGAACAGCAGCAGCAGGGCGGGCGGAACAAAGGACCGACACCGCCGGCGTACCGATGGACTTACGACCCAAACTGAGCGGTCGATGACTTTCCCGTCGGCAGGTCTAGCTATGCGCTATGGATGACCTTGAAATCACCGCTGCAGAACAGCTTTGGGATTGGCTGGATACTCGTCACGGCCAGCCGGACAGCATACGCCTGATCACGTGGAAAGCGGCGCATCCCGACAAGTATGTCAGCCGAGAGCAGGTGCTGGATGCGTTGATCGCACATGGCTGGATCGATGGGCGCCGCTTTGTGGTAGACGCGGACCGAACCGCGCAATTGATTGCGCCTCGCCAGCAACAGGCATGGGCCAAAAGCTACAAGGATCGTGTGCGACGGCTGCGTTCAGAGGGCCGGATGCACCCGTCAGGGGAAGCATCGGTTGCCAATGGTCAGGCTTCGGGACTTTGGTCGTTCTATGACGATGTCGATGCGCTGATTGTTCCGGACGACTTGGCGGCCACGCTGGAGCTGCAAAAATGGGAAGCTCTGGCGCCTTCTTACAGGCGCAATGTTCTGCGCTGGATCA
>CAWUIW010000425.1:0-1693 GCA_963922515.1 uncultured Rhodobacterales bacterium | reverse complement strand
GTGTTCGCCCGAACGTCATGGTGCGATGACCGGGATCATGAAGGCGCAAATTGACTGGATACCCTTGTCTTTGGGAGCCGTCAGGCCAACTCAGGGCAAGGTGTTGGCGGTGATGCAGGTCTGCGGTGGGTCACAAAGCTTCAACGCCATCAATCAATTGCGCGTTCTTGGTCGTTGGATGCGCTGTCTCACCATTCCGAACCAATCCTCTGTTCCCAAAGCGTTTCAACAGTTTGGGGCGGATGATCGCATGAAGCCGTCACCCTACTACGATCGGATGGTCGATGTTATGGAAGAACTGGTGAAATTCGCAATGCTGACCCGCGATATCGCGCCGTATCTTGTAGACCGGTATAGCGAAAGAAAGGAAACTGGCCGCGCCCTGATCGCACGTGTCAATCAAACGGCGACGTAAGGTGAGTTGCCCCGGGCCGAGCAGCCGCGATCCGTCGGTGCGCAAGCCCGCAGTCTTGCCCCTGCAGAATGGGATTTGCATTGATCATGTAAGTTCGTTGAGCGTGCGTTCTGCAGCTTCAAGAGCACCTTCGAGGAAACCGCCATGCTCAGGTGCTGTTTCAGACCCTGAGAGCAAGATTTTACTGCGCCAATCGGGATCGTTGATCTGTATCGCCTGATAGGTTGGATGCCCGCCGAGAGCCTGACGGTCGGCCGGAACCGAGGTCGCCGGATCAGCGGCCCATGCCTTTGTGTGTAGGCCCAGTGGATGGCTCGCCGCCGCACCGAACAGGTCCACGAGCTGGGCGACAACCTTTTGCCTGAATACGTCGCTGTTTGGATCGAGTGGAAGCGCAGAAGGATGAACGAAGCCGAAAAGTGCGGCCTCGTGGTCCGCAGTTTCAAGTGGTGATGCGTCGTGGATTTCGGCGAGCGGTCCGACATGGCTGATGGCATCGCCTGACAGGCCAATTTCTCGCCAAAAGGGGGTGGCGTATACAGCAACGACCTTCGTGTGTGGGGCCATCCATGTTGGAACTGCAGCCAGGGCTTGCAGAACACTGGCGGACAGACGCGGCTCGAACGCGATCCTGTTGGCCAAGACACGGGGCGGCAAGGCAAAGACGGCGCGATTGGCCAACACCTCGAATGGTCCAGTTGGACCGGCACCGGACAAGCGAACCCTATCACCCAACAGTTGCGCGGCATCGATCCGATAACCGAGGTTCAAAGTCTCCTCAGGCATTCCTGCTGCGAGCGCCTCTGGAATGCGGGAAAGGCCGCTTTCAACCCGCAATGCGCCTGCCATCGTTGAAAAAGCCAGGTCCCTGTCGATCGATCCTGCCGCGTCCTGAAATACGAGGTTTCCGGTCGCATGTTGCGGCATCAGTGGCAGGTCCAATCGATGTACCAGGTCAAGCATGCGGTGGTTGTGCGGCCATATCCATGCGGGGCCCAAATCGTAGCGGAACGCTTTGTCCGACGGGCCGTAAGCGGAGAGAATGCGCCCGCCGACCCGGTCCCGCGCTTCGACAACAGCGACGGTCTTGTCGCGCTGTACAAGGGTGTCGGCTATGGCAAGGCCGCTTAATCCTGCACCCACGATTGCGATTTCTGTCTCGATAGCCTGCATCTTGCCTGTCTTTGCCACAGATTTTCCAGATACATGAAGTGGGGACAGGGCCCTCGATCTTCAAACCGTCGCCTTTAGGCCGTGAGAGGCCGTCGCCGCAAGGCG
>CAWUIW010000424.1:0-1701 GCA_963922515.1 uncultured Rhodobacterales bacterium | reverse complement strand
GACCGTAAGTGCATCCGAGCCTGCCAGAATGCTGACCACCGACGACAGCGATCCACCCGAGAAGCTGACCTGGAAGTTGTCGACGCCGATGCTGGACATGGCTCGCCGCAAGTCACGGAATAGCGGGCTGTCCGGGGGCGGGGCGATCCATGGAAACTGCGCAATGTCGGACAGCTTGATCGCGCCTTTGCGCGCCAGCGGATGGCCGACGCGACAAGCGATGACATTCAGCCCAGGCAAGATACGCTGAAACACGATGTCATCGGGCATTTCGTCATTGCGCAGTGGGCAAAACGCGATATCGAGCGTGCCGTTGCGCAACTGTGCGATCAGGTCCTGCGCATAGCCGTAGGATTGGTCCACGCGCACGTCCGGCGTGTGGCGCTGGAATTCGGCCAGCATGGTGGTGACAACGCCATCCATGAACACCGGCGATCCCGCAACCCGGACCAACCCGGCATGCCCACTGCGATACCGCCGGGCGACATCGGTTGCCACCATCCCGGCATCTCGTACTTTGCGCCCTTGTTCGGCCAACGCTTCGCCCAGTTCGGTTGGCCGCAGTGGTCGCTTGCCGGGGTGGAACAAAGGCGCGTTCAGACGCACCTCGAGCTGGGACAGGGTGCGTGATAGGCTGGGTTGAGACTTTCCAAGCATCTCGGCGCCTTCTGTCAGGCCGCCACTGTCGACAATGGCGGCCACGATTTCCAAGTGCCGAGGGTCAATCTTCATAACTCATTGGTATATTGTTCTGACGCAATTCGATCAAGTTTCATGTTTTCCCCTGTTAGCGTGCCGACGTCGATCCATTCGAGGCGTCCATGTCGTATTTCCAGCCAGATTTTGTGGCCCAGTCCCGGCCCGTTCGCGTTCGCTTTGGCGCTGGCGCCCGCCGCGACATTCGCGTGGAAATTCGCGGACTGGGATGTTCCCGCGCCTTGGTTCTATCGACGCCGCAACAAGCGGACACCGCGCTGGAATTCGCCGAAATGATCGGCTCCGATGCGGTCGGCGTTTTTTCCAAGGCCGCGATGCACACTCCGGTCGAGATCAGTGCCGAAGCCGCCGCGTACGCCACGGCGATCGCGGCGGACTGTGTTGTTTCAGTTGGTGGGGGGTCCACCACGGGATTGGGCAAGGCTATCGCGTATCGAACGGATCTGCCGCAGATCGTGGTGCCAACCACCTATGCCGGCAGCGAAGCGACACCCATTCTTGGCCAAACGCAAGACGGCCGGAAAACCACGTTGACGGACGCCAAGGTTCTGCCCGAGGTGATTATCTATGATGCCGAGCTGGTGCGAACCCTGCCCGCGGCGATGACGGTCACCAGTGCCTTGAATGCGATGGCCCATGCGGCGGAGGCGCTGTATGCGCGGGATCGGAACCCGCTGTCGACGGCGCTTTCCGTCGAAGGTTTGTCCGCGTTCGTGTCCTCTTTGCCCAAGGTGGTGCAATCGCCCGTCGATTTGACCGCGCGCGGAGAGACGCTGTACGGCGCCTGGCTGTGCGGTACGGTTCTGGGGCAAGTCGGCATGGCGCTGCACCACAAGCTTTGCCACACGCTGGGCGGAGCACTTGGCCTGCCGCACGCTGACACGCATGCGATCATCCTGCCGCACGCGGTTGCCTACAATGAACAGGCTGTTCCAGATCAGCTGGCGCCACTGGCGCAGGCTTTGGGCGGTGATACGGCGGGCG
>CAWUIW010000423.1:0-1761 GCA_963922515.1 uncultured Rhodobacterales bacterium | reverse complement strand
ATCACCGTGCGGCTCGGCCACGCCACCGGCTAGCAGAAGCGCCTGTTTGACGTCTGCCTCACCTTGGTAACGGTTGATCCAGTCGACCAGCGTCGCCTTGTCCTTGATGATCCGCGCCGGGAAGTGCGGCATCACGTTGAACCCGTCCGCCGCCAGCCGCTTGGCCGTGGCCACCATGTCTTCGATTGGGGTGCCCTCGATGTGTGCGATATAGACGCGGGTCGCTTCCGGCAAAAGCGCGCGAAAATCCTCGACCTTCTCAGCGGTGCGCGGCATCACCTCGATCGAATAGCCATCCATGAAGGCCTCAAGCGCGCCGTTGTCGCTGACGGTTTCTTTGCGTTTGAAATTCAACAGTGCCATTCGCCGCTCTCCCTTAGCCTGCGCCGTTCGCCCAGCCGTCGTTTTCAATCAAGGCCTTCACGCGATCCTTGTCGTATTCCGCATCCAGCCGATCCGCTGTGTCCTTGGCGACCTGATCTGCGTCCCCATCGACGCTGCCCGAAGGCTCCTTACGCCACTCTGCCAGATAGTCATCCGTTTCGGCGGCGCCACTTCGCATGGCCGCGCGGTCAATCGCCTGCTCAAAACGCTCCGGCAACTGGACCTTGGACCCACGGCGACCTTTGCCGACGATCACCTGCGCCGGGATGTCCCGCCAATATACAATTGTCACGTCTGGCATGGCCGATTCCTATGCAATCTGATCGCTTCTACGCCCTCTGAGCCGCTGAACAGAGTGCGTTTTCGACATCACCCGGACAGAGAGCGACTTCCCCCGGGTTCTGCTGCTGAAATAAGGGGCGCAGGTGCGGAACAATAGTTCAATTCGCTCATAATGGTTATGCACAGCATGATCCAAGCCGCTTGCGCTTGGAAATATTCGTGCGTAGGCTCAAACCAACTTCAAAATTGGAGGGCGAAATGGCGCCCAAGCGTCCCGACGGTGCGGGCGCGTTCCCAAAGGTGGTCGAACAGTCCGCGCCTGATGTGCCTGATCCGGCAGAGCTTTATGCTGCGCTCGATCTGGGTACGAACAGTTGCCGCATGTTGATTGCGCAACCCAAAGGTAGCCAGTTCCATATTGTAGATAGTTTTTCCAAATCCGTTCAATTGGGGCAGGGGCTTGAGAGCTCTGGCCGCTTGTCACGTGGATCGATGGCCCGCACGGTGCAGGCCTTGCGCATCTGCCAGTCGAAACTGCGGGCGCATCAGGTCAAATACATGCGTCTTGTCGCGACCGAGGCCTGCAGACGTGCCGCAAATGGCGCCGAGTTCATGAGCTTCATCCGGTCAGAAACCGGGTTGACCCTGGACATCATCGAACCAGAGGAAGAGGCGCGCCTCGCGGTGGCGTCCTGCGCGCCCTTGGTTTCCGCCAAGACCGAGCAATTGTTGGTCGTGGATATCGGCGGCGGATCCACGGAACTGGTCTGGATTGATTTGACAAAGATCGCGCCACGTGAACGGCCGCGCGCCATCATGCGGCTACATACAGGGTTCCAATCCGACGACCTGCCTTTCCCGAAGGCGCGTGTGGTGGATTGGATTTCCATTCCACTGGGCGTTGCGACGCTGCGCGAACAGTTCAACGATGTGACCGATGACGCAGGACGTTTTGCGTTGATGAGCTGCTTTTTTGAAGAACAGCTTGCCGATTTTTCGCCGTACAGTTCAGAGCAGCCTCGTGAGGGTTTCCAGATCATTGGCACGTCCGGAACGGTCACGACCGTCGCGGCTTCGCACCTGGGTCTGCGCCGC
>CAWUIW010000422.1:0-1778 GCA_963922515.1 uncultured Rhodobacterales bacterium | reverse complement strand
GCGCGCCAGCGCTATCGCAGCGCGCGACCAGGCACAGGTCGAGCTGGATTTGACCGAAGTCTTTGCCGGAACAGACGGGACGGTGGAGCAATTCGTGTTGCAACCGGGTGATTACGTTTCCGCCATATTGCGCCCTGCAGGCATCATTGTTCCGGATGTGTCCGTCCACTACCGCTTGCAAGCGGGCTATGATCAAATCTCGGCCCAGGTGATCAAGCCCGGTATGCTGGCCGAAGTCACGTGTACATCAATTCCGTTCACGGTGATCCCGATGGTGGTTGTCTCTGTTCAGGATGTCATCGCGTCTGGTCAGCTTCGGCCCACGGATGAATTGATTGATATCGCCGCGCGGGCCCGGCCCGGGACCATTACCGTTGGTATGGAGCCGTTATACGAGGGCGGAATCGACAAGGTCATCCCGGGCAGCCAGTGCGTCTCGAACGTGTACACGAGCAATCACGAGCGCCTGCAAGACCCTGAGCTCAGCGGGTTGCAAAGGTTCGGTTTGCATGTGATCGACACCACCGGACTGGTGCATGCATTTATTTTGCGGATTCACGCACTGCTTTTGCCGGTTCGGACGCTTGTGTTGTCCGGTGGTCATTGATCCCTAAGCTGCTTGCAAAAGATCTTCGCTGAGCGCCCACAACCGCTCGGCGGCATCGTCGTCGCAGGCATGCGCATCCACGCCGAAATAGCGCGCCATCGGGCTGTCGGTGGCGGTTGGGGCCGCGATATCGCAGTCTTCGCAATAGACGCCGGCCTTGCCATCCAACGTGACCGCCGTCGCGGCCCAGACCGTCGTTGAAGCGCCTTGTTCGGGTGTCTTGAAGCCCTGCTTGGCCAGTTCACTGGGCGTGCCATCGGCGTCAAGCCAGCCCAACGCCATCATCTCTTCTTTGGGCAAATGCCTTTGCAACGGTGTGAATATCCCGCCGGGATGCACCGAAAACGCATGTCCGCCTGTGTCTTTCAGGCGGCGGGACAGTGCGTTGGCAAAAAGGGCGTTGGCCGTCTTGGCTTGGCCGTAGGCTACCCATTTGTCATACGCGGTCCGTTCGAATTGAATATCGTCCCATAGAATGCCGGACAGCTTGTGTGCGGTCGAACTCAACGCGACAACCCGGGCCTTCGCAGTATTGCGCAGCGCAGACATCAGCTGATCGGCTAAGGCGAAATGCCCCATATGGTTGATCGCGAATTGCGATTCCCACCCCGGGCCCACCCGTGCTTCCGGGCAGGCCATGATACCGGCATTGTTGATCAGCAAATCCAGAGTATCGGACGTGTCCAAGTAGGTTTGCGCGAACCTTCGAACCGACGCCAGATCACACAGATCCATAGGGGCCGAACACACGTCGCCGTCAAGCTCGGTCAATGCATCCCTTGCTTTTTCTGGTGTGCGTACCGGCACCCACACGCGTGCGCCGCGGTCTGCCAGGCATCGGACGGTTTCAAGTCCAATGCCGCTGTACCCGCCCGTGACGATTGCGGTTTTTCCCGTAAGGTCGACCTCTGAAACGATGTCTGCCGCGTCGGTCTTTGCCGCGAAACCCGATTGTGTGGGAACTTGATCTGCAATGGCCATACCGGCCTCCTGTCGTTGCACATACTCCGACAGCTTAGCACATTTGCGCTATGGCGCAGATCAAAAGCGTCTAGACCAACCGGTAGAAATGCGCCGCCGTACCACCAAAAACAGAGCGCTGATCCGGTTCCGGGACGAGGGCCTCATAGGCATTGAAGAGCGTGGCATAATCGGATGACAGGCTGTCGAC
>CAWUIW010000421.1:0-1789 GCA_963922515.1 uncultured Rhodobacterales bacterium | reverse complement strand
AACCAAACGGCACGCGCGTCGGCGCGCCCTGTGCTGCGGTTCGGGGCCGGCCACGCCATGCCATGACACGACTGAAGCATATGCGCCGCCGCCTCGGCCTGCCGGCGATACGCGGAAACCGACCAGATCGCCGGGGCATGAACCTCGGTCAACGAAACGGTGCCAATCTCAAGCGGCAACAGCCCCGCGCATGGACTTTTTGCAAGCAATTCAGCCACGAACCCGTTCCCCATCCTTATCGAAAAACACCGGGCTTTGGACAACGCACAGCGTTTCGACACCGCGCAAATGATCCACCATGCGCACAGTTTCACCGCGCCGGTTTGCCCCGTTACGCAAAAATCCCAGCCCAATCATTTGTCCCAACGAAGGTGAGTAGCCAACCGAGGTCACATAGCCCTGGTCGTTCTCGCGAATGGCTGGGTCGTCCCCGGTGAACAGGTGCGCGCCTGCGGTGATCTGTTTGACTGAACCGATAGGGCTGAGCCCGACAAGCTGTTCCCGGTCCGGATCAACCAGCCCCGGCCGTTGGCTCATGGATTTGCCAATGCAGTCTTTCTTGGCCGAGACCATGCGCGCCATTCCAATGTCGAACGCGGTGGTGCGCCCATGAATTTCGGAATGCGTGATGAAGCCTTTTTCAATCCGCAGAACATTCAGCGCTTCCATGCCATAGGCGCCGCCGCCCAGTCCCTCGGCCCGTGCGACCAGCTCACGAAACAGGCTGTCGCCGTAACGGGAGGGCACGGCAAGCTCGTACGCGTGTTCACCGGAAAACGAGATGCGGAACAACCGGCCCTCCACACCCATCACGGAAATTGGGCCGCAGGCCATGAACGGGAAGCTGTCATTGTCGATCGGTTCATCCAGCAAACCATTCAGCAACTCGCGCGACCGCGGACCGGCCACCGCGAACTGCGCCCATTGCTCGGTCACAGAGATAAAGGACACGTCTAGCTCGGGCTTCAAAGCCTGTTGTACCCAATCCAGATGGGTCATCACCTGCCCGGCTGCAGCCGTAGTGGTGGTCATCACGAAATGCGTATCCGACAAGCGCGCCGTCGTTCCGTCATCCATAACATGCCCATCTTCGCGCAACATCAGACCATAGCGTACGCGGCCCGGTTTCAGCGTGCTGAACGTGTTTGTGTAGACAAAGTCCAGAAACGCCCCCGCATCCGGTCCCTGGATGTCGATCTTGCCCAAGGTGGATACATCGCAAACGCCCACCGCCTCGCGCACGTACCCGATTTCCCGATCGCAGCTTTCGCGCCAGGTTTTTTCCCCGGGCTGCGGAAAGTAGCTGGGGCGATACCACAACCCAGCCTCGATCATCGGCGCGCCGCGCTGAAGGCTGGCCGCATGAGATGTTGTGAACCGTTCCGGGGCAAACCCCTTGCCCTGCGCACCTGCGCCCAGCGCGGCAATCGACACGGGCGAAAAGGGCGGACGGAACGTGGTCGTTCCCGTCTCTGGTATGCCTCGCCCTGTCGCATCGGCCAGAATGGCTAGCGCGGCCACGTTCGAGTTCTTGCCTTGATCGGTGGCCATGCCTTGGGTGGTGTAACGTTTCATATGCTCGACGGATCGGTAGTTCTCTTGCGCCGCCTGCTTCACGTCCTTGACGGTGACGTCATTCTGGAAATCCAGCCAGGCGCGGCCTGATCCCTGCACCGACCAGAGCGGCGCGATGCGATAAGGATCATCCTCTGCCTCGGGCACAGTGATGTCGGGCACCTTTCGTCCAAGGGCGGCCAGCGCAGAGTTTGCAGCGTCGACACCCTGCTGC
>CAWUIW010000420.1:0-1801 GCA_963922515.1 uncultured Rhodobacterales bacterium | reverse complement strand
TGCCCCGCCCGGGCGTTACCCGGCACCGTTGCTTTCTGGAGTCCGGACTTTCCTCTCCGGCGGTCGCCCGCCGCAGCGGCCATCCAACCTTCCGCGTGAGCGGCGGTTTACGAGCAAACCTGCGAAGCCGTCAAGACAAGCATGCAGAAACCGGCACTGTCACGACGGCCGTTTCGTCAAATGTTGCGCCCGCCGTTTGTCCATTGGCGGCCAAGGTCACCGAAGCCCCTGTGATCTCGCTGTCGTTTACCGTGATGGCGCGCTGTCCAAGCGTGTCGTCCACGTCAATCGTAAAGGCAACCGTTTGACGGGGCGCAAGACCAGACAAACGCAAGATCACTTGCGTATCGCCATCCATCACCTGCGGTTGGATCAACACGTTTTCGCCGCCCGCGACCAGCTCGAACGGTTGGAACACCTCTACGCCAGCTCCCTCGCTGGTGACATCAAACACCAGGCCACCGGCCGATCCGGTGAGATCAACGGTCAGGTCCACCGGCCCAAGGGCACAGGCGGCCATGTTGGTAAAACTGAAACGATCCTTTGGCGCCCCTTCGTCGAACTTGGCGACGAGTCCGGCCGATACCGCGTTGGCGGACAGGAGGAAAATAGAAAAGAACACTGTGCGCAGCATGTTTGATCCTTGTCTTGCGTCCGTTTGCACCTGTGGCAAACGGCAAAGAAGTCAATCAAGCGCCCATCGCAGCCCCATATCTTCTGCCGCGAGCGGCCCACGCAGAAACGGCCGGTGCCTTGCCCGAACGGCGGCCAACAGGCCGCTATCGCTTGCCTCACCCGGATAACCCAGGGCCACAGCATCACGTCGAAACTCTGCGCGGTCCGGCGCCCTTGGGCTTGCGCGGTCTGCATGTGCTGCCAACCCGGCGCGTTCCAAACGGGCCCAGTCAAACCGCGGACCCGGGTCGTTTTTGCGGTCAGGTGCCATATCCGCGTGACCAATCACGCCCCGCGGCGGTATTGACCACCGTTGCAGGATATCAGCCAACACGGCCTCGAGCGCATCGAACTGAGGGGCGGCAAACGGATGATCACCCGTGTTATCCAATTCGATCCCGATCGATCTTGAATTGATGTCATCCTGCCCGGCCCAACTGCCCTGACCGGCATGCCAGGCGCGATCTGCTTCGTCGACCATCTGCCATGTCGTGCCGTCCCGCCCAATCAGGTAATGCGCTGAGACTTCGGTCGCGGGGTCACACAGGCGACGCAACGCGGCGCGTGCATCCGTCATGGCTGTGTAGTGCAAAACAACCAGCGTTGGCTCCAACCCGTTTCGGCGACTGCCAAAATTCGGGGACGGATGCCAGATCCGATCGATCAGTTGGACACCGCAGCGCGAAATGGCGCCGGATCCCACGCGCAGGCGAAGCCGTCGCCGTCAGCATCCAGATTGAGCCGATCTCTGGACGGCCCGCCGGCTTCCAGAAAGGCGATTTGCGCTTGATCGGCGGACGCGTAGCGAGCGCAGTTGCGCTCTGCGCGTTGCGGCAGGTTGATGCCGACGCGCGTGTATTGCTGCTGACCCCGGACATGCCGTGTTGTCAAAGCATAAGATACAATGTTCGGCTGTGTGCCAGACGGCCGTTCCGGCACGGCGGTCGGGCTAACCTGCACGCGTTGCTGGCGCTGGTTTTCGATCCGAGCCGCGTCACTTTCAATGGTCTGGCGCGATGCAACTGCGCCGAAATCATTCTCGTCCGAGATGCCCGGGTTGTTCAACAGGACAGGCGCCGGGTTGGCGGGGCTGGCCTGCAACGGCTCTACCCCAGAGTTCGACGCT
>CAWUIW010000419.1:0-1802 GCA_963922515.1 uncultured Rhodobacterales bacterium | reverse complement strand
GTTTGCGGATCGGAAAAACCATTCGGCTGGTTCGGTCGTCCTGGCGCAGCTCTTGGTTGACGTGTGTGGTCAATCGAATGTCGTCGATTTGCGCGGGTGATGTAAATGGCACAAGGTGCGGTCCCATCGCGCCGGATCGGTCCCAGTTCTTACCTTGGGTGACGTTGAACTTTGCGTGCCGGACCCAGTCACGCAAAGTGCCTTCGTTGCAGAGGGTCAACGCCGCGATATGATCATAGGCGCGGTCTTCAGCGATCCTGCGGCCTGTTCTGCCGATCACGATTGCGATCTCTCCTTCGTAATCAAGCTGCGGTGTTTCCGGTGGACGGATCAAGACTTGTCCATGCGCTGAAAAGGACCGCGGGAGCCGAAGGAAAAGCGATGGATGCTGCGGGGGCTCTGAGCCGTCGTTGTACTCTGCGTTTCGGTCAGGAAAGTTCACCCCGACACAGATAATCTTTTCCGGATTCGGCACCGGAATATTCAACTCGTACGTCCCACGCGCATACGTAACCGGCATATTTCGCGCGGCGAGAGCCAGATCATGCAGCGCTCCGGCCGCAATCACGTCGCGCAGGCTGGGCCAATTGGGAAAGGCCGACGTGAGCGCGACCACTCCGCCTTCCTTCTCAACGCCATAAAGGGCCTGTCCGCCAGCAAAGAATGAAACAAACTTCATTGGGTCAGACGGGCCGCGATGTCGGTGATCGCATCATAGGCCATCTGCACGTCCGCTTCCGTGGTTTCAAACTGCCCGGCCTGAAACCGGATCGCCAACGTGCCGTCGACCCGCGTTTGCGTCAGGTAGATGCGACCGTCGTCGTTAATCGCATTGACCAATTCAAGGTTCAGCGCGTCAAGATCGGGCACGCCCCGCGGCGCATAGCGAAAGGTGAACAGTGACCACATCGGCGATGTGATGATTTGAAAATCGGGCGTGGCGGCCAGCCGGTCATGCAAGGCCACTGACCATTTCACATGGTTGCGGATGCGCGCGCGCAGGCCTTCCAAGCCATAGGCGCGAAGCAAGAACCAGATTTTCAGGGCTCGGAACCTGCGGCCCAAAGGCACTGACCATTCCGAATAATTGACGATCCCCTCGGTGCCATGAGTTTTCAAAAACTCCGGGCTGATGGCCAAGGTACGGACCAGGTCTTCTGGATGTTTCAGGAAATGGGCGGCACAATCGAATTGCACGCCAAGCCATTTGTGGGGGTTAAAGACGATACTGTCAGCCCGGTCGACGCCCGGCCAATAGGCGCGATATTCGGGGCATATCATGGCTGATCCGGCCCATGCCGCGTCAACATGTGTGTAAAGCCCATGTTTCTCGGCCACGTCGAGGCAGTCTGAAACCGGGTCTGTGCCGCCTGTGCTGGTGCCGCCGACGCTCAGGATCACGCCGGCCGGCAAAAGCCCGGCGGCTTTGTCCTTTTCAATCAATTCGTCCAACGCGGCCGGTATCATGCCACGCCACGGTCCTTCGGTCGGAACGCGCACAAGGTTGGCCTGACCGATGCCAGCGATCCAGATGGCCCGGTCAATCGACGTATGCACCTCGCAAGAACAGTAGATGCGCAACGGGGCTTGCCCGAACAAACCTTGTTCGTTGCCGATCCATGCCAGGGCCTTTTCCCGCATGGTCAGCACCGCGGCCAGCGTCGCGGAAGACGCGCTGTCTTGGATCACGCCGGAAAAGCCATCCGCCAGCCCCAACGACTGCCGCAACCAGTCCATCATGCGCGTTTCCATCTCGGTCGCGGCTGGCGAGGTTTGCCACAGCATGCATTGCGGTGCGATGG
>CAWUIW010000418.1:0-1829 GCA_963922515.1 uncultured Rhodobacterales bacterium | reverse complement strand
GCCCGCGCTCACGCGCTGCGTACTCTGCAAACCCGCCCCAGCCGCATCCAATTTCAAGAATATGGTCACCCGGGCGCGCGCCCATTTGATCGACCATGCTGGCGTATTTCGCCGTTTGCGCCCGTTCTGTGCTTTCCTGGCCGGTTTCAAATATTGCGCTGGAATAGGTCATCGTGTCATCAAGCCACAGGCGGTAGAAATCATTTCCAAGGTCGTAATGATAGGAAATGTTCTTGCGCGCTTGGGACTTGTGGTTGCGTTGCAACCAGAACCGCATCCGCTCATAGAACTGCACCAGCTTTACCCCCGGAAATCCATCGTAAATGGCGGTGTTGTCGTGATGGATCAGATCCATGAATGCCTGCAGGTCCGGCGTGCTCCACCATTCATCGAGATACGCATCGGAAAATCCCAGATCGCCCTCTCGCAACATGCGGGCAAAGATGTCGGGATTGTGGATGTGTACCTCGGCCACCGGGCCGGGGGCCGTGCCTTCGGCCCGAAACACCCGACCGTCTGGCAAGTGAATGTCCAACCGACCATGCTGCATGGCCTTGGCCATGTCGAAAACGGCAGAAAAATAGCGAGGCAAATGTGTTTGCCCCTCGGCACTGGTCAGGATCATTCGTCCCCCTCATCCCCGGTTCGTGTCAGGCTAGGCTTACAGCCCGGCTTGAACAAGTCAACTATATGGTGATTCATCAGAATTTCCGGTTTTCGTAAGCGTGTAGCGCCGCTTTGCGCCCGGCTTCGGCCGTCACAATGGGCGCTGGGTAGGCATCGCTGGGCGACAAACGCCAACGGCGCGGAATCGCATCGAAAAAACTGAGCGCTTCATCGGACGGGTCCGATCGCAGTTCGGCCAGCCACCGTCGCGTAAAGCGGTGATCCTTGTCGAACTTGTCGAGTTGCGTGACCGGGTTGAACACGCGGAAATACGGCGTTGCGTCGGGCCCCGACCCGGCAGACCATTGCCATCCCATCGCATTGCTGGCCGGGTCCCAGTCAATCAGACACTGCTCGAACCACTGTTGCCCGATCCGCCAATGCGTCATGAGGTGCTTGGTCAGGTAACTCGCGACAATCATGCGAGCCCTGTTGTGCATGCGGCCGGTGACATACATCTCGCGCATCGCGGCATCCACAAACTGTATTCCGGTCCGGCCTTGTTGCCAGGCAAGCACATGAGGATGGTCCGCGTCGATGTTCCACGGGAACGCGTCCCAGACGCGTTTCCAGTTTTGCGTGGTGATATGGGGGGTGTGATGCATCAGATGATACGCGAACTCACGCCAGACCAATTCCTTGCGAAACGTCTCGGCCCCGGTTGAACCGGCGGCAGCTGACCGTGCCGTCGTGTGCCAGCACCGCGCCGGGCTAATTTCGCCCAAGGCCAGGTTTTCGGACAAGGCCGACGTCGCATCTTCTGCGGGCAGGTCACGATGCAACGCATAGGCTGCTACTCGCGTGTTAATAAACCATTCAAGCCGGTCCAGCGCTGCTTGCGATCCGACGCGCGCATAAGGCAGGACAACATCGCCCCCCCGGTTCATCGCGGCCCCCAGTTTCCAGTCCTCGAGAGCCTCTGATTTCGGCCAGGTCCCGGGTGCTGGAACATGCGCCGGAGGCGCCAGCATGTCCGGAACCGACCGCCCTTGCAACGACTTCCAGAAGGGGGTGTAAACCTTGTAGAAACCGCCTGTTTTCGTCTCGGCGGTCCAAGGTTCGAACATCAGGTGCCCGGCGAAGGATCGCGCCTCGATCCCGTCCTGTTTCAAGCTGGCCTTGATCTTTGTATCGCGCGATACGCTATCCGGGTCGTAGAGCCG
>CAWUIW010000417.1:0-1860 GCA_963922515.1 uncultured Rhodobacterales bacterium | reverse complement strand
CCCCTGGGACCGCGCCCAGTCAGCAACCGCCCGGTCCCGCCGAAAGGTCCACGCGTTGCCGGTCTCTTCATGGCTCACAAGTCGCGTCGCCCCTGTTGCGGCGCGCACATGTTCCAGCTCTGCGGCCGCATCGCCGACCCGTATGCACAACTGCAACCCAAGCCGTGTCAGCTGCGCCGAAAGATCTGCCACGCATTCAGACAAAAACGCGTACTGGCGGCCCGACGTGTCCGGCTCCTGCCAGTATCCCGGCTCCACAATGTAAAGTGGCACCACCGGTCCGAGTTCCGCGGCACATGCCAGTGCCGCATGGTCGGTGACCCGCAAATCCCTTTTGAACCACATGATGACAGCGCTGCGCATAGCGGGGCACATAGCGGAAAGCCGCGCCGCGAAAAGCCCGCTTGCAGGCTCTGCACAACCTTTCTACCGTCGCGGCGTTCCTGAGAGTGAAAGGCAGACCGATGCGCGACGCGGCCCCGACGACGATCTATCTGAAAGACTACACACCCTTCGGATTTCTGGTCGACACCGTACATCTGACGTTCAAGCTGTCGCCCCACGCGACACGTGTGAAAAGCCGCATCGCGTTTCGCCCCGATCCAGATGCATCAGACACCACGTTTTTTCTGCATGGCGAGGCCCTGAACCTGATCTCTGCCCGGATCGACGGCGCGGATGTGTCGCCGCACCTAACGCCGGAGGGACTGACCTGCGCCGTCCCGGCCACCCCGTTTGTCTGGGAGGCAGAGGTGGAGATTGATCCGGCAAACAACACGGCGCTCGAGGGTCTTTACATGTCCAAAGGCATGTATTGCACGCAATGCGAAGCGGAAGGGTTTCGCAAAATCACCTATTACCCGGACCGGCCGGACGTGATGAGCACGTTCACCGTGCGTATTGAAGGTGACCTGCCGGTTTTGCTGTCTAACGGAAACCCCAAGGGCACAGGCGATGGGTGGGCCGAATGGCATGATCCATGGCCCAAGCCCAGTTACCTCTTTGCCCTTGTCGCAGGCGACCTGATCAACCACCCAGACCGGTTTACAACCCGGTCCGGCAACGAGGTGGAGCTGAATATCTGGGTACGCCCCGGCGACGAACACAAATGCGCCTTTGGAATGGAGGCGCTGAAAAAGTCTATGACCTGGGACGAGCAGGTATATGGACGTGAATATGACCTTGACATCTTTAACATCGTCGCGGTCGACGACTTCAATATGGGCGCGATGGAAAACAAGGGGCTGAACATCTTCAACTCCTCGGCCGTTCTGGCGAGCCCCGAAACCTCGACGGATATGAACTTTGAGCGGATCGAGGCAATCATCGCGCATGAGTATTTCCACAACTGGACCGGCGACCGCATCACCTGTCGGGACTGGTTCCAGCTGTGCCTGAAAGAAGGCCTGACCGTATTCCGCGACAGCGAGTTCACATCCGACATGCGCAGCGCGCCGGTCAAACGCATCGGCGACGTGATCGACCTGCGGGCCCGGCAATTCCCCGAAGATAACGGCCCGCTGGCCCACCCGGTGCGGCCCGAGAGCTTTCAGGAGATCAACAACTTTTACACCGCCACCGTTTACGAGAAGGGCGCTGAAGTGATCGGCATGCTGAAAAGACTTGTCGGCGACGCGGCCTATGCCGAGGCATTGCAACTCTATTTTGACCGTCACGACGGGCAAGCTTGCACGATTGAGGACTGGCTGAAAGTCTTTGAAGATGTCACCGGGCGCGACTTGACGCAGTTCAAACGATGGTACAGCCAAGCCGGTACGCCGCGACTTGGCGTGGCAGTAAGCTGGGAGGCCCCGGGTCAAGCCCGGGGCGCGTCGTCTGGCAGTGACGCCGATGCGTCCC
>CAWUIW010000416.1:0-1861 GCA_963922515.1 uncultured Rhodobacterales bacterium | reverse complement strand
GCCACCGTGGTCACCGCTGACATTGAATCCGACAATGGCGTTATTCATGTCATCGACGCCGTGATCTTGCCGTACTGATCCGGCCTGGACCGTTCCATCGCGGTGCGGGCCAAATACCTGTCCGGTTTCTCTTTTTCACAAGATTTTAACTGTACTGCGTCACTCAAAGACATTGATGTGACAGGAGAACGGGTGAGTGAGTCTGCAGCACTTGATCTCACATGTTGCGGACCTTGCAAGCGATGCGGTGTTCCTGACAAAACCGCATTCACACTCACCGGAAAACGCGCCCATCATCTGGACCAATAGGGCCGCGACCGACTTGTGCGGGTACACCTGTGACGAGTTGGCTGGAACGCCAATGCACCGCTTGTTGGCCAGGCACGACATCCATTCAATTAATACTGGCAATCTTGAACACCATGAAAACGGGACACCGTTTCAAGGCGTGCTTCACTTCAACGGAAAAAATGATGTCAGTTTCTGGGCCGACACCAGAACAGAACGGATCATGATCGGCGACAACGGAGCCGCGTATTGGGCCTGGTTTTGTCGGCCAACCGCCACCGCCAATCAAGAACTGGCAGATGCAAAGCTGGCGGCAGAGTTGGCGCAGCAGCGCTTGTGGGATGCCATCGAAGCCTTGCCGCAAGGTTTTGTAATGTTTGACCGCGACGACACATTGGTCGTTTTCAACAACAAGTTCGTTGAATTCTATGCCGCATCCGCTCCGGCTATAAAAAAGGGGGCAACCTTTGAGCAGATCATGCGCTACGGGCTGGAAAATGGCCAATACCCAGAAGCGGCAGGGCGCGAAGATGCGTGGCTTGCCGAACGACTCGACCGCAGCAGCCGCCAGAAGCGCCCTGTAGATCGGGCCTTGCCCGGCGGTCGGCACATTTTGATTCATGACGTGGAAACGCCCAATGGCGATTTGGTGGGCCTACGCGCCGACGTGACCGAGTTTCGACAGCAGCAAGTCGCATTGGAAAAGCAGGCGGCCGCGTTGAAGCAAGCCAAGCGAAAGGCGGAATCCGCTTGGCAGGTGGCCGAAATTGCCAAGGATGAGGCATTGGAAGCCGCAGAAGCCAAAGAGCGGTTCCTGGCCAACATGAGCCATGAAATCAGAACGCCCATGAACGGCATTCTGGGTATGGCCGAGCTGCTGCGCGACACCAAGCTGGATGCGGATCAAACCATTTTTGCAAACACGATCTTCAATTCCGCGCGTTCTCTGCTGACCGTTATCAATGACATTCTCGAGTTTTCCAAACTGCGCGCGGAAAAGATAACGTTACGGACCGAGGCGTTCTCACTGCGCAGCCTGATAGAAGACGTTCTGACACTTTTGCAGTCGCAAGCGCATAACCACGGGCTGACAACTTGGATCGATTATCCAGATGACGTAGCCACGACTTATGTCGGGGATGCCAGCCGATTGCGACAGATTTTGCTGAACCTTGTGGGGAACGCCATCAAGTTCGCGCCCAACGGCCAAGTCGGACTGCGCGTGCGTCAAGTGGGCGGCGAGACGCCACTTCATATCGCGGTCATCGATACGGGTCCGGGTATACCTGCGGAAAAACAGGCCTCAATTTTTGCCGCTTTCGAGCAAGTCGACAACACCAGCACACGCGCGGTCGAGGGCACTGGTTTGGGGCTGGCCATCTCGCGCGCCCTTGCGCGGCAAATGGGCGGTGACATTGAACTTGTGTCCGCACTGGGCAAAGGGTCAACTTTCACTGTGCGCTTAGGTCTAGAAACAGCGCAAGAACCTCAAGCCCCCCCGCCAGTGTTCAGTTCCGCCGCGTCCATCGAAGACCAAGCTGATTTATCCGGCACGCGACTTTTGATGGCGGAG
>CAWUIW010000415.1:0-1884 GCA_963922515.1 uncultured Rhodobacterales bacterium | reverse complement strand
CCACACGCCGTTCTTGTTCAATTTCTGGCGTGGGCGGCGGCAGCCCTGCGTCATCAAGGGCGATATCAACAATACGCGACATGATCGGTCACCTGTTCAACTGGTCCAGACGGGCACGCACCGAAAGTCCATGCGCTTGCAAGCTTTCCGACTGTGCCAGCCGTTCTGCCGAGGGGCCGATAGCACGCAGACTGTCCGGTGTCATCCGTGCAAGCGTGGTCCGCTTCAAAAAATCCATAACGGAAAGGCCCGAACTAAATCGCGCAGACCGGGCCGTCGGCAAAACATGGTTCGGTCCACCGACGTAGTCGCCGATCGCCTCTGGCGTCCACTGACCCAGAAAAATGGCGCCTGCATGTGTGCACCGAGCGCTGAGCGCATCTGGGTCGGCCACGCAAAGCTCCAGATGTTCGGGCGCGATCCTGTTGGACAAAACCGCTGCCTCGTCCAAGTCGCGCACGATGATCACTGCCCCGAAGTCGCGCCAACTGGCACCGGCGATCGTGGCGCGTTCCAAACTGTCCAGCCTCTTTTCAACCGCGGCTGCCACCGCCTGTCCAAAGCCGGCACTGTCCGTGATCAAGATCGATTGTGCGCTTTCATCGTGTTCGGCTTGGCTCATCAGGTCCAGCGCGATCCAGTCGGGATCATTGTCGGCATCGGCAATCACCAGAATCTCGGACGGTCCCGCAATCATGTCGATGCCGACTTTCCCGAACACGCGCCGCTTGGCAGCAGCGACATAGGCGTTGCCGGGCCCAGTGATCTTATCAACCGATGCAATTGACTGCGTGCCATAGGCCAAGGCGGCGATCGCCTGCGCGCCGCCGATCCTGTAAATCTCGTCAACGCCGGACAACTGCGCCGCCAACAAGACAAGCGGGTTCACAACGCCGCCTGGCGTCGGCACGGTGATCGCCAATCGCTCAACGCCCGCAACCTTCGCCGGTATGGCATTCATCAACACAGAGGACGGATAGCTGGCCAACCCGCCCGGCACGTAAAGCCCCGCCGCCGAAACCGCGGTCCACCGCCAACCCAAGGTCGCGCCCGTATCGTCAGTCCAGGATTCATCGCCTGGCAGTTGTCTTTCGTGGTACTCGCGAATGCGGTCCGCGGCCAGTTCGAGCGCCGTTCGTTCGTCATACGGGACCCGAGCGACTTCCGCCAGCACCTCGTCCGCAGAAAAACGCAACGTCTCTGCCGTCAGATCAAGCCGGTCAAATCGTGATGTCAGCTCCAAGACGGCGGCATCTCCGCGCGCGCGGACATCCGAAATGATATCCGCCACGACCGCGTCGACATCCGGGCTGTCTTCGCGCTTGGCGCTCAGCAAGGTCGCGAAATCCGCCTCGAAGCTGGACGCGGTGCTGTCAAGGAACACGGGCATGCTTGATCTCCATCAGTGCTGAGGGGACATAGCGTTGTGCCGGGGCAGTCTCAACGCCCGATGTACCGATCGTGCCGATGATTGACGGCCACCAGCACATTTACCACCGCCGCGCCCAGAAGCGAAAGCGCCACCAGCCACGGATCCAGCAGCAAAAAGGCCAGTGCAAACAGGATTGCATCAAACCCCAACTGAACCCAGCCCGCCTGAATTCCGGCTTTTTCCTGCAGCAGCAAGGCGAGTACGCCGATGCCGCCCAGCGACGCGCCATGCCGGAAAATGATGATCAAGCCAAGCCCGATGACGGCCCCTGATGTGAGCGCCCCTGTAAAGGGTTCGATCCGTTCAAACGAGATCACCAGCGGCATCACTTCGGAAAAGAGCGAAACAAGCGCCACCGCCGCAAATGTTTTCAGGGTAAAGCGCCACCCCATCCGCCACCATGCCAGTACATAGAAGGGCAGGTTCAGCACGAAAACGCCGGCGCCGCACGC
>CAWUIW010000414.1:0-1892 GCA_963922515.1 uncultured Rhodobacterales bacterium | reverse complement strand
AAGAACTGCTGGGCGACACAATCGATGTGGCCTCTGTCATGCAAGAGGCGCTGGCGTTGGCCGTGCCGCAATACCCGCGCGCTGCGCAAGCTGAGTTGGGCGAAGCGGTGTTTACCGAGCCGGGCAAAAACGCCATGCGCGACGAAGATACCCGGCCATTTGCACAATTGGCAGGACTGCGGGACACATTGAAAAAACCGGAATAGACAAGCTGTGCAAAAACCGCTTGCCAATTCCGAATTTAGACGTATTTTCGCGCCTTCACCGAATAAGGGTTGGACAAGGGTTGGGCAGAGGCCTAAACGCACGTCGAACTGATCGGAACACCGATAACCCACCGCCGGCGCGATCGTTAGCGCGGCCCCAGATGAGACGAAGGTTGAGACATGGCTGTCCAACAGAACAAAGTGTCCAAGTCGCGCCGCAACAACCGCCGCGCGCATGATGCCTTGGTTGCTGCAAACCCGAATGAATGCCCCAACTGTGGAGAGTTAAAGCGCCCGCACCACGTTTGCGCGGCTTGCGGCTACTATGACGACAAGGAAATTGTCGCCATGTCCGAAGAGATCGATTTGGACGAAGACGCGGCATAAGGTGTCGTAACTTGGCAGTATCATGACGGCATCGACCGCTGACACCGCCAAACCAAACGGGCGTATTCTGATTTCAGTTGATGCGATGGGCGGGGATTCGGGCCCATCGGTTGTTGTGGCTGGATTGTCGAAATCGGCTGAAAAGAACCCCGACATCGCCTTTATCCTGCATGGGCCCGAAGCCCAGCTGCGCCCGCTGGTCGAACGACGCCGTCGTCTCGACGGCCGCGTTTCGTATCGGGATGTGCCCGATGTGGTCACCATGGAAGACAAGCCCAGCCATGTCATGCGGCACGGCAAAGGCACGTCGATGTGGTCAGCGGTGGAATCAGTGCGCTTGGGTGAAGCTTCGGTCGCTGTGTCCTGCGGAAACACCGGCGCATTAATGGCACTCAGCATGATGCGGTTGCGCAAACTGCCCGGCGTCAATCGCCCGGCGATAGCTGTGCTTTGGCCGTCTCGTAACCCCCAGCGGTTCAACGTCATGCTGGATGTCGGGGCCGATGTACGTGCGGATGCCAAGGACCTGCTGCAATACGCACTCATGGGCGCATCTTATGCCCGGAACGGGTTGGATTTGCCGCGTCCACGCATTGGCTTGCTGAATGTCGGGACAGAAGAACACAAAGGACGTACGGAACTCAAAGAAGCCCACGAACTCATCAGCCAGTTTGCCGATGACGCTGCCTATGACTTCATCGGGTTCGTCGAAGGCGGCGATATTCCCGGCGATGTCGTGGATGTCATCGTCACAGACGGGTTCACCGGGAACGTGGCGCTCAAAACCGGTGAAGGCACGGCTAGCTTGATCGGAGATTTGCTGCGCGAGGCATTTCGCTTCTCGCCATTGTCGCGGATTGCTTCGGTGTTGGCGATTACATCGCTGCAACGCTTGCGCAAACGAATCGACCCTCGACGTGTGAACGGCGGTGTCTTTCTCGGGTTGAACGGCACAATTGTAAAATCGCATGGCGGCGCAGATGCCACAGGGGTTTCGGCCGCCGTGAAACTTGCATTTCAACTGGCACAATCCGGCTTCTCTGAAAAAATCGCCGCGCGGGTTGCATCTACGTCAACCGTTCATCAGGATGCGCGCTAACCGGCTTGGGCGCACCGCCGGAGTAACAATGGCAAGGACAGGCCCACAGTATGACAACCCGAGCAGTGGTAGCAGGCGTTGGCCATTATCTGCCGGAACGTATTGTTCCCAACAGTCACTTTGAAACGATCCTCGACACGACCGATGAATGGATTCGCACAAGGTCTGGCATTGAGCGGCGGCATTTTGCGGCCGAGGGC
>CAWUIW010000413.1:0-1901 GCA_963922515.1 uncultured Rhodobacterales bacterium | reverse complement strand
CCAGCGCCTGCGCCATCAACCCAGCCTGCCGCGCCGCCCGTTCCGGCCGAGGGTGAAAGCACCGAATTGGTCCCGACCATTGGCAAGCGCGTGGTGCCATTGACGGAACGCAACACCGCCCAAATCACCGAAAACGCGGTGGCCCCCGCTGGCCCGCCGCCGATCGAGGCCTTTGCCGCGCCATTCGACGCCGCAGACGGCAAACCAATGATGGCGATCCTGTTGATCGACGGGCCGGACTCGCTGGGCGCCGAGGCCTTGGCAGAGTTTCCATATCCGCTGACTTTTGCAGTAGACCCCTCCGATCCAGCGGCCACAGAGAAGATGCAAGCGCACCGGGACGCCGGTTTCGAGGTGGTCGTTCTGGCGGACTTGCCGCTGTCGGCCACGGCCCAGGACGCCGAAGTCATTTTGGCGCGCAGCTTTGAATTGATCCCCGAATCCGTCGGGTTACTGGAAGGGATCAATACAGGCGTTCAGGGCAATCGGGCCTTGTCTGATCAAGTCACGGCCATCTTGAAAGACGGGGGCCGTGGTCTGGTCACACAGGACTCGGGCTTCAACACCGTGCAGAAGCTAGCGCAACGCTCTGGCGTGCCAGCCGCGGTGGTTTTTCGCGATTTCGACGGCGCGGGTCAGACACCTCGCGTGATGCGGCGGTTTCTGGATCAAGCAGCTTTTCGCGCCGGGCAGGAAGGCGCGGTCATCATGATGGGGCGGCTGCAACCTGATACTGTCAGTGCTTTGTTGGTTTGGGGGTTGCAAGACCGGGTGAGCCGGGTTGCACTTGCTCCGGTTTCAGCGGTTTTGACCAAGGGACCGGAATAAAAGAACAGCCGCCGGGCGGGGGGCGCACCGGCGGCTGTTCACACACACCGAAAGCCGGGACCGACTTTCCATAAAAAGTGTAATGTTATAACATTGCACGGTCAACGGCGCAGAAGACCTTACGTGTTCGACCTGTCCGCGAACCGGGCGGCATCTGCCGCAGCCCGGCGTATCGCATTCGATTTGTGAACGGTTTCTTCGTACTCGGCATCCGGGTCGCTGTCATACACCACACCGCCGCCGGCCTGAATGTACAGCTTCTGGTCCTTAACCAGCGCCGTGCGCAATGCAATGCACATGTCCATGTCGCCGCCCGCGCTGAAATAGCCTACACCGCCGCCGTAAACGCCGCGTTTCTCAGGTTCCAGTTCGTCGATGATTTCCATTGCCCGCACTTTGGGCGCGCCGGACACCGTGCCCGCGGGCATACCCGCGAAAAACGCATCGAGCGCATCCTTGCCGTCCTGCAACTCTCCAACGACGTTGGACACGATGTGCATCACGTGGCTGTAGCGTTCGATGATGAATTCCTCGGTCGGCCGCACCGTGCCGATCTTGGCCACCCGGCCCGTATCGTTCCGGCCGAGATCCAGCAGCATAAGGTGTTCGGCCAGCTCTTTCTTATCGGCCAAAAGATCCAGTTCGTGCTGCTTGTCTTCTTCGGGGGTCGCACCGCGTGGCCGCGTGCCGGCGATTGGCCGGATCGTGACTTCGTTGCCAAACACGCGCACCAGGATTTCCGGGCTCGCGCCGATCACCTGGAAGTCGCCGTGGTTGAAAAAGAACATGAATGGCGACGGATTCGTACGCCGCAATGATCGGTACAGTGCAAACGGTGGCAGGGCAAATTCCTGGGTCCAGCGTTGCGACGGCACCACCTGAAATATGTCGCCAGCGCGAATGTACTCTTTCGATTTCTCGACCGCGGCCATGTAGTCGAACCGCGAAAAGTTCGAAACCGGTTCGGCAGGATCTGCCGCGTCTCCCAGACCGCGGCTGTCCGCCGGCATGGCCCGTTCCAGATCGCGGACGGCGTCCATCACGCGCTCGGCCGCTTGCGCGTAGGCGGCGCG
>CAWUIW010000412.1:0-1907 GCA_963922515.1 uncultured Rhodobacterales bacterium | reverse complement strand
AAACTGTTTTTAGAGACAACACAGGCGGTGTAATAATGAGCTTTGCATTTCCAAAATTATTAGATCCCAGCTTCTTAGGATCTAACTTCTTAAGTTCTAAATTCTCAGGCTCCGGACAACTGTTTTCAATTCGCGGCGGGGTCCATCCCGACGACCAAAAAGGCCTCTCGAACGAACTCGCAATTGAGAAAATGCCGCTGCCGAACCTGTTGCGCATCCCGCTGCAACAGCATATCGGCGCGCCTGCCGAGCCCATCGTCGCCAAGGGAGACAATGTCAAAAAGGGGCAACTACTGGCCGTTGGACGGGGCAGCGTCTCGGCGGCAATCCACGCTCCCACATCCGGCCGGATCATTGCCATCGGCCGCTTTGTGGCGCCACACCCTTCCGGCTTGCCAGTCGCCACGATTACCCTCAGACCCGATGGCGACGACCAATGGGACACATTACCCGAACCGCTGGATCCGGAGCAGGCCACGCCCGAGGAAATCGCCGCTCGCGTTGCAGCCGCCGGGATCGTCGGCATGGGCGGCGCGACCTTCCCCTCCTCGGTAAAACTCAATCTCAGAACCCGCTTCGAACTTGAAAGGCTGGTCATCAACGCCGCCGAATGCGAGCCATATCTGACCTGCGATGACCGCCTCCTGCGCGAACGCAGCGCCGATGTCGCCGATGGCATTGACTTCATGGCCCGCGCATTGGGCGTCGACGACGTCATCGTTGCCATTGAATCGAACAAACCCGCAGCGATTGCTGCCATGAGGGAAGCTGCCGGCAAAATTTCAGCCAAAACCCAGGTCATCGCCGCTCCCACAAGGTACCCAACGGGCTCTGAAAAGCATCTCGTCCAGATGCTCACGGGCAAAGAAACACCGGCACGAGGCCTGACGGCGGACATCGGCATCGTCGTCCATAATGCGGCAACGGCTTACGCCATCCACAAAGCGGCCCGTTTCGGCCAACCGCTGATCTCGCGCATCCTGACCGTCTCCGGCCGTGCCGTTAAGCGGCCCGCCAACATCGAGGTCCTGATCGGCACCCCCATTGCCGACATCATCGCCCACTGCGGCGGGCTTGTCGGCACGCCCAGCCGGCTGCTCATGGGCGGGCCGATGATGGGACAACCCATCGCCAATGTCCGCGCCCCTGCCATCAAAGGCACCAGCGGTATACTGGCGCTCAGCGAAAGCGAAACGCGCCGCAACGAAGTGATGCCGTGTATCCGCTGCGGAAGCTGCATCAATGCCTGCCCGTGTGGTTTGACGCCTCTGGATCTGCATGCCCGCATCCGCAGCGAGGAACTCGATGGCGCCGTCGACATCGGACTTCTCGACTGCGTTTCCTGCGGTTCGTGCTCTTATGCCTGCCCCTCGAATATTCCGCTGATCCAATCCTTCAACTACGCCAAGGGTAAGCTCACCTCTCAGCAGAGAACCAAGCACCGCCAGGAAGAAACAAAGCGCCTTGCCAAACAGCGCGAAGAGCGGATGGAGCGTATTGCAGCCGCTAAACGCGAAGCCATGGCGCGGCGCAAAGCCGAAAAGCAAAAGCGCGACGCGGCAAAGAAAGCTGCTGAGGCTGCAAAGAAAGCCCCTGAAGCGGACAAAACCGCAGCTTCCGAAGCGGCTGCAACATTTCCAACAACGGAGGCCGCAGAATAATGAAGAGCCAGGCCATCATCAGCGGCCCTCACATCCATTCGATGTCAAGCGTCACGCGTGTGATGATGCTTGTCATTCTGGCGCTGCTGCCGGCGACCGCATTCAGCCTTTATCAATTCGGTTGGCCGGCAATTTTCCTCTTCCTCGTCACGATAGTTTCAGCGCTTGCTTTCGAAGCGGTGTGCCTGCGCATCGCCGGGCAGCCCATTGACAGGCATCTGTTCGATGGCTCGGCTCTTCTCACCG
>CAWUIW010000411.1:0-1917 GCA_963922515.1 uncultured Rhodobacterales bacterium | reverse complement strand
CACGGTACATTTCACCGGGCGCCAGTCCGCTGGCCGCAAAGTCGCCCAGCGTGGCATGCCCGCCCATGTCGGGGTCTTGCTCCATGTAGCCGACCGAACGGCCGGGCGGAACCACGACATCGCCCCGATCCGGCTCGACAAGACCGGCCATGACCTTCATCAAGGTGGATTTGCCGGATCCGTTTCGCCCCACCAGAGCCACGCGATCACCGGGTTGCACCACAAGATCAAGCCTGGAAAATACGGGATCGCCGCCGAAGGTCAGCGAGATATCAGACATTTGCAAAAATGGAACGCGGGCCATGTTGGGCGAGCTAAACTGCCAAGCGCACAGCGTCAACGGCCGTCGGTCAAACTAGCCCGCCACTGCCCGCAAAAGCCGTTTGCGCGCGGGCGGGATTGCCCCGATTTCCACACCGGTAAAAACATGCAGAGTGTTCATCTGCCGATCCACAACAGCGTGATCGCTGACCCAGCCGCCCATCATCAGATAGGTCTTGAGCAAGGGTGGCATCCGCAACATGGCTTTCTTAGCGTCAGGCTTGCGCCGCAACCGAGCCGCATAGCGGAACACGTCCGGCGCCTTGACCCGCGGCAACCATCGTTTGGGGGCCAGATGCCGGTGCTTCAGCATCGCAAACGCGTCCAGGTACTCTTCTGTTTCGGTGCCCGCAAACGAGGAGCAGCCAAACAGCATCTCGACTTCGTTTTCGTCGACAAAACGTGTCATGGCCCCCCACGCCACGCGCAGGATATCCGGGTCCGTCCAGTCCGGATGGATGCAGAACCGCCCCATTTCGACCATCCGGCCCCCAAACCCTTCGAGCGCCGACAGATCGTAGAATTGAGCCGAGTAGCTACCGGACACCGCGCGCCCGTTTTCCATAACCAGCATGCGAAAACAGCACACCAGTGCCCCAGACGAGACATCGCGGATCAGGACATGCGCACACAAGGGGTCAAATGCGTCGGCATCAGTGTCCCCGGTGGCAAATGCCAGCGTCCGTAACGCCTGCGCTTCGGAGATTTCCGAAAGCGACGTTGCGCATTCGGCGCGGTAGCGGCCTTTGGACAGAAGCGGCTTCTTCGGCGGCATTGCCACCTCCAGCACCAGATTGGGTCATTAGCTCGCGCTTATCACATCTAATATGACAGTGCTGTGACGCCGTCTATTGAATGAACTGACCGGGGTTGAAATTGCCCAAGTTGCCCAGCAATTGACGCAGGAATGTTTCGTCGACAACCGCCGTTTCGGTGATGCGACGTTGCAGCGTCACGACACGCCCGTCTTCCAAACCGAACTCTTCGATGTTCCGAACCACGCCCGAGCTGTCAAAGCTGATGGCAACCAAACGACGCTCAATGATCTTTGGCTCCAGCATACCGTAGTTGCGCACACGGCTGGACACGTAATAAAACCCGCTGTCATTCAGCAATCCCGAAGACGAGGGCGGCCCAACTGTTTCAGCCACCGTGTCTCGCGTATCAACGCCAACCACGATTTCCGAAAGCAATTCATCAGGCGGCACGTATCCATGGTTGCGGTATGTGGCAACACAGGCCGTCAACCCGAAAATCAGCGCAGCAGCACAGGCCACGCGGGCAGCGGAATGGAGAACGGTCAGCGCCATGCCTGTCCTTTTTTTGTCCTTGGTCTTGCCTGACTTCTAAACCGATTACATAACGAACGCCTGTTGTTCAAGAAACGAAAGCACGTGACATGCCCGCCCGCACTGCATTCCGGGTCGCAGATCTGCCCCAAAATGCTCCAACCCGGTTCGAAATCCTTCCGGACCACGATGCGTTGGACAGGTTGACCCTCGATCTGGGGATAACAGAAATTCGCAAACTGAGATTTGCGGGCGAGCTTCGAGCGCTTGGTAAGCGTGACTGGCAGTTGAACGCAGAGCTTGGCGC
>CAWUIW010000410.1:0-1963 GCA_963922515.1 uncultured Rhodobacterales bacterium | reverse complement strand
AACACAACGGTTAGGACAAGCTCTTCGCGGCGCGGATCGATCCCGCTGGCCTTCGCAAGGTCGGGGTTCAACGTGGCTGTCAACATGGCGGACCATCGCCACGCCATCAGGCCCAGAACCAAAACGGCACCGCCCCAGATCACGGCCAGATCACTGCGGGTGACGGCCAGGATGTCGCCAAACAGGAAGGCATCAAGGTCAAGACGCGCATCGCCCATGATATTAACGGCAACAAGCCCTGCGGCCAAAGTCGAATGCGCAAGGACACCCAGCAACGTGTCCACGGCAAACCCACGATCGCTGAGCGACACCACGGTGATCGCCATCGCCATTGCCGCCCCGACTACGGCGGGCGTGATGGCCGTGTTCAAGGCAAGCGCAAATGCCACGCCTAGGATGGCAGCATGAGACGTGGCTTCGCCGAAATAGGCCATTCTGCGCCACACCACGAAGCACCCCAAAGGAGCGGCTGCCAGCGCAACGCCAATGCCCGCCAAGGCGGCCCGCCATAGAAAGTCATTCAGCATTATTTGTCAGCCGGCTGCAGATCGTGAGAGTGATTGTGCGCATGCTGATACAGCGCAAAGGTCCCTTTGGTTCCCGTGCCGAACAAGGCCCGGTATTCCGGGGCGCTTGCAACCACTGCCGGCGTGCCCTGACAACAAACATGACCGTTCAGGCACAGCACCCGGTCCGATGCTGCCATAACCACATGCAGGTCGTGGCTGACCATGATGATGGCGCAGCCAAGTGTTTCGCGGACCGCTGCAATCTGTTGGTAGAACGCCGCCGCGCCCGGTTGGTCGAGACCTTGGGTCGGCTCGTCCAACAGCAGCAGTTCTGGCTTGGCCAACAGGGCGCGGGCCAGAAGCACGCGCTGGAACTGTCCCCCTGACAGTTCACTCAACTGCCGGTCGCCAACCGCCGGAATGCCCGCGCGCTCCAACGCCGTGGCGGCCTCGGTCATGGCCACCCGTTTTGGCAGGTTCAGGAACCGGTCAACGGTTAAAGGAAGCGTGCGATCGATCGCGAGTTTTTGGGGCACGTATCCGATGCGCAGGCTTTTCTTGCGCGTCACCGTGCCGCCTGCTGGTGGCAGCGCGCCGATCAAGGCCCGCAGCAAACTTGATTTTCCGGAACCGTTCGGACCGACGATCGTCAATATCTCTCCGGGATCGACATGCATGTTCACGTGGCGCAGAACCGTGTCCGGACCGTATCGCAATGTCAGATCGGTGGCCTGTACAAGGGCGTCGGTCATGCGGGTGTTTCCCGACAGTTCGGGCATAGGCCCTCGGCTTCGACGACGACGCGCTCGATCTTGAACCCGTTTTCGCGGGCCGCTTCGCCCAAAGCGCCGGTGCTGATTTCGGTCGGGGCCTCGGCCACCAATTTGCACGACCGGCAGATCAGGAAGGCGGGCGCATGAGCCTCGCTCAGATGGGCGCACGCCGTATACGCGTTCAGCCGTTCGATACGGTGGGCAAACCCATTTGACACAAGGAAGTCCAGTGCACGATAGGCCACGGGCGGCTGTGAACCGAGGCCCTCTGCCTTGAGAACCTCCAGTATTTCGTATGCGCCCAACGCATGGTGTTTCTCGACGAGAATCTCCAAAACGCGTCGCCGCACCGGCGTGAATTTCAAACCGTCTGTTTCACAACGCGCTTCGACCTGCGCCAGCGCATCTGAAATACATCGATCGTGATCATGAGAATAGAAACCAACCGAGCTCATTAGGATCCCGTTTCGCGAGGTTTGGGGTTGATATGTTATAACGTTGCCACTATCAACCCGGCTTGACTGTTATAACATAACACATGGGGGATTCCGTGTCGCGTGCAATCCGGACAACTTTGGCCAGCGCATTGGCCACATGCGCAACCACAACCTTTGCGATGGCGGACGTTCCAAAGGTCGTGACTGACATCGCACCGGTTCATTCTTTGGCAGCCAAAGTCAT
>CAWUIW010000409.1:0-1969 GCA_963922515.1 uncultured Rhodobacterales bacterium | reverse complement strand
CATCATTTCGCAATCCCTCAAGATTCGATATAACTAGTTTTATAGTTACTTTGGCAAACAGATCAACCCCAAAAATCAAACACCGTCGCATTGCACCAGAGCCTTTAGCCGGCATAGTGGCCACACAGGAGGAGCGGCATGAACAGAATTCTGATCACAGGGGGGAATGGCAACTTGGGGCGCCTCGTTGCGGAGAAGTTCGAGGCACGGGGCACGCGTGTTATCAGCTTTGACCTGTCCGGAACCGAAGGCGAACATTCCGCGGCACGCGACATGATCGTACCGGGCGATATCCGCGATACGACCTTGCTCGCGGATGTGATTGCGAACCATCGTCCCGACGCCATCCTGCATCTTGCCTCGTTGTTGTCGGGTAGCTCCGAAGCGGACCCGGCACGGGCGTGGGAGGTCAACGCAACGGCCTCGGTCAACCTGATGCGCTTGTCTGCCGAACGCGGTATCGGGCCCTTTGTATTTGCCAGCACATTGGCGACTTACGGTCCGGACCTGCCTGATCCACTGCCGCACGACGCCCCCCAATGGCCGGAAAACATATACGGCGCAACGAAAGTGGCTGTCGAAAGGATGGGCGTTTACCTGAAAAGCAAACTGGCCTTTGACTTTCGCTGCCTTCGCTTTCCGATGGTCTTGTCACCTTTTGCCCCCACCGGCGCGGTCACGGCCTACCCGTCACACGCGTTTCGTGCCGCGATCGAAACAGGACATTTCACTTTCCCGGTCTCTCCTGACACCGGCGCGTCCAACCTTTTCCTGGACGACGTGGTCACGAGCTTGGTGAACATCACCTTGGCAAACCGCGAGCGCTTGCAAGAGCCGGCGTACAATCTTCACGCCTATACGGTGACAGCGGCCCAGATCGCCGAGCTTTTATCGGCACGTGTCCAAGGGTTTAACGCCAGCTTCGATCCGAACCCGGTTGCAGATAGCCTGATCCGCCGATGGCCCAACGCCCAGGATACGACACCTGCGCGGCGCGATTGGGATTGGTTGCCAGAGTTTGATTTTACCGCGAGTGCTGAAGCGTTGCTTGATCGGATCAGCGCCGAAGCCAGCAAGGGCATCGAATAGTTCCGCGATGTCGCTAAGGCCAAATTGAACTTGCAATAAGTCCAGCCTAAATAACATGGATGGCCATCTCTGTTGAGACGTTCTTTCTGAATCCTGACGCTTCCGGCACTCTGCAGGCAAAGATCCAGCAGATGATTGCAGAAGGCATTCTTTCAGGTCGATTTCACAAAGGTGAGCGGCTGCCATCATCACGCAAACTTGCCGCGCATCTATCGGTCAGCCGGATCACGGTGACGCTCGCCTATACAGAGCTCTTGGCCAACGATTATCTCACGTCGCGCGGGCGATCCGGCTACTTCGTGTCAGAAAACGCACCGGTACCACCCGTGTATACACCGCCGCAGAAGCGAGCGGATGCTGTCGACTGGTCTGCAGCGCTGACAGAGCGGTTTACGGGGGGAGACACCCCTCAAAAACCAGCCCGCTGGCAGGACTACAAGTACCCATTCATCTATGGGCAAGCCGACCCGACGCTGTTCGACCATGCGAACTGGCGGATGTGTGCCGTTCAGGCGCTGGGTCAAAAGGATTTCACCGCGCTGACCACGGATTACTATGATCAAGATGATCCGCTTTTGATCGACTTTATTGCGCGGCACACGCTGCCGCGCCGCGGCATCTCTGCGCGACCTGAAGAGATCTTGATCACCATGGGCGCGCAGAACGCGCTGTGGCTGGCGGCACGTCTGCTTTTGGGACCGGGACGCACTGCGGCAATCGAGGAGCCTTGCTATCACGCTCTGCGCGATATTCTCGCGCATTCGGGTGCCCATATCTCTCCGATACACGTTGACGCCGATGGGTTGCCGCCCGCTGCATTGCCTGACGAAACCGACGTTGTCTTTGCAACGCCCAGCCATCAGGCCCCCACGACGGCGAC
>CAWUIW010000408.1:0-2014 GCA_963922515.1 uncultured Rhodobacterales bacterium | reverse complement strand
GCATGATGCTCCACCGCGATAATTGGGCAACCGGCCAGGTGGCGGCCTATTGCGCTACGGTCTGGCCGCAACCTTTCACCGAGATCGAGTTCTGCGCCTGGCTTGGCCAGGCTGCCCCCGGAGATCGCCTTGCTTATCACCGAGGCTTTCTCGGGATCGATACGACAGCCACGACCGTGCCGGAAGAGGAACGCCTGCAACTCGAAGCGCTCGCCATAGCCGCCTATCGCGCCTTCGAGGCCGGCTTTGTGGATCTCGTCCAGCGCCGGCTTGGCGTTGATGACTTTGCCTACATCGCTATTGCGCGAACCAGGCCGCAGAACACACCCATCCCGCTGGACAGCCTGCTTTCTGACAAGGAGGCCGCGTGATGATTGCCATGCCTCCTGACACCGCCAACCCCGTTTGCCGGCTCGAGATCCGAGACCGGTAATACGCAGCGGCGGGACGCCCGCGCAGAACATTAGTCTTCAACACAACAGTTCAACACTGGTGTTGCCGCCGGGCAGGTTCCCCTTCGGCACCCGGTCAACCCGCCGCTGCGCCTTTTTCATGCAAACACGGAGCATATTTATGGCTTTTCGCATTATCACCGCCGACGAACGATTGTCGGCTGCAGAAAACAAAACCTCGCTTGCTATTTTCGGGCCGCCAGGCGTTGGCAAGACCACGTTGCTCAAAACATTGCCTGCCGACGAGACTGTCTGTCTCGATCTCGAGGCCGGCATGAAGTCGGTGCAGGACTGGCGTGGCGACTCGATCTCGGTGCGCAGCTTCACAGAGTTCCGCGACCTGGCCGTCCTCATCGGCGGGCCCGACCCAGCGCAGCATCCTCACTCCTGGTATGGCAGCGACTATCACGCCTGGCTGCAGGGGCAGCATCGCGACAGCGGCATTGAAGCGTTTTTTGCCGCAAAGCGCATCGTCTTTGTGGATTCGATCACCGACCTCACCCGCCAGGCCATGGCCTACGCCCGCCAGCAGCCGGAAGCGTTTTCTGAGCGCACCGGCAAGCCGGATGTGCGCGGCGCTTACGGCCTGTTAGGCCGCGAAGTCATCCAGGCTTTGAAACATCTCCAGCATGCCCGCGGCAAGACGGTGATCTTTGTCGGTGTGCTTGAGAAAGTCACCGATGAATTCAGCGCCACAAGCTGGCAGCCACAGATGGAAGGCTCCAAAGCCGGCCGGGAGTTGCCCGGCATCGTCGACCAGGTCGTCTCGATGCAGCTCTTTGCCAGCGATGGCGAAGGCGGCTGGAAGCTAGACGAAACCGCCTCTGAGCGGCGGCTGGTCTGCAAATCCGGCAATCCATGGGGCCTTCCCGCCAAGGACCGCTCCGGCCGTTTGGATATCACCGAACCACCCGATCTCGGCGCGTTGCTCGCAAAGATCGACAGCTGTTCTGCGTCCCACTGAAACTTTCTTTCCGTAAAACACAGAGGCAAAAAACATGAGCTATGATTTCAACGACGCCCAGCCGCAAATGCCACCCGTCGGCGAATTAATCCCCGATGGCACCTTTGCCAGAATGAGCCTGCACATCCGCCCGGGCGGTGTAGATGGCGGCGTGCCAATGGATGCCAAGCTGCTCAAGGCTTCGAAAACCGGCGATGCCATGATGCTGGACTGCGAGCTTACGATCCTCGAAGGCCCGTATGCCCGCCGCAAGTTCTGGCAAAACTTCATCATCTCAGGCGGAAAGGTGGATGAGAGAGGCCAGTCCATCGGCTGGAAGATCTCAAAAGCTGCCTTTAGGGCGATGATCGACAGCTCGCTTGGGCTCGATCCCAAGGATAAAAGCGCAGCCACGCAAGCCAAGCGGGTGTTACCCAGCCTTAAGCAACTTGACGGCATTACGTTCGTGGGGCGGATCATGGTGGAGCGTGCCTCCGACCCGCAATACCGCGACCAGAACCGGCTCGCCAATGTCGTGCTGACCAATGAACCGCAGCATGACGCGATCATGCGAGGCGAGACCGTACCGCCGGAGCCTGTTAAAGCGCCGCCGCGTAAA
>CAWUIW010000407.1:0-2035 GCA_963922515.1 uncultured Rhodobacterales bacterium | reverse complement strand
GGTTCCAGACGGGCGAGCGCCTCTTCGATGCGGCCTTGAACCGACGGCAAGCCTCGTTGCCGCTGCCAGCCGGCAAACGGGGCGCCATGGTATTCAATTTTCAGCGCGTATCGAGGCATGATCCTGCAGGTATCCCGCGTGCCCCGGCGGGGCAAGCCTTTGTCGAGGCTGGCATCAAGGGCGCGTCGCGCCTATCTTGCCCACGAACCAAAGGGGCAGGAACGAAGTGGTCATATCACAGATTGCTGACGTCGTTCAGCGCACGGCAGACGGCGTGCGAGACACGGTGTCGGAAACGCTGTTCGAACCAGTCATCCGTTTGGGCGTCACTGGGTTGGCACGCTCGGGCAAGACGGTTTTCATCACCTCTTTGGTGGCCAACCTGAAGGATCGAGGGCGCATGCAAAACATGGTCGCCGTTCAAGATGGCCGTATTGAGGCAGCGTTTCTGCAGCCGCAGCCGGACGATACGGTGCCACGTTTCGATTACGAACAGCATCTGCATCGATTGAGTGCAACAGACCCGCGCTGGCCGGACAGCACACGCGCCGTCAGCCAGTTGCGGCTGTCCTTTCGGGTCCGTCCACGGGGGTTGCTCGCTGGACTTCAGGGCACCCGAACCGTTCACCTCGATATTGTTGACTATCCCGGAGAATGGCTACTGGATCTGGCGCTGCTGGACAAAACCTTTGCCGACTGGTCCGAAGAAGTGCTCACGCGGATCGAAGCTCGGTCAGAGGCGCAAGGCTTCCTTGCGGCCATGGCTGCTTGTGACCCCGCGGCCGCTTTGGACGAGCCGGTTGCGCAATCCTTGGCCCAAGATTTCGCAGCCTATCTTGAAGCGGCTCGGGCCGCCGGGTTCTACGATTGCACACCAGGGCGTTTTCTGTTGCCCGGGGATCTGGCCGGTTCACCCGTTTTGACCTTTGCACCGCTTCCTTTCGTGGATCGTCCGGCTCGCAAGTCGCTTTGGCGCGCGTTCGAGCGGCGGTTCGAGTCTTACAAGGCGCAAGTCGTAAAACCGTTTTTCCGTGACCACTTTGCCCGCATCGACCGTCAGGTTGTGCTGGTCGATGTCTTGGGTGCGATCCATGCCGGACCCAGAGCCATCGAGGATATGCGTGCGGGTCTAGCAGACCTGTTGACAGCGTTTCGCCCGGGCGCGAACGCGTTCTTGTCGCAGATGCTGCTGGGCAAACGGGTGGAAAAAATCCTGTTCGCTGCAACAAAGGCCGATCACATTCACCACACGCAACATGCGTCGCTGACCGCGATCATGGAGGCATTAACCCGCGAAGCCCGGGATCGTGCCCAGTTTTCAGGAGCGCAAACACAAGCGATGTCACTGGCGGCATTGCGTGCCACAACCGAAGAGATGCGCGTGCACGACGGTCGAGAATTAGCCTGCGTGCGCGGCAGGCTATTGGATAAGGGCACCGAGGCCGCCTTTTACCCCGGCACTTTGCCAAGCGATCCGGCCCAGCTTCTGGCACCGGCCCGGGACGGTGCCGAAGACTGGCTGGGCGCAGATTACCAGTTCATGCGGTTCGCGCCTCAGCCCCTTAGCCTGAAACGCGGAGACGGGCCGCCGCATATCCGGTTGGACCGCGCAGCGCAGTTTCTGCTGGGGGATAAGTTGTGACCGCATGGTTGCGACCGGCCCGCTCGACAGACGCTGGTACCCTCGGAGATATTTTGTGGTCCTTTGCCGAATGCACCGATTGGATGCCCGAGTTGTTTTCTGCGGCCGAATGCATCGGATTGTGCGGCGACATGATCGACCGGGGCTGGGTCTCGGTGGCTGGTCGAACAAGACACCCCGAGGCATTCCTCGCGCGCGACCGAACTGAAATATGCGCGATTTACGTCGCAGAAAACGCGCGCGGGTCCGGGATGGGTTCACTCTTGTTGGACGACGCCAAGCGTGCGACCGACCGCCTGACGCTTTGGACGGTTGCATCCAATGTTGGGGCGCAGAAGTTCTATCGTTGCCAAGGGTTTTCCGAAACGCACCGGGCGCGCGCGCACACTGGCG
>CAWUIW010000406.1:0-2038 GCA_963922515.1 uncultured Rhodobacterales bacterium | reverse complement strand
CGCTGTCGCGTCGCGCGGCCGCAGCATCAGCCAGATCAAGGCACCGCCGGCCAGGGCAAGGAAGGGGGCCATGGCCATGTTGACCGCACTCCAACCCGCGACCGGATCGCCACCAGAGCAGTTCATCAACCCACCAGAGGCCAGCGAGGCCACCGTGACCCCCCCGAATACGATGAGGTCGGTCAAGCCCTGCATCCGGCCCCGTTCATGCGGGGCGTGTGCATTGGTCAGCATCGTCGTGGCCCCGATGAAGCCAAAATTCCACCCCAGTCCCAGCAAGATCAGGGCAATAAAGAAGTTTTCTAGTGCGACGCCAGACAATGCCACGGTTCCCGCACCGGCCAGAATCACAAGCCCTGCTGCCATGATCCGTTCTACGCCGAACCGGGCGATCAGATGCCCGGTGAAAAACGATGGTGCAAACATCGCCAGAACATGCGCACTTACGACATCTGCAGCGATGTTCTGCGAGAACCCGCAGCCCACCACGGCCAAGGGCGTGGATGTCATCACAAGGCTCATCAGCGCATAGCTGACGGTGGCACAGATAACCGCCACGGCGATCCGCGGGGTGGCCAACAACTCCAACCGCGACCGGCCGCGCGGTGCGCCTTCGGCCGGTTTTTCCGGCTTGGGGATGTCGAGGAAAAAGAACAGTAGAGCGCCGATCAGGTTCACGCCGATGACGGCCACATAGGTGCCGAGAAACGGCACCACAAACGCCATGCTGGTGGCTTTGACCAATTGGGGGCCAACGATTGCAGACAGCAAACCACCCGCCATGACGTAGGAAATCGCCTTGGGGCGGAAACTGTCTGATGCGGTATCAGTTGCGGCAAACCGGTAAAATCCCTGTGCACTCATGTAGATGCCGGTCAGGAAGCTGCCGGCTAGAAACAGCGGAAAGGACTGAACATATAGCGCGTAGGCGCCGATCGCGCCGCCCAAGGCGCCTCCGGCGGCGCCAACGAAGAACCCGGCGCGGCGTCCGAACCGTTGCATCAGCATCGACAGCGGCGTGGCCGTGCACATCGATCCGATCACGATCAGTGAAATCGGCAACGTGGCCAGACAGGCATTGGCTGCAAGCGATTGCCCGGCCAACCCGCCGATGGTGAAAATCATCGGCATTTGGGAGCCCAGTATGGCCTGTGCCAACACCAGCACCAAAACGTTCTTGGTGGCGCGGCGATCCGGGGCGTGTTGGCTGTGCGTGTCCATGACGCATGCGTAGCCGTGGTGCTTTGCAAGGACAAGCCGCTTGAATGCGCCGTGTGCGCGCGTATGGTCTGCCGCATGCCCAAGACTGCCCCTCATCTGCTGCTTTTGGCCGGATCTGACGAGGCGCGGCACATTGCAGGCGCCTTGGCCCTGTCGGGGACAAAGGTCACTGTTTCATTGGCGCGCGAAGATCGCGGCATGCCTTGCTGGCCGGTGCCAACGCGGGTTGGTGCGTTGGCCGATGGTGGTGCGCTGCGGTCATGCCTATCCCTCCTTGGGATCACGGCAATTCTGGACGCGACCCATCCCTTTACCGCGGGGATCGGACAGCACAGTGCTGATCTGTGCCGGGATCTTGGCCTGCCATATGGGCGTGTCCTGCGTCCGCCTTGGGCACCTGACGTTGGCGACAGATGGACCGAGGTGGCCGATGTCGCCGCCGCGACCCCTCGGTTGTCCGGGGCCCAACGAATATTCGTGACAATCGGCCGGTCCTTGTTGCGCCAGCTGTCCGGGATCGATCCATTTCGCCTGTGGGTGCGGCAATTGCAGGCGGGGCCGTTGCCGACGGGGTTTCAAGGTGCGACCCAACTGGTGAGCGCCGGGCCGTTCACCAGAGAACAGGAAGTGGCGCTGTTCGACACCCACGGGATCGACATGTTGTTTTGCAAGAACAGCGGCGGCGCGGCCAGTTTTTCCAAACTGGCGGCCGCGCGTGAAATGGCGCTGCCGGTTGTGTTGCTGGCACGGCCTCCACAACCGGACGCGCCCATTTTGTCGACCGTTGAAGCCGCCGTGGATTGGGTCAATCGCTTAT
>CAWUIW010000405.1:0-2052 GCA_963922515.1 uncultured Rhodobacterales bacterium | reverse complement strand
CAAAGGGCTTGTGGTTGAGACAAAGTACAAGCGTGTCGCGCGGTATGCGACCGAATTGGTGCATGAAGTCGAAACCATCGCGCATTCTGTAGGCGTGGCCGAGCCGCGCCTGATGCGCCGACGCCACGTGCGACTGACACAGGCGAATGGCCGGTCCATTCGAATGAATGAGATCATTCCAAGTTACAATTCTGTCTCTGAAACGTGAGACGAATTGGTTTTGCACAAGCCAATGGGTCGATTACATCGTGGCAGAACGAACAGATGGAGACGTGAATGGCCCACCGCTGGACCAACACCCTGACGCGCGCAGATGCGACGCCTTACGCAGACTGGTTGAACCGCCGCCAAATCATCGCAGCCGCGCTGGGCGCGGGCGCTGCCACGATGGCGGGGCGGGCTTTTGCTTCGACGGACGCGTTGGAACCAAACAGCTGGGAAGAAATAACCAGTTACAACAACTTTTATGAGTTTGGCACGGATAAGGGTGACCCTAAACGCAACGCCGGTCAAATGACCACGGCGCCGTGGCCCATCGTTATCGACGGGCTAGTCGATCGGCCGGGCACCTACGACCTGACAGAAATCTTGCCGGAACTGACCATCGAAGAGCGGATTTATCGACTTCGCTGCGTGGAACGCTGGGCCATGGTCGTCCCGTGGAATGGGTTTGAATTGGCGGATTTGCTAAACTTGGTCGGGGTACAGGAAGAGGCGAAATATGTCGCCTTTGAAACCCTGATGCGCCCTTCTGAAATGCCCGGTTTGCGGAACCCGGTCATCGATTGGCCGTATGTCGAAGGCCTGCGACTCGACGAGGCCATGCATCCACTGACCATTATGGCGACGGGCATTTACGATCGGCCGATTGCCAATCAAAATGGGGCCCCCATGCGGTTGGTTGTTCCATGGAAGTACGGGTTCAAATCCATCAAGTCAGTTGTCCGGATCACGCTGACCGAAAACGAACCGCCAACGGCTTGGAACAAGTACAGCCCGCGCGAATATGGGTTCTATAGCAATGTGAACCCGAACGTGGATCACCCGCGCTGGAGCCAGGCCTGGGAACAGCGGGTGGGCAGCGGGCTTTTTGCCAAAAGAGAGCCTACGCGCATGTTCAATGGTTATGAAGAAGACGTGGCCAGCCTCTACGACGGCATGGATCTGGCTGTCTATCACTGATGCTGGTTGATCGTGTCAACACGCTTGCGCGCCGAGTGCCGGAATGGCTTGTGTATGTGCTTGGCGCGCTGCCCGTGCCGGTGCTGATTTACCAGGCGGCGTCCGGACAGCTGGGCTTTCGCCCGCATGAAGCCTTGGAGCACGCTTTGGGAGAAATCGCACTGCAACTGGTGATCGCCGGTCTTGCGATTTCGCCTCTGCGTCGTTTTGCCGGCGTGAACTTGATCCGGTTTCGCCGGGCAGTCGGGTTGCTCGCCTTCTTTTACGTGTGTGTGCATTTGTTGGTGTGGTTGCTGCTGGATGTCCAGATTCTGTCGGAAGTGTGGGCCGATATCCTAAAGCGCCCCTACATCACCGTCGGTATGTTGGCCTTTGTCCTGATGCTGCCGCTGGCGCTTACGTCGCGCGACCGTGTTATTCGGCACATGGGGCGCATGTGGCACCGGTTGCACCGCCTAGTCTATGTGGTGGCGGTGCTGGGCGCGCTACATTTCGTGATGCTCAGCAAAGGATTTCAACTGGAGCCACTGCTGTATCTGGGGGCGGTTATCGTACTGCTGAGTTTGCGCCTGATTCCACGTACCTCGTCTTCCAGGCGGATTGCGAGTCGCGCGTGACCGCAATCGGGGACAAGTATGGGGGTATCCCTGTGCGCAACCCCAATATCTATGTTTGCGCCATCAGGGTCCGCATCCTGCATGTTGCAGGTAAACTGCGATTTGAGAGCGTGTCTGGGATCAAATTTCCGATAACTATCTGAAAGATATAATTTTTCCGACTTCGTGAAAAAAAGATGACGAATTCAGATTTTTCCTCTTGCGGCCACCATGCCTGTTCCGTAAATACCCGTTCACTGGCTTTACGGGTTGT
>CAWUIW010000404.1:0-2093 GCA_963922515.1 uncultured Rhodobacterales bacterium | reverse complement strand
GTCGGCGATGACCGCTTTGACGTCCTCATAAGCGATGCCCAGCTCTTCTGCCGCGATCAGGGACAGCGACGCGCGCGAGCCCCCTACATCCACTGTGCCCACGGCCAGCGTCACCGTGCCGTCGGCGTTGATGTTCAGGTCGGTGCAGGTCTGGCCTCCGAAGTTGAACCAGAACCCGCAGGCCATGCCCCGCCCCTGATTGGGTCCGAGCGGCGCGGACATATGAGGATGGACCTTGGCTGCATCTAGCGTTGGGCCGATGCCGATGGGGCCGTAGACCGGGCCGTAAGACGACCGGGTGCCTTCTTTGGCGACGTTCTTGATGCGGAAATCCACTGTGTCCATCCCGAGTTTCTGCGCCAATTCGTCCACGGCGCTTTCGACCGCGAAGGCCGCCATCGGGGCGGAGGGCGCGCGATAGGCCGCCACTTTGGGGCGGTTGACGACAACCTCAAAGCCGACGGTTTTCACGTTCTCCAGATCATATGGGGCAAAGGCGGTCATCGCGCCCAATTCGGCCCACATGTCCGGGTATGGCCCACTCGTATATCGCAAGGTGGCCTCTGCCGCGGTGATCGTGCCGTCCTTGGTGGCCCCGATTTTTACATCAATGGAGGTCGCGCTGGTGGGGCCGGAGGCACGGAAGACCTCTTCGCGGGACATCACCAGCTTGACCGGGCGGCCTGCCTTGCGCGACAGGGCGAGCGCGACGGGCTCCGCCCAGACATGAGTTTTGCCGCCAAAGCCGCCCCCGATTTCAGAGGAGGTGACGCGCAGCTTTGAGACCTCAAGCCCCAAAAGATCGGCGCAATTCTGACGATAGACAAAATGCCCCTGTGTGCAGACCCAAAGATCCGCAGTGCCATCGGGGTTGCAACTGGCCACGCAGGCATGGGGTTCAATATAGCCCTGATGGGTCTGTTCGGTCTTGTAGCTGCGTTCAACAATCACATCGGCTTTGGCAAAGCCAGTCTCCACATCACCATGGCCAAACTCGGACCTGGCAGCCACGTTCGACGGTTTGGAGGGCTCGGGATCAACCCCTTAGGTGAAGATCGCGTCGTTCAAGACTGGCGCATCGTCGGCACAGGCGGCATCAACGTCGACCACATGGGGCAGGATCTCGTAATCGACCTCAATTAGCTTCAGCGCGGCCTTGGCGGATTTTTCGTCAATCGCAGCGACTGCGGCGACAGCGTGACCATCGTACATGGCCTTGTCGCGCGCCATGCAGTTGTCGAGGATCCCGAAGAGGGCGTCGTCGCCATCCGTCAGATCAGGCAAGTCAGCAGAAGTGACGATAGCCTTCACGCCCTTCAAGGCCTCGGCCTTTGTGGTGTCGATGCCCTTGATGCGCGCATGAGCGTGTGGGCTGCGCAGCACGCGCGCCACAAGTTGGCCGGGCATGTTGAAATCCGCGCCATACCGGGCGCGGCCGGTCACCTTGTCAATGCCATCTGGGCGCAGGGGGCGCGTTCCAACAGAGTTGAAGGTCTTTGTTTGATATGTGGCGTCAAGGCTCATGCGGTCTCTCCCATCATTTCAGCGGCGGCGTCCTGAACGGCGCGCACGATCTTGTCATAGCCGGTGCAGCGGCAAAGGTTGCCGGCCAGCCAGAACCGGATTTCCGTTTCGGACGGGTTTGGGTTTGCCTCTAACAGGGCTTTTGCCGCAATCAAAAACCCCGGCGTGCAGATACCGCATTGTAGAGCGGCATGTTCGATGAATTTGCGCTGCAGCGGGTGCAATTCGCTGCCATTGGCCATGCCTTCGATGGTCTCGATTGTGCGGCCTTCAGCCTCGGCCCCCAGCACGAGACAGGAACACACAACGCGCCCGTCAACGATGGCGCTGCAGGCGCCGCAATCCCCGGTGCCGCAACCTTCCTTGGCACCCATCAGGCCCAGACGGTTGCGCAGAACATCCAGCAAAGTCTCGTCCGGTTGGCACAAAAACTCGACCGAGTCGTCGTTAATCGTGGTGGATACAGCGATTGCGGGCATCAAGCTTCTCCTGCGCGGGTATAGGCAGTTTGTGCGGCGCGACGGGCAAGGACCCCGGCCACTTGTTTGCGGAACGCGACCGTGCCGCGT
>CAWUIW010000403.1:0-2100 GCA_963922515.1 uncultured Rhodobacterales bacterium | reverse complement strand
AACAAGAGGAAATCATGAAAAGTCAGGCGTCGCCGACACGGACCATACGGGCGTGTAGGGCCCGCAAGGCTTGCAGCAGGGGAAGCAGTTCGCCTGCAACGTCCAACGAGACATCGTCTAACTTCACCACCTGCGACAAGCAGCCCGAAATTGCGGGCATGTCATTATCGGGTGGTGGGTCTGCCACATCGATCATGCGCGCCTTTGGTGCCGCCTGTTTCGCCGAAGAAGGACGTGACAGAAAGCCGGGTAGGGTGCCTTGGTCCCCGTTGTCTTCCGCCGGTGTGGTCGCTGCCTCATGCTGCGCCGCCTCCGGATAGAAATCCGGCTCTTCGGGAGCAGTTGCCGGTGTTTTGGTGGTCTCCGAAAGCGGTGGCAGTGCCTTTTCCCGCCGCTGAAACGTCACGACGTTGGCGGCGCCGGCCACGGCGGTCGCGCGGCGCGATACGTCATCCAGTCCTTGAGATTGCGCAGAAACATGCGCGATGCCTTGTTCGCGCAGCACTTTCTGGACGCCCTTGATGGTCATCCCATCATCATGCAGCAGCTTCTTGATCCCACCGATCAACAGCATGTCCGAGGGGCGATAATACCGGCGACCGCCCGCGCGTTTCACCGGTTTGATCTGCGCAAACTTGCTTTCCCAGAACCGCAGTACATGTGACTGAATCCCCAACCATTCGGACACTTCGCTGATGGTGCGAAAGGCGTCGGGGGATTTGTCCATTCGGTGTCTTTCTGGTTACTGCTTGTTTCCGGCTGCAACCCGATCTTTCATCAGATGCGATGGCCGAAATGTCAAAACACGGCGCGGTAAGATTGGCACCTCTTCCCCTGTCTTCGGGTTGCGACCCACGCGGGCGCTTTTCTCTCGTACGCTGAACGTGCCAAAGGACGATATTTTCACTTGTTCACCGCGGACCAATGCGTCCGACATGTGATCTAATACGCTTTCGACCAATTGCGCGCTTTCGTTTCGCGACAATCCCACTTCGCGGAACACGGCTTCGCTTAGGTCCATGCGCGTTACTGTTTTTTCGCTCATACCATTCCCCGTTCTTTTGACCGAGGATAAGGGGACGAGAATTTGCGTGTCAATCTTTATGCTTTGCAAGGGCTTGGATACGCCAATTAATGCGCAGGTCTACCAGCGCAGGGCAACCGCGCCCCAGGCAAGCCCGCCCCCAATGGCCTCGGTCACGAGAAGGTCGCCCGGCTTGATCTTGCCCTCGGCCTTGCCAACAGACAGGGCCAGAGGGATAGAGGCGGCGGATGTATTGCCGTGATCCTGCACCGTGACCACCACTTTGGACATGGGCAGGTTCATTTTTTTGGCTGTGCCCTGGATAATGCGTATGTTGGCTTGGTGTGGCACGATCCAGTCCAAGTCATCAGCCGTCAGCCCCGACTTTTTCAGCGCTGCATTTGCGGTCGCCGAAAGCTTGTCCACAGCATGGCGAAACACTTGATTGCCTTGCATGCGCAAATGCCCGGTGCTTTGGGTGCTGACCCCACCATCCACGTACAAAAGATCGCGAAAACGACCATCGGAATTCAGGTCTACCGAAAGGATGCCTCGGTCATCTGACGTACCTTCGGCGCTTTGTTCTTCCAAAACAACGGCGCCAGCGCCGTCACCAAACAAAACGCATGTCGAGCGATCCGTCCAATCCATGATCCGGCTGAATGTTTCGGCCCCGATCACCAGCACCCGCTTGGCCTGCCCCGATACGATCAGCGCGTTGGCATTGGCAAGCGCGTATACAAAACCGGCGCACACGGCCTGCACGTCAAACGCGAATCCTTGGGTCATGCCCAGACGGGCCTGCACCATCGTCGCGGCAGAGGGAAAGGTCAGATCCGCGGTCGAAGTGGCCAGAACAATGGCGTCTATGTCGGCTGGCGTTCGGCCCGCGTCCGCCAGTGCCAATTCGGCTGCATGTGTGGCCAAGTCCGACGTGGTTTCGCCCTCGGCCGCAAAATGGCGGCGTTCGATGCCGGAGCGGGATTTGATCCAGGCATCAGACGTGTCGAGCGTTTGTTCAAACTCGGCGTTTGGTACCACCCGGGCTGGAAGGTAGTGGCCCACACCCTGAACAA
>CAWUIW010000402.1:0-2100 GCA_963922515.1 uncultured Rhodobacterales bacterium | reverse complement strand
ATCAACCGACTGTGTGGATCCGGGTTGGATGCCGTTGGCTCAGCGGCCCGCGCCGTTCGATGCGGCGAGGCACAGGTTGTGATCGCATGTGGTGTCGAAAGCATGAGCCGTGCGCCGCTGGTCATGCCAAAAGCTGACAGCCCGTTTTCGCGGAAGGCAGAGATTTACGACACCACCATTGGCTGGCGCTTCGTAAACGCAGAGATGCACAAACACTTCGGCACGGATTCCATGCCGGAAACGGCCGAAAACGTGGCATCCGACTACCAGATCAGCCGCGAGGATCAGGATCGTTTCGCCATGCGCTCTCAGGAGCGGGCAGCGGCTGCAATCAAGTCGGGTCGCATGGCGCAAGAGATTGCGCCCGTATCAATTAAGCAGCGCAAGGGCGCGCCCATCCTTGTCGAACAGGACGAGCATCCGCGCGCCACAACCCTAGAAAAGCTTGGCGCGCTACCTGCCCCGTTTCGCGAAGGTGGAACCGTAACGGCCGGCAATGCATCAGGGGTGAACGACGGCGCCGCTGCGGTCATCGTCGCATCGGAAGCCGCTGTTGAACGGTTCGGTCTCACCCCGCGCGCGCGCGTAACCGGCATGGCAACGGTTGGCGTGCCCCCTCGGATCATGGGGATTGGACCGGCGCCATCGACGGAAAGGCTGCTTGCACAGCACAGTCTGAGTATTGGCGACATCGATATCATCGAACTGAACGAGGCGTTTGCGGCCCAAGGGCTGGCCGTTTTGCGTCAACTTGGCCTGCCGGACGACGCCGATCATGTGAACGTGAATGGCGGCGCCATTGCACTGGGGCACCCATTGGGAATGTCAGGGACAAGGCTCGCACTGACCGCCTCGCAAACTCTATCGAACAAAGGACTGGATCGCGCGGTCTGCACGATGTGCATTGGCGTCGGCCAAGGGATTTCGGTCTTGCTCGAGAAAGCCACATGAAAGATCTGACCCCGCCCAAGGCATCGCTGGACCCCATCGAAATTGCCAGCCGCGACGAGATAGAAGCGCTTCAGTTACAGCGACTGAAATGGTCGTTGAACCATGCCTACAGCCGTGTCCCTTTTTACAAACAGGCCTTTGACGCTGCGGGTGTGCATCCGGACGACCTGTTCACCCTCGCAGATTTGTCCAAGTTCCCATTTACCGCGAAACAGGACCTGCGCGACAACTATCCATTCGGAATGTTTGCTGTACCAACCGAACAAGTGCGGCGCGTCCACGCATCTTCTGGCACTACCGGGCAACCCACAGTTGTCGGATACACACAGAACGATCTGGACGTTTGGGGCGCTGTTGTGGCGCGCTCTTTGCGGGCATCTGGGCTGCAGCCGGGCGACATTCTGCACAATGCCTATGGATATGGGCTGTTCACTGGTGGTTTGGGCATCCACCTTGGGGCCGACGCCCTGGGATTAACGACCGTGCCCGTCAGCGGTGGAATGACACCGCGCCAAGTCCGTCTGATCGAGGATTTCCACCCAAAAGGCATCACGGTAACCCCATCCTATTCGCTGTCCATTTTGGATGAGTATGCAGCGCAGGGATTGGACCCGCGGAACAGCTCATTGGAGGTTGGTATTTTCGGCGCCGAGCCATGGACCAATGCAATGCGACAAGAGATCGAGAGCGCATTTGATATGCATGCGGTCGATATCTATGGCCTCAGCGAGGTTATGGGCCCCGGTGTCGCCAACGAATGCGTGGAAACGAAGGACGGTCTGCACATCTGGGAAGACCATTTTTTTCCAGAGGTGATCGACCCTGTCAGTGGTGCGCCCGTTGCCGATGGCGAACCCGGTGAACTGGTCTTCACCTCGCTCACTAAAGAAGCGTTTCCAATCATCCGGTACCGCACACGCGACCTGACGCGCCTGCTGGCCGGTACGGCGCGCAGCATGCGGCGGATGGAAAAGGTAACGGGGCGCAGCGACGACATGATCATCTTGCGAGGCGTCAATGTTTTCCCAACGCAAATCGAAGAGCAGCTGATGACCATTGCGGGCCTTGCCCCACATTTCCAGATTGAACTCAGCCGACCGGCTCGCATGGATCATATGACTTTTTTTTTCTAGGATATGTCGGGATACG
>CAWUIW010000401.1:0-2106 GCA_963922515.1 uncultured Rhodobacterales bacterium | reverse complement strand
ACAAGAGCTATCAATGAACGGCTGGCTCACCTGCGACGCCTCAGCCGACCTCGTGTTCAGCGAGGATCATGACGACAAGTGGATCGCGGCGCTCAAGACGCTCGGGGTCGACCCGTTGACATTGTCAGCCAGCGCTGGGCACGCCTGAGGCATCCGGTCTTGGGGCTGCGGCCCGCCGCAGCCGATCATTGATCGCAACGCCAAGCCCGGTTTCGGGGATCGGGGCCACGGCAATTGGGCGGTCCATTGCGTCAAGGATGTGCAAACCATCAAAAAGCCTTGCCGCTGCTTCGGTCAAATCGCCGGCGTAGGACAGGTTGAAATCCGATTGCATGGCGCCGAAGCCAAGCAGTGCCTCGCCAGTCCGTGCTGTCGTGGCGTTCAGGCGAACACCCGCATGCGGGGCGTAGTGCGACGTCAGCTGCCCGGGCGCGGTCACCGATGCGTGGACAGACGGCACCGCCAACTTCGCGTCAATCATGGCTTCAATCGCCGTTTGCGGCACTCCGCCCGGGCGCAAAAGGGTGGCTGCCTTGTTGATGCCGACAATCGTCGATTCCACGCCCACGCCGCATGGTCCGCCATCGACAATGGCGGCAAGTTTGCCGTCCAAATACATCGCGACATGTTGGGCCGTCGTCGGACTTATCCGTCCGGATGGGTTGGCCGACGGCGCCGCAACGGGCCCGCCGAATTCGGCCAGTACCTTTTGGGCCACCGGATGGGCGGGTACCCGAATGGCCAGTGTTTCCAGTCCGGCAGTCACGAGGGACGACAGACCTGTATCGGGGTTCAGCGGCAAGACAAGTGTGAGCGGCCCGGGCCAGAATGCATCAGCCAACTGATCCGCAAGGACTGACCAGCCCACGTACTTGCGCGCGGTGGCCACATCACTCACATGTACAATAAGGGGGTTGAAAGACGGCCGGCCCTTGACCGCGTAAATGCTAGCGACGGCTGTGCCATTGGTTGCGTCCGCACCCAGACCATAGACTGTTTCGGTCGGGAACGCGACAAGTCTGCCCTCGGTCAGCAACCCCGCGGCACGCTTCAGATCTGCTGCCTTTACACCCAACTGAATTGTCTTGGCTGACTGCATAGGGTGACGCCGCGTTTTGGTTGCGCGCCTGCGCGCGAGGGTTTCGAATGGACCAGAGCCGAAAACATATGCGCCCCGAAACGTATTGCCAAGCAATGCTGTTTGTGGCCTTAAAGGTGTGCCATGCCCTATACAGCCCCAGTGACCGATTACACGTTTTTGTTCAAGCACGTCGTCGGATTCGACCATGTGACCGCCACCGACCGTTTTGCGGACGCCTCCGAGGATGTTGTTTCAGCCATCCTGACGGAAGCAGGCAAGCTAACCGAAGAAGTCATGGCGCCGGTTCAGCGAGCCGGTGATTTGCATCCCGCGGTCTTGGAAAACGGCGTAGTCCGAACGTCGCCGGGCTATAAAGAGGCGTGGGAAGCGATCGCCGAAGGCGGATGGGTTGGTATCAGCGGTGATCCTGAATATGGCGGCATGGGCCTGCCGATGACAGTGACAACGGCCGTGAACGAGATGATGAGCGCAGCCTGCCTCTCGTTGCAATTGGCGCCGCTGATGTCCCAAGGCCAGATTGAAGCTCTGGAACATCACGCGTCAGATGAATTGAAGGCGCTGTATTTGCCCAAGCTTATGTCGGGTGAATGGACGGGTACGATGAATTTGACAGAGCCGCAGGCTGGCTCTGATGTTGGCGCGCTCACATCCAAAGCCATCCCGAACGGCGATGGCACCTACGCCATCTCTGGCCAGAAGATATATATCAGCTGGGGTGACCATGATGTGGCTGAGAACATTTGCCATCTGGTCCTTGCGCGATTGCCCGACAGTGTCCAAGGCACCAAGGGCATTTCTCTGTTTCTGGTGCCCAAGCGACTGCCCGACGAAAACGGGAATGCCGGCGTCGCCAACAGCTTGAAAGTCGTAAGCCTCGAACACAAAATGGGTCTGCACGGGTCGCCCACCTGCGTAATGCAGTATGACGGGGCAACTGGTTGGTTGGTCGGACCCGAGGATGGTGGTATGGCGGCCATGTTCACCATGATGAACAATGCCCGGCT
>CAWUIW010000400.1:0-2129 GCA_963922515.1 uncultured Rhodobacterales bacterium | reverse complement strand
TGCTTCAGCCATTCGCTGTCGATCCAATCCGGCAAATGGATCGTGCCAGGCGGAAAGCTTGCGCCTTCGGCCCGTTCTTCTTGCGTTGGCCGTTCAAGCCGCAGGAACCGGTAGGTCTCCGCCTTGAAGGTCGACACTGCCACGGTCCAGAGCCGTGCGCCGCGGCGCAGACGCTTGCCGCCTTCCGTTGCATCGACGAACGTCGGCCCCGAAACCGGGCTGGCGCGATTAAAGCCCTCCACGCCTTTGACAGGCGCCACCTGCGCAAAGCCCACCTTGCGCGACCAGGCATAGACTGCTGACGCTTCATAGCCGCTGTCGATGGCAAGCCGCGCAAGCTTGAGTTGTACGCCGCTTACATGCGGCCACGTCCGATCAAGCAGCGCCGTCAGCTCGTCCCACGCCTCAGCCCGGTCCGGTCCGCCCTCGATCACCACGTGATCTATGAGCCAGCTTTCGAGGCCACGGCCCCAGGCCCAGACATCCACTTCGATGCGGTCCTTCTGGACATCTGCGCCTGCCGTCAGGAACAGACCGCCTGCTGGCGCCGTGCCCGACTGCCAGCCCTCGCGGCGGTCGTAAAGCCGCTGCCAGTCAGGGGCTTCGCCGGTTTCAACCCAGGTTTCGCCAAGCGAGGTATTGACGAAGGTTTTCATTGCCTCGTCGCCGCCGGCGCGTGCAGAGAGGAAGGCCCGCACCATCGCTTCAAGCCGCACCCACGGCGAATAAATCTCGTTCAGATGAAAGCCTGCGGTCCCGGCAAAGGGCTGTTCGGCAATCCAGCGTCCCTTGGATACAGCCGCCCAGCGGGCCTCATCCCGCCAGGCCGCATCGCATTCACTGCAATGATACCGCGCCGTCTCCGGTTTGTGGCTGCCGTCACCTGCCTTGTCCCACCGCACCTGCAGCCAGGACAGCACCTGCTCAGCCCCGCATTGCGGGCACGGCACCCAGAACCGGCGCTGATCGCTTTCTTCGAACGCCGTCTCGATCCTGCTTGCGCCCTTGTTCGTTGGTGTTGACACTAGCACAATCTTGCGGTTCCAGAACGTCACCGTCCGCTTCTTGGCAAGGTTGACCGGATCGCCCTCGGCGCCGGCGCTGAACGGGTAACGATCAACCTCGTCACAGAACAAAAGCCGGATCGGCCGGCTGGCCAGACCCGATGGTGCGTTGGCGCCGACGATAGTCAAATGACCGCCCGGAAAACGTTTGTGCAGGATCTTGTTGTTGCCGTCGCGCGATCTCGGATCTGCAATCTTGCCCTGCAGGCACGGTGTATCCCGCGCCATCGGCGAAAACCTGTCCTTGGACCAGGTTTCTGCATCGCGTTCCGTCGGCATGACGACCATGATCGGTGCTGGGTCCTGATCGATGTGGTAGCCAACGCAATTGTTCAACAGTTCCGTTTTGCCTATCTGACTCGAGGACATAATTATGACAATTTCTGTGCTGGCGTCGGACATGGCCGCCATGATCCCACGCTGATACTCCGCGCGGCTTGTGCGCCACTGGCCGGGCTCAGCACTTGCCTCTGAGCTTAGCCGCCGGTTTTGATCCGCCCAGTCACTGATCGTCAGATCCGGCGGCGGCCGCAGCACCGCCAGGGCGCGCTCCACCGTCTGTTTCAGGATCGGCGATCCCGTCAGGGTCAAGGTTGCTTTCGAGTTGGACATCTGGTTCTGCAAGATCGTCAAGCACCTCACGGAGGGCGGCGCGGATCACGTTGCGGGTTTCGCCAACGGTTGATTGTTCAAAGGCCTGCGGCGCCAATCGATCCGGCAAGGCCAGAAGGCGTGTTCTCAGAAGCGCCAAAACCGCGATCCAGGCTGCTTCAGCTTGGTCTGCAGGGATCAGAGATTGACGTTTTTCCTGGGCCTCCATTTCGGCCAGATCGGCCCGCGCCCTGATAAAGCGTGCGCGTTCCACCGCATAGTCTGGGGCTCCAGCCTGGGCTTTCACAGCCTGATCGCGGAGATAGCGGACATAGCCCCGGACAGCGCCGATCAGATCGTATTGCCCGCGCTGCGGCTTTGGGATCACGCCTTCCCGGCTCAACTGCTGGACCCGCCGCTCGGAAAGATCCAGAAGCTTGGCGATCACGCCGATGGGTTGGGTTGGCGAGGACA
>CAWUIW010000399.1:0-2142 GCA_963922515.1 uncultured Rhodobacterales bacterium | reverse complement strand
CTTCTGAACTGGGCCTATGCCTCGGACGCATTCATTCTGGAAGACGATTATGACGGTGAATACCGTTTTGGCGGCCATCCTGCGCCATCTTTGCAAAGTCTCGATCCCGACGGCCGGGTGTTTTACTTCGGCACGTTTTCAAAAACCGTCCTGCCCTCATTGGGGATTGGCTATCTTGTTGTGCCAACGCGGTATGTTGACGTGTTCCGCAATGTTTTGGATGCGATCACTCGCCCGCCTAGCTTGGCCACCCAACTTACCATGGCCGAGTTCATGGCAAGCGGCCTTTTCGAGGCGCACATACGCAAGATGCGGACCCTGTACATGAGCCGTCAAAACGCACTGAACGCGGTCTTGAAGGACATGATGCCCGATTTGCTGGACGTCGAGATACTGAATGCGGGACTGCATTTGATCGGATACCTGCCAGACGGTTACGTGGACGCAGATGTGGCGCGGCGGGCAAAGGACCTGGGGCTATTGCCGCGCCCATTGTCCGACTACACCCAACAAGAACGGCTTCGACCGGGGTTGCTGATCGGGTTTTCAAACATCAAGGAAGAGGCCATGCCTCGCACGGCCCGTGTGCTGCGGCGGGCTATCGAGTATTGCGCACCAGAAACGGGCCGTACTCAGGCAAGTCGGTCACAAGCATATGTCCGGGGCAATGGGTGATGCATAGCGGCATTTGGGCGCGCTCTAATGCGGCCTGAGGGGTGACGCCACACGCCCAAAACACCGGAACCTCATTTTGATTGATGTGGGAAGCAGCGCCCCAATGCGGCGATGTGAGGTCAACTATCCCAAGCGCACCGGGGTCTCCGACATGCACGGGCGCCCCATGGGCCCAGGGGTAGCGCGAAGTTATGCGAATGACGTCATCAACGCGATCCGTTGGAACAGGGCGCATGCTGACAACCAAGGGACCGCCAAATGGTCCAGACGGGGTTGTTTCAATCTTTGTTTTGAACATGGGCACCGTCGTTCCGGCCTCGATGTTTCGGACCGGTATTCCAGAACGCAGCAATGCATGTTCAAAAGTAAACGAACACCCCAACGCAAAACTCACAAGGTCATCGCGCCACCAATCAACAAGGTCCAAGCAGGTCGCCGTCAGCGTACCACCCTGATAAACGTTGTACGCCGGAACATCGCACCGCATATCGATATCGGCTCCAAGATCGGGCCAAACCGACTGGCCCGGCTCAGTATTGGCGATCAGGGGACATGCTTGCAGATTGGCCCGACAATAAGCCTCGAAGTCATCCGCGTACACGCTTGGCAAAATCACGAGGTTGACCTGCAGCGCGCCCGGCGCCAACCCGGCGGTGTGCCCCAAATGGTGCGATAATCTTATGCGCCGGCGGGCTTCTTTGGCGTCAGTCGTCATCAAGGTAGTTCGGGCACATGGGCGCCGGCATCAGAATTTCGTTCTGTTGCGTAATTTGCAAGGGTTGCACTTTTTTCAAATAGGCTTGCCAAGCCGGACTAGCGGCCAGCCGAGCCCGGCGGTCCGCTCGATCCGCAAGATCACGGTAGGCCCACAAGTGCACGATTTGATGCAGCGCGCCTATGTCAGTTGAGAAATACCCCACCAAGCGTCCAAGGATTGGCTGCTATATTTCGAAACCTTCCTTTGCGTAAAGCGACAAGTAGTCAGGTACCCGCCCGATCTGTAGTGAATACCTGCGTTGTTCGACAATCATCGCGCACCTCCGCTCAACAGACTACGGCCAGAGGCGTTTTCGGCACAGGTCTTATGGTTTCTGGACGGGCGCTTCCGGCGTTTCTGGCCCGCCGCAAGCTCCGCGCGTCAAGGCATAGCTGAACCGAAGGATCAAGGGCGACCGGGGGTTGGTTTCGAATAGCCCGCATGAGCATGTAATACGCGTCGCCCGATGGCCTTGGTCAGGTTCTGACCAGTGCTCTAGCCGCAGCCAAGGCACACTTAAAAGTTGTGACCGCTAACAGGATGGTTCGCTGGATCCCTGTGCATTTGGCAAAGATTCCACGCCGCCGCCTGGCGCTCCATGTCGGCGCCAAACATCCGCTCGTCCGGACCGCGCGAACGGCCATTGGCGTAACCCCAGCAGCATCGCCTCGCACCCGACCGAAACGGTTGAGAATCGGTCGCTCACAGAC
>CAWUIW010000398.1:0-2143 GCA_963922515.1 uncultured Rhodobacterales bacterium | reverse complement strand
ACGCTGCGCGAAACATGGCCAGCAAATAGGCCTGCGGCCCAGCAGCAAGGTGAATGCCGCGCCGTTCCAGCTGCGACAGGAAAAAGGACCGGTCGACCAACCGCGAGGCCAGAGCGGTCGACATGGACACGGCAACCATCACGGCGAGACCAGCCTGCCAGTCACCGGTCAGTTCAAAGACGATCAGTGTTGTTGAAATCGGTGCGCCCAGCACGGCAGCGGCCACGGCCCCCATACCTGCAAAGGCATATAGCGTGTCGGTGCCTGATACATCGGGAAACACGCTGGTCGCGACAAAGCCAAACCCCAACCCGACCAATGCGCCCACCATCAACGACGGCGAGAACACCCCGCCTCCCATCCGGCCTGCAATTGTAATGGCTGCAGCCACCGCTTTCACCACGGCAAAAACGATGGCCTCGCGCAGAAGCATGTCACCTGACAGCGCGCGAATGGTGGTTTCGTATCCCACACCGATGATGTGCGGGTATGCAATCGCGATCCCCCCCAGCAAGGCCCCGGCCAATGCGGGTCGCGCCCATCTGGGAATGCCTGTTCTGGACTGTACGTGTCCTGCCACATCCTCGGCCAAAAAGATTGCACGCATAAAGGCAACCGCAACCAAACCACAGACAATGCCAAGTAGAAGAAAGGCGGGCAATTCGACATAAAATTGCAATGCACCCGGCGTGGCCAATGTGAATTCGGCCACATCGCCAAACTCCAACCGGCTGACCACCGTCCCGGCCACCGACGCGATCACGATGGGCGCGAATGCGTGCACCGCGAAATGCCGCAGAACCACCTCTAGCGCGAAGAGCGCACCGGCGATCGGGGCGTTGAAACTGGCGGACACGGCGGCAGCTACGGCACACCCCAACAGATCGCGCCCCGTGATACCGTCGGCGTTGAGCTTGCGACACACCCATGTGGATATGACACCGGCCATATGCACCACCGGACCTTCCCGCCCAGACGAGCCACCGGAGCTCAAGGTGATCAGCGAGGCCAGTACCGAGGCAAGGCCCGCCCGGGTTTCAACCCGGCCATCGTGCAAGGCTGCGCCTTCGATCACGTCAGCAACCGAACGCACGCGGCCGTCTGGCGTAAACCAGTGCAGTATGAGCCCAACAACCAACCCGCCGCAGATCGGAATGATCAGGATCAGAAACCAAGGCAGATCAGCCGCGAAACTGTGAATGTACTGAATGTCATCCGTGCCGTACAGGAACGCCTGCAACGCCTCGATGCCCTTTCGGAACCAGATGGCCGCTTCGCCAGCCGCAATGCCGATGGCAAGGGCAATGAACCAGAACTGAATTTGGCTGGGACCGCGGTGTTTGATCACTTGCCATCCGTCCTTGCAGGCCGTGACAGCCTGATCAAGTTGCTCGGACAGAATGGACCGGTGCGGGTCTGCCATGCGGGGCCTGTTGGATGACTTAGCTCTTCCTAGGCCTTTGGACCCGCAAGGAAAAGACCATCACGCGTGATTTGATGACGCACGGGTCCATTCGCACACAGTTGGGTTTAAGTGGATCGATTGTTGCCTAGCCGTCCAGCAAGGCGCTGGCGGCTGCTCGGGCTTCGTCCGTCAGTTTGTCGCCAGAGATCATCCGTGCAATCTCGTCGATCCGCTCCCGCAATGCCAACGGCATGACAGTAGATAGTGTTTCGTCGTTTTCGATGTGCTTTTGGACACGCCAGTGATGCGCGCCGCGCGCGGCAACTTGGGGCGAATGCGTCACCACCAGCACCTGGCCCTCATGCGCCAGTCGCGCCAGACGGCGGCCCACGGCATCGGCGGTGGCCCCGCCCACACCTCGGTCGATCTCATCAAAAATCATTGTCACGCCGGTGTCCTCGCGGCTGAGACACAGTTTGAGCGCCAGAAGAAAGCGGCTAAGCTCGCCACCCGATGCGATTTTGGCCAAGGGGCCGGCTGGCGCACCTGGGTTTGTCGCCACAGTGAAGGCCACTGCATCCCATCCATCGCGGGTCGGGTCGCTTCGGGACATCTGCGTTTCGAACACGGCGCGTTCCATTTTCAGCGGTGCGAGCTCAGCCATCACAGCCGCATCCAGCCGTTTGGCCGCCGATTTTCGCTGGTTCGAAAGCGCGCCGGCCACGGCATCATACCTGC
>CAWUIW010000397.1:0-2145 GCA_963922515.1 uncultured Rhodobacterales bacterium | reverse complement strand
ATTGGCTGGTCGGCGACACTGCGAACGCCTCGATTGGTCAGGGATACATGCTGGCCTCGCCCCTTCAACTTGCGATCATGACGGCGCGTATTGCCACCGGGCGCGATGTCAGTCCACGGCTTGTCAAATCCATCGACGGTGTCGAGCAAGCCGTGCCAGCCGCGCAAAGCCTCGGCCTGAACGAGAACCATCTACGACAGATCAGGAAAGCGATGTTTGCGGTCAGCAACGACCGGCGCGGTACGGCCTATGGCAGCCGGATCATCGAAGACGGCCTACGCATGGCGGGCAAGACTGGCACGAGCCAAGTGCGCAACATCACCGAGGCCGAGCGACGCGCAGGCGTCATCCGAAACGAAGACCTGCCATGGGAGCGGCGCGACCATGCGCTGTTCGTGAACTTTGCGCCTTCCGATACCCCGAAATACGCGGTATCCGTCGTGGTGGAACATGGTGGCGGTGGCTCCAAAGCGGCGGCACCAATTGCGCGGGATATCACACTTCAGGCTCTGTACGGAGGGAACCCACCCCTTGAAGCATATCCTGCCAAGGACAGGGACTCCATTGCCGAGCAACAAAAGCGCCTGAAAGACATCCTGCCAAGCGGCATCAAGGATGCGAGTGAGCGCGCATGAGTTACCTAGAGTACAGTGTAAAGGCGGTTCCAACAGGATTTCGCAAGATTTTCTATCTGAACTGGCCGTTGACAGTTCTGCTGATGAGCGTGGCGGCCATTGGATTCTTGATGCTGTACTCGGTGGCCGGTGGGTCCCTGACCCCTTGGGCCGAGCCACAAATGGAACGCTTTGTTCTAGGCTTCGTGGTGATGCTGATCGTGGCGATGGTGCCGATCTGGTTCTGGCGGAACATGGCTGTCGTTGCCTATGTTCTGTCTATCCTGCTGTTGTTTGCCGTCGAGCTTTTCGGTGCTGTCGGCATGGGCGCGCAACGTTGGATCGATCTGGGTTTCATGCGATTGCAGCCATCCGAGCTGACAAAGATCACGCTCGTGATGCTGTTGGCTGCGTATTACGACTGGCTCCCGGCCAAGCGAATATCCAGCCCAATCTGGGTGCTCATCCCCGTTTTGATGATCCTGTTTCCAACCTTTCTGGTGCTTCGCCAACCTGACCTCGGGACATCGATCCTGCTTTTGACAGCTGGCGGCGGGCTGATGTTTCTAGCCGGGGTGCATTGGGCCTATTTTGTCGCGGTAATCACTGCGATCGCCGGGTTGGTGACGGCTGTCTTTCAAAGCCGGGAAACAACATGGCAATTGCTCAAGGATTACCAGTATCGGCGGATCGACACATTTCTGGACCCGGGCAGCGACCCGCTTGGCGCCGGGTATCACATCACCCAATCGAAGATTGCGCTTGGATCGGGGGGCTGGACCGGCCGAGGTTTCATGCAGGGGACGCAATCGCGTCTGAACTTTCTGCCGGAAAAACACACCGACTTCATCTTTACCACGCTGGCCGAAGAGTTTGGGTTCATTGGTGGGATATCACTATTGCTGCTGTACACGCTTATTTTGGTGTTTTGCGTGTTCACGGCACTGATGACGCGGGATCGTTTTTCCTCTTTGATGACGCTCGGCATCGCCATCACGTTTTTCCTGTTTTTCGCTGTTAACATGTCCATGGTCATGGGGCTTGCGCCGGTGGTTGGTGTGCCTTTGCCGATGGTGAGCTATGGCGGATCGGCCATGCTTGTGTTGATGGCGGCCTTCGGATTGGTTCAAAGCGCACATATTCACAGGCCAAGATGACCGTCATTATTCTCTTCGCAGCGCATCCCGACAAGTGGCCTGAATACGAAGCGCCTCTGAATGCCGCCCTGTCGGAAACCAAGCTGTCCTATCGACTTGTGACCGATGCGGATCCGGAATCGGTCGATTATATCGTCTACGCGCCCAACAGTACTCTGCAGGATTTCCGACCCTACAGCAGGCTGAAGGCGGTGCTGAACCTGTGGGCTGGCGTCGAAACAATCGTTGGAAATCCGACGTTGACCGTTCCGCTGGCGCGCATGGTTGACCCGGCGATGACGCAAGGCATGACCGAGTATGTTGTCGGTCATGTCATGCGCCATCATCTCAGGTTGGACAAACACATCTTGAACACGTCAGGCGCTTGGGCGCCC
>CAWUIW010000396.1:0-2153 GCA_963922515.1 uncultured Rhodobacterales bacterium | reverse complement strand
GCCCGCACGCGGTCGATCCCGGCGCCGCGCGCTGTGGCGATCACCTCTGCGCCGCCCCATTTTGCGAACTGCACCGCAAGGTAGCCCACAGTGCCTGCCGCCCCTTGGATCAGTACGGTTTTGCCAGCGACGTCACCGCCGCCGAATACCGTGTGCGCTGCGGTCAAACCCGGAATGCCCATAACCGCCCCCGCTTCAAGGCTGGCCCCATCGGGCAGCGCGACGGCCTGGGCTTCTGGCAGAATGATCGCCTCGGCCGCGGTGCCGAAGGGCCGGCGCCACTGTCCATTCCAAATCCAAACCCGTTCTTCAAGGCGCGCGGGATTCACACCGGCGCCTACATCTTCGATCCAACCGGATCCGTCGCTATGCGGCACAACTTGCGGAAAAGGCGGGGCCGTCACACCCGGACGGCTACCGGCACGCGCCTTCACGTCAGAGGGGTTCACACCGGAAAAGGCCAGTTTCACACGTACCTCGCCGGGGCCGGGATCAGGCAAATCCACAGATATCGCGCCCAGCACATCCTCGGCCGGTCCAAATTCGGAATAAGCAATGGCTTTCATCAGATCCTCCCGACCATGTCGCGCCGCACCCTATCGGATCGGCGGCCTAAGGAAAGCCTGATCAGTCCCGGATTTCGTCTGCCCGGACACCCCACAAGGCTGATTTTTCGACCCAGCCTTTGTACCCACCGGCGCTGATGCGGCACCAGTTGGCGCCACAATCGCCCAGCCGGGCGACAACACCCAGTTCAAAAGCCGCGACCACGGGTGCGTTTGCCTCTGGCCGACTGTGAAGGGTTAGCATGTCCTGTTCGATCAGTACGGTGCGCACCCCGCTGAGCAAGGCATAATGCACCCAACCACCTGCGCCGTCGCGATCCTCGACACGGCGCCAATGGCCATGTTCGGCCGTGATTTGCAGTGGCATGTCCTTTCGGGTGAACACCCAGTCAATCCGGTGGGTCAGCGACGGTCCGCGCCGAACATTGCCTTCGCTGGCCTTCATGGACACATAGCGCGGCAGTGGCAGATTGGTGACTGGACCGCGATCTTCGCCGGCGCCCAGCGGTGCCGCAACGATGAAAATGGCTACAGCCCCCGTGACTGCACGCCACATCTGCACAGATCGAACCTGCTGTTTCACCACGGTGTTGTCCTCTTGCGCCTGCTTGACCCCTCATGTTGCAGCGTGAATTTCCGCTCGGGGTTCTTGTGCCTTGCTCGCTCGTGCGCCACCATGCCATGGCAAGGCAGTGTTCGGAATGCGTTGGGAGGCGATGGTGCCAAGAGAAAGGTTGAGTGTTGTCGTTACGCGACGGTTGCCAGAGGCCGTGGAAACACGATTGAGCGAATTGTTTGATGTTTCGCTGCGTGATGATGACACGCCCATGACACGAGACGAGCTTCAAACAGCGGTTCGCACGGCAGATATTCTTGTGCCGACCGTGACTGATACCATTGACGGTGCGCTGATTGGTCAGGCGGGGGACCGGTTGAAAATGATTGCCAACTACGGCGCCGGCGTGGACCACATTGATGTATCCACGGCCCGGCAACGCGGCATCCTTGTCAGCAACACGCCCGGTGTGCTGACCGATGACACAGCGGATATGACAATGGCGCTGATCCTTGCCGTGACACGACGCATACCCGAGGGGTTGTCACATATGCAGACCGGCGAGTGGACCGGCTGGGCGCCAACGGCCTTCCTTGGTGGGCGCATCAGCGGGCGGCGGCTGGGTATTCTGGGAATGGGTCGGATCGGGCAGGCAGTTGCGTGCCGCGCCGCGGCGTTTGGCATGCAAGTCCACTATCACAACCGGAAACGTCTGCGCCTCGAAACAGAACGAGACCTGCAAGCGACCTATTGGGACAGTTTGGATCAGATGGTCGCCCGCATGGATGTCATCAGTGTCAACTGCCCATCGACGCCAAGTACGTTTCACCTGATGAACGCTCGGCGGCTCAAACTGATGAAACCCAGCGCGGTGATTGTGAACACGTCGCGCGGCGAGGTCGTGGACGAAAACGCGCTGACGCGCATGATACGAAATGGTGAAATCGCAGGGGCGGGTCTGGATGTGTATGAACATGGCACGCAGGTGAACCCGCGGTTGCGTGCCTTGCCCAACGTTGTTTTGCTTCCGC
>CAWUIW010000395.1:0-2226 GCA_963922515.1 uncultured Rhodobacterales bacterium | reverse complement strand
ATCACGGATCCCGATTTCGTGCCTGACATTCTGGAAATGCTCTACATGATCGCGGGCGGCGAGGACAAATTCCGCGAGCGTCCGTTTATGTCCAACTCTAACTGCTTCGTCGTACCACCGATGAAGTTTGCGACCGAAAGCTGCCAGGTGATGGAGCGTTGCATCAAGGGCGGAATGCCCGTGCTGCTGCTGTCGGCGGGTATGGCAGGCGCAACAGCGCCGTCGACCGTGGCAGGTGCCATCGTACAAGCCGTAGCCGAGTGCTTGGGGGGCTTGGTCTATGTCAATGCGGTCGAACCCGGCCACCCGGCAATTTTCGGCACGTGGCCCTTTGGGCTCGATTTGCGCACGGGCGCCATGTCGATCGGATCAGGGGAGCAGGGCCTGCTGACAGCGGGCTGCGCCCAGATGCATCAGTACTACGACATCCCCGGCGGTGCCGCCGCCGGCGCGAGCGATAGCAAGATGCCGGACATGCAGGCCGGCTGGGAACAGATGTGCACCGTCGTGACAGCCGGACTGTCCGGGTTGAACATGGTATATGAAGCGGCGGGCATGCATGCATCGCTGCTTGGCTTCTGCCATGAATCCCTGATTTTGGGCGATGACATCATCGGCCAGGCACTGCGTATGGTGCGGGGCATCGAAGTCAACGACGAAACCATGGCGCTCGATCAGATCGCAGAAGTGTGCCTGGGTGGTTCGGGTCATTACCTGGGCACAGCTCAAACTCTTGGCCGCATGGAAGCGGATCACGTGTACCCGATTTACGGCGATCGGACATCACCCAAGGAATGGGCCGAACTGGGCAAACCGGATCTGGTGGCCAAGGCAAAGGCCCGCAAGGAAGAAATACTGGGGCAACGCTCCCCACATCGCTTTGACCCGGAACTGGACGCGGCGCTGAGAGCCAGATTCAACATTCACTTACCGGCGTAACGCACGGATAAGAAACGGCGACCACCTGCCCAGCGTGGCCGCCGTTTCCACCGGTTGTCCTGCGCGGGTTCGGGGTCAGGCACAGGGTATGACCGGCGTTGAACACAGCTTCGTTAGCCGGTTGGCAGCATCCCGGCTTCCTGTGCGGCAATCACCTCGTCCGCATCCAGCGCACCGTCGGCGTTCACATCCATGGCCGAAAAGCTTTCAACGCTGATGTCCGGGTACATCGCCTGCACCTCGTCAATTGTCACGACACCATCGCCGTTGGCGTCCATCGATGCCGCCAGTGCGGCAACCGGAAACAGGGTTGCAACAATCAAGGTGGCCCAGAGTTTGCTTTGCATTGGTCAGTCTCCCAATTTGGTCTGGTTGTGTCCCCTCTTCAGGACAAGGACACCGAACCACGGGGACGCACGCCTGTCAGTGCAGGCCGCCGAACCGGCCTGTCTCGCTCGGCTTCTTGCTCATTTGGAGAGATCTTGATGGCAAGCCTTGGCGCATCCAAATCGCGAAATGTGCCGTGCGCGGGATCCTTCCGGTGCCATTGACGGGATTGGGCAAAGGCCCGCCGCCACGGCGCAAAGAATCGATAGGCCTAAAGATTCAGCTCGTAAATCGACACATCCATCGATCTGCCACCAACTTCGGCGGCAACCGATACGCGCCTGTATCCCGTGCCTTCGAACGCGTCCAGGCGGCTCCAATGATCGGGCAGATCGACAGAGGTAAAGATGAACACCTCGACCGCGTCACCAGCAGGATCGAGGGCAATCCCCGGATAACCTTGCTCTGCGCCCCAGCCTGCGTTTTTAAGCCATCCGCGCACAACGCCGGTCGACCATTCGCCGCGCAAGGGCTCCAATTGTCCATAGTTGGCGCGACCGGGCGCCAACGTTCCATATGTCGCAAGTCGATGATGGGCAGAAAAATCGGCCATACTCGGCAGGTACTGCAAGTTGGACCAGCGCCCAAGCAAAAAAAATCGGGGGCCGAAGCCCCCGTTTAAAGTCTCGCCACTCAGGCTCATTCTCGTTGACCGCCCGATGTTTTTTGCCTGCGGCCTGAGCGTCGTCGGGGGCGAGCGCACCCGCCCCGGATCAGGATGGGCAAGGACAAATAGTCCGCCCCCACCCTATGTCGTCGGGGTCCCTTGCGTCGGGGGGACGGGACGGGACCCCTAAGCGCCATAGCCGGCGCCATTCTGTCAGCTACACCCGCTTGTCGCGCCGCAGGTGTTGCATTTCATGCAGGTGCCATTCCGCACCAGCGTGTAGTTTCCGCATT
>CAWUIW010000394.1:0-2242 GCA_963922515.1 uncultured Rhodobacterales bacterium | reverse complement strand
ATGGGCCAAAGTCGATGGCGCGTTGAGAGCTGTAAATGACCGGTGGATGGCCCACCTGTCACAGCCATTGAACATGGCGCATATCTCGATCGGTTGCGCGATCGGGTACCTCGACTTTCGCCACGACATCATGAACTGGCGAGCGTCAGCCCCGGAATTGGCGGATTGGTACGCCGGCTTTTCGCAACGGCCCAGTATGCAGGCGACGCGCCCCGACACTTGAAGGTTTGGGGACCTGCGACGTACTGCGCGCCTTTGACCGCTGGACGGACCATGGGTGCTAAGCTAATTACCCGCGATGAAGGGCTGCACTGGATGCGGCCAAACGCCATTTTGCCCGTCCGGGCGATGAAATTGGAGAGAGATTCGTGTCCCACGCAGAAGACCACGAAGGCACCCGGAGAGACTTCCTCTACTTCGCGACCGCAGGGGCCGGTGCTGTAACGGCCGGTGCCGCAGTTTGGCCGCTGATCAACCAAATGAACCCGTCGGCTGACGTTCAAGCGCTGTCGTCCATCCGCGTGGATGTGGCAGACGTTGAGCCCGGCACCCAAATCACTGTGAAGTGGCTGGGCAAGCCTGTCTTTATCCGCCGCCGCACCCCGGAAGAGATTGAAGAAGCCAACGCAGTCGAGATTTCGGAACTGCCCGACCAGATTGCGCGCAACGCAAACTTGTCGGATGACGCCCCGGCAACGGACGTGAACCGCGGCTTGCTGCCTCCGGGCGCCGAAGAAGGCACCGACAGCGAATGGCTGGTGATGATGGGCGTTTGCACCCACTTGGGGTGCGTACCGCTTGGCGACGGCGCAGGTGACTTCCATGGATGGTTCTGCCCGTGCCACGGGTCGCACTATGATACAGCCGGCCGTATCCGCAAAGGCCCGGCACCTGAAAACCTGCCCGTACCCGTCGCTGCATTTGCCGACGAAACAACAATCAAACTTGGATAAGGAGACGCGCTGATGTCCGGAATTCCGCACGATCATTACGAACCTAAGTCCAACGGCGAGAAATGGCTGCATAGCCGCCTGCCGATTGTGGGTTTGCTGTATGACACCTTGATGATCCCAACGCCCAAGAACCTGAACTGGATGTGGATCTGGGGCATTGTTCTGACCTTCTGCCTGGCTCTTCAAATCATCACCGGGATCGTTTTGGTGATGCACTACACGCCGCATGTCGACCTTGCATTCGCCAGCGTCGAACACATCATGCGCAACGTGAACGGCGGCCACATGCTGCGGTATCTGCACATGAACGGTGCTTCGCTGTTCTTTGTGGCGGTTTACGCGCACATTTTCCGCGGCTTGTATTACGGGTCGTACAAGGCGCCGCGTGAAATCACGTGGATCATCGGCATGCTGATTTATCTTTTGATGATGGGCACCGCCTTTATGGGTTACGTTCTGCCATGGGGTCAGATGTCGTTCTGGGGGGCCACCGTTATCACCGGTCTGTTCGGTGCGATCCCGTTCGTTGGCGAAGCATTGCAAACTTGGCTTCTGGGCGGACCCGCCGTCGATAATGCGACGCTCAACCGCTTCTTTTCTTTGCATTACCTGCTGCCATTTGTGATTGCGGGCTTGGTGATCGTCCATATCTGGGCGTTCCACACCACCGGCAACAACAACCCGACCGGTGTTGAAGTGCGCCGAACGTCGAAAGAAGAGGCCGAGAAAGACACGCTTCCGTTCTGGCCCTATTTCGTGATCAAGGACCTGTTTGCTCTTGCGGTCATCATGGTGGTGTTCTTTGCCATCGTCGGCTTCATGCCAAACTACCTTGGCCACCCGGACAACTACATCGAAGCGAACCCGCTTGCCACGCCGGCGCACATCGTTCCGGAATGGTACTTCCTGCCGTTCTACGCGATTTTGCGGGCGTTCACCGATGATGTTTGGATCGTGCAAATCGCTTCTTTCCTCACCGGTGGTATCATCGACGCCAAGTTCTTTGGTGTGGTGGCCATGTTCGGTGCGATCGCGGTGATGGCGCTGGCGCCGTGGTTGGACACGTCGTCGGTCCGGTCAGCCCGGTATCGCCCGATGCTGAAAATGTGGTTCTGGGTTCTGGTTGCTGACTTCATCTTCCTGATGTGGTTGGGTGCGATGCCTGCGGAAGAGCCCTACGCGTCGTTGTCTTTGATCGCTTCGACCTATTGGTTCGCCTACTTCCTCGTCATCCTTCCACTGTTGGGCGTGATCGAGAAACCGGACCCTGTACCGGCCACAATCGAAGA
>CAWUIW010000393.1:0-2248 GCA_963922515.1 uncultured Rhodobacterales bacterium | reverse complement strand
ACCAAAACATCAATTTCGTCGGTTGTGTTGTACAAGCCAAACGAGGCCCGACAGGTGGCGGACACACCCAGATGATCCATCAGCGGCCCGGCGCAATGATGTCCGGCGCGGACCGCGACACCCTTTTTGTCAAGAATGGTCGAGATATCGTGCGCATGCGCCGCGCCATCCATCGTAAAGCTGAAAATCGCGGCCTTGTCGGCGGTCTGACCCTGAACTTGCAGCCAATTCAGACCATCCAATTTTGACCGCGCATAGTCGCGCAAGCTGTCTTCATGAGCGGCGATATCGGCCATGCCCAGCTCCATCATGTATTCCAGCGCAGCGCCCAGCCCAATCATTTGAACTATGCCTGGCGTGCCCGCTTCGAATTTCATGGGCGGATCGTTATAGACCACCGCGTCTTTCGACACTTCCTTGATCATGTCACCCCCGCCGATAAAGGGGCGCATTTCCGCCATGCGTTCTGATTTGATGTACATCGCCCCGGAACCGGACGGCCCATACAATTTGTGGCCGGTGATCGCATAGAAATCACAATCCAGATCGGTCACGTCCACGGGCATGTGCACCGCGGCCTGACTGCCATCCACCAGCACGGGCACGCCCCGCTGATGTGCCGCCGCCGTGATCGCCTTGATGTCGACCTTGGTGCCCAGCACATTTGAAAGATGCGTCAGGGCGACAAGTTTGGTGCGCGGGCCGATCGCGTCAATCACGGCTTGCGGATCCATTGTGCCCGTTGCGTCCACATCGACCCACTTCAGGACAACACCCATCCGCTCGCGCAGGAAGTGCCACGGGACAATGTTGGCGTGGTGCTCCATCACGCTCAGAACAATCTCGTCACCGGATTGCATCCGCGGCATGGCCCACCCATAGGCGACAAGGTTGATGCCCTCGGTGGTGCCAGAATTCATCACGATCTGATCCGGATCACCCGCATTGAGGAACCGGGCAATAGTGCCGCGCACGGCTTCATAGTTCTCGGTGGCCACAGTGGACAGATAGTGCAAACCCCGATGCACATTTGCGTATTCATGAGAGTACGCGGTGTTGATCGCGTCGATCACACGCTTTGGTTTCTGCGCGGATGCACCATTGTCCAGATAAACCAGCGGCTTTCCATTGACCTCACGCGCGAGGATCGGAAAGTCCGCACGGACTACATTCACATTATACATCGCGATCAAGCTCCGATAAATGGCGCCCCGAAGAGCGAAATCAGCATCGACAGGCCCAGCACCATCGCCACGACCGAGGCAATCAGAACGCCAGCAGCCCGGCCAATGGAATTCAGCCTGTGTGCTTCATTTACGAAATGCAACAAGATGTAGATGCCATAGAGCGCTGCGGCAAAAAGCGCCAGGGCCGCAAGAACCGGAACCGTGAGCAGCAATACGATGGCGGCCGCCTGCACGATCAATCGCAACACCTGCAACCAAACCATCATGATCATCACATCTTCGGCTGATCCTTGCCCACCCATCGCGCGCCCGGTCAGGTAAACCGCATAGATAAAGATCACCAATCCGCCCAGAACAAACCCAAGGTAGGCAAACGGCACATCCATGATCGGCGGCAAGGCGCCCGAACTAGGGACTAAAAGCCCTGAGAGGGCCGTGAGTATCGTATTCAACACGGCGGCCAGGATGAGTGCCATCCACAGCGTTTGACGCGGCAGGTTCAATTGAACCAGTACACGCCCGGCCTGCCCCGGACTGGTGACCGACAATATCGTGAGATCGCGGAAATCTTCGTACGTCATGCAGGGCTCCGTTCGGCTTGGGCCAAGCTGGCGATCCAGAACCACACAAAAACGACCAGCCAGATCAAACCAACCAGCTGCAGACCCGGCCCGGGCCCCACAAATCCGGCGACCAGACCGTGTAGCAACAAAAGCGGCGAAGCGGCAAGCCAAGACCAGAACAGGGCCAGCCGCGCACCGTACCACTGACCTTTGCCACCGAATATGCGGGCGACCATGTGCGACACAGCCGCCAGACCATACAGCATCAAGGGCGCGACAATGACCCAAGCCAGCAGCGACGCCCCCATCAACATGTTCAGGTCTTCTCCGGACAGATGGGCCTGCCGGGCCAGGCGCGGCAATTGCGCGATGAACATGATCACGCAGCCTGCCATGGCGAACATCAAAACGCGGTCTTCCCGCTCACCCATAGCCAGCAGGCGCGCAATTACCTTACGCGGCCCGCGATACGTGGCAGTTATGTCAGACGTAACCGGC
>CAWUIW010000392.1:0-2249 GCA_963922515.1 uncultured Rhodobacterales bacterium | reverse complement strand
CATCACGCCGATGGTCACGGGGTCGTGGGGGCAGCCGTAAATGTAGTAGCCTTTGCGCAGAACTTCGGTTTCCACGATCGTACGGCAGGTTTCCTGCGCGCCAAAATCGGTGCGCGGAAGGAACACTTGCCCTACCGCAATCAGTTGATCCTTGTTTGGCTCGTGCCCGGTGCGTTGGATCTGATCGTAGAAAAACGGCACAGGGATTTGAACGTGGATGCCCGCTCCATCGCCGGTTTTCCCGTCGGCGTCGACCGCACCGCGATGCCAAATGGCTTTCAGGGCGTCGATCCCGGCTTGCACAACCTTGCGGCTTTTGCCGCCGTCCAACGAAACCACCAGCCCGACGCCACAGGACGAATGCTCTTCCGATTCCGAGTACAGTCCGTTCTCAGCCATCCAAGCCCGCTTGGCTTTTTCTGCCTTGGCCCAGTCTGCGTCATACTTGGTCATTGGCGTTCTCCTTTTTCGGCTGTGCCTGCGGTCTTCTTTTCAAGAAAGTCCTGCAAAGCGGCTTCGGCATCTGCCTTGGTCATGGCTTGGGCATCGCCGGGTATCGAGTAGTAGGGTGGTATCTGGTCGACGAACATGTGCGAAGCGACCTGTGTGTCGGACTCTTCGTCAAATGCCCCGCGACACAGGCTGATATGTTCGCTGTTCACAAGACCGGCCATGCGAAAGAACAGGTTCGTTCCGCAGATTTTACAGAAGCCTCGTTCGGCCCAATCCGAAGACCGGTACACCGTGATGTTCTGCGCACCGGTGATGGACAGGTCAGAAGACTTTACAATGTGACCAAGAAACGGCCCGCCACCGGTCCAGGACCGGCATATCGGACAATGACACGCTTCCAGTTCGGGCAAGTTGCCCGGCAATGTAAAGCGCACCGCGCCGCATACGCATCCGCCGGTCAGCTGGGTCACGCATTATCCTCCGGTGCGAAGAGTTGGATGGTTTCCACGGTTGTCATTTTGCGGTGGTTGCCCGCAAGCGTGTAACCGCTTGGGGTCTTGTCGGCAAAGAACTCCAGCTTCAGTGGGGCGTCCGCGGCATTGTCGAACAGGCCGGCCGCGACGTGCCGCGCGCCGTCATGCACCGTGCCGTACCACAAGGTGGACCCACACATTTCGCAAAAGCCGCGCTCTGCCCATTCGGAAGAGCGGTAGGATTTAGTGGGCCCATGAAAGTGCAGGCTGTCAGGATCTGTTGCCAGCGACATGAACATCGAACTGGTGTGCCGCCGGCACATATCGCAATGACAAGCCCGCATCATCGGTTTCGATACGGTCGCAGTGACGGTGACCGCACCGCACAAGCACCGACCGTTGATCGTTTTGGATTCGAATGTGTCTGTCATCATCAGGGGCCCAAAGAAACGCAGCAGGTTACTCTGCAGCAATGGCCTTTGCGTTGAAGTTTTCGAGGATGGCATCGGCACAATCGCGCCCGTCCCGGATGGCCCAAACCACCAAAGAAGCGCCGCGCACGATGTCACCGATGGCATAAACGCCCGGCAATTCTGTTTGGCCGGATCCGAACTGAGCCTTGATCGTGCCCCAGCGCGTGACGTCCAGCCCCGGTGTACCCCACAACTGCGGCAGATCTTCGGGCTCAAATCCCAATGCCTTGATGACCAGGTCCGCGTCTTCGACGTAGTCTGCGCCTTCAATGATCTCGGGCGCCTGACGACCGGTTGCATCCGGGGCGCCCAGACGCATCTTTTGCACCATCACACCGGTGACGCTGGCATCGCCAAGAAAGGCCTTTGGCGCGCTCAACCATTCGAAGTTCACGCCTTCTTCTTCGGCGTTTTGCACTTCTCGTTGAGATCCCGGCATGTTCGCCTTGTCCCGGCGGTACAAGCACGTGACAGATGTTGCACCTTGGCGAATGGCCGTGCGCACACAATCCATTGCGGTGTCGCCGCCACCTATGACGACCACGCGCTTTCCTTCGGCGTTCAGTGTACCGTTGTCGTAGTCTTCGATGGTATCGCCGAAGCCCACCTTGTTCGAAACTGTAAGGTAATCGATGGCTTTCACGACACCGGCCGCGCCTGTTCCCGGCATTTGAAGATCGCGAGATTTGTAGACGCCAGTTGCGATGATGATCGCCGTGTGTTTTTCGCGCAGTTCTGCAAACGAAACGTCCGTGCCAACTTCGCAGTTCAGCTGCATCTCGACCCCGCCATCGGACAGTTGGTCAATACGGCGCATCACGACGTCTTTTTCTAGCTTGAACCCCGGAAT
>CAWUIW010000391.1:0-2259 GCA_963922515.1 uncultured Rhodobacterales bacterium | reverse complement strand
TCGCACACGTGAACAAAGAGGGGCGTTACACGTTCTCGAACCGAAAGCTGAGCTCGATCATGCCCGGTCGCCCAGCCGATATTGTCGGCACGCGGATCGACCAGACCTTGGGCAGCGCCTACGCCCGCATCGAAGGCAACCTGCGCGAAGCTTATGCCGGAAAAAGCTCTGTCTTCGAATTTACGGACGACAGTAGCGCGCAGCGCATTCGCGCCGCCTTTACCCCGGATGGATTGGGCGGGGTGTACATATTGTCAATGGACATCACCAAGGAAACACAAACGCGCGTTGCTTTGCAGCACACCCGCAGACGGGCAATTGCTGCTCAGCTGACAAGCGGGCTCGCGCATGACTTTTCAAATTTGCTAACGATCATTCTTGGGATGCAAGGCAAGCTGTCGCGCATGGATCTTGGGCCTGATGCCGATGCACTGATCTCTGCGACTCAGGCCGCGGCGCGGCGCGGCGGACGCCTGCTGAACCGATTAGCCGACATGACCGGACACAGAACGTTGCGCCCCGCACCAACGGATTTGCATGCCTTTCTGTCCGACATCAAGCTGCTGGTCACCCCGATCCTGTCGCCTGTGATGGGTTTGAGCGTACTGGACAACACGCCAGATGCCGCCGTGATGCTGGACGCTGCCATGTTGCAAGACGCCGTTTTGAACCTAGTTCTAAATGCCCGCGACGCATGTGGCACATCGGGCCAAATCACGATCAGTGCGCATGCGACCAGCGGGGTTTGGATCGAAATCGTAGTCAGCGATACAGGACCCGGATTTTCAAAAGCCGCGCTGGAGCATGCACTAGAGCCCTTTTTTACGACCAAGGGCGGCGAAGGATCCGGGCTTGGGTTGCCGATGGTCTATGACATGGTGAAACTGGCAGGTGGCGACATGCGCATTGCAAACACCCCAAGCGGAGCAGAGGTCGCAATGCGATTGCCCTACCGACCGGCCCCGAAGGTCACCCGCGGCCTGATCCTGTTGGTCGAAGACAGCGAAACTCTGCGCGCCGAAATCCGCGATATGTTGACGGGCCTGGGCCATGCCGTCATCGAGGCGGCCAGCGTTGAAGAGGCGCTCGCCGTATCGGCGGATGTGCAAGAGATCAGCCTGGTCCTTTCGGACATTCGACTGACAGGCGAAGCAACGGGCCTTGATCTGGCCCGTCGTTTGCAAGGCGGTGGCCTGCCCTGCGTGCTGATGACCTCTTTGCCACCTGACGATCCGATGCATGTCGACGCTCTGGCCTCGGCCCCCTTGCTGCAAAAACCATTCACGACCGAGGAACTCGCCAACATCCTGTCACCCGGGATTGCGGCATGACCGCGCCGCTTATTTCCATCCTCGACGACGAGCCGCACGTGCGCGACATCCTGACGGACGCGTTGCAAGAGGCAGGGTTCCGCACCCAGTGCTTCGGGCGGGCCCGCGAGTTCGAAGCGGCGCTGAACCATGCCACGCCGGATGTCTGCCTTGTTGACCTGTCATTGCCCGACACCGACGGGCTGGCCTTGGTTCATAAATTGGCACTGGAACGCGGATCTGCCGTGATCATCATCTCTGGTCGCGCCCAGGTGCAGGACCGCGTGACGGGATTGGAACTTGGTGCCGATGATTACATCACGAAACCTTTTGATCCGGTCGAGGTTGTCGCCCGCATTCGGGCGCGGCTTCGCGGCGCGCAAACACAGCCGCAAAGCGGTGAAGTCGCCCGGTTCAATGGCTGGATCGCTTTTTTTGACCGGTACATGCTGGAGGACGAAAACGGTACTCAAACCCCTTTTTCCCACGCCGAGGGCGAAGTACTTCGGCTGTTTCTGGAAAGCCCAAAACGCCTGATCAGCCGCGTACAAATGCAAGATGCCCTGGGGGGCGCAGCCGGCGAGAGCTTTGACCGGGCCATGGATGTCCGCATTTCGCGGCTGCGAACAAAGCTGGGCGAAGACCCAAAAAACCCACGGCTGATAAAAACAATTTATGGTGCAGGATACATCTTTCTTGGCGATGTGATCTGGGACTAATCATAGGCACGCGCACGCGTTCATCGGCGGGCGCCATCCTGAAGGAGAAAGTATGACACAACTACAAACCTTTACCGCGCTCAGCGCTGTTTGGATTTCAATCGCTTGGCTGCCCTATATTTTGGATCGCCTGCTGGTGCGCGGGTTGATGCCCGCGCTGGCGAACTATTCACCGGATGCCAAGCCACAATCGGCCTGGGCACAGCGCGCGATTCGCGCTCATACCGTCG
>CAWUIW010000390.1:0-2276 GCA_963922515.1 uncultured Rhodobacterales bacterium | reverse complement strand
CCAATGCCTGAATGCCTTTATGCGTGCCATCCAGCAATGGGATGCGTCCCCGCGCTTCAAGCTCGGCCGCGGCGCGCAACCAGTTGGCCACCCCAACAGCCCAGCCCAGGTCCCGCAATGGCTGTTCAACCTGAGCGCCCAACGCACGGCCCGCGGCCCAGAACAAACTGCCCGAGGTCGCATCGATGTAGTGGTCGAAATGCGCCGTATCTTCGAAGGCGTCTCGGTAGATATCCCATCGCCGTACGGCGATCAGTGTATCTAGATCGGTGGCATGCGGGCCGGGAACGACGCGCGCCAAAGGGGTCACCACTTCATGCCGGCGGATCAGTGCCCCGGTCGCAATCTCTTCGATCGCGTCACGCCACCACTGCAAACGCATCTCGGCAATCATCGGCTCTTGGGTCACCCAAGGGGCGCGCGCCACTTCCAGATTAAACGCGTACAGCGGAAACAGGACGGGTCGCGCCGCAGGCGGCGCGGCCATGGCCGCGCGAAATCGGTCGGGGTCCCCGCGTTCCAAAAGCCCTGCACAGGCCACGACATCCGCGTCAAATGGCAGCGCGCTGATCATGGTTCAGTTTCCAGCGTATCGCGTCCAGCAAGGCTTCGAACGACGCATCGACGATATTGGCGCTCACCCCCACGGTCGACCATCTTTGACCCGTGCCATCGGCACTGTCGATGATAACCCGTGTGACCGCCTCGGTCCCACCTTGGGTGATCCGCACCTTGAAGTCGACCAGCCGCATATCTGACAGCTGGGCCGAATAGCGCCCCAGATCCTTGACCAGCGATTTCCAAAGCGCGTTCACCGGCCCCCGATCATTGCCCGTTTCGTCATGGGATTCCGACACCGACAGTTTCTTTTCGCCATCTACTTTGACAACAACAACAGCTTCGGAAAGCGACACCATCTTGTTGTACTTGTTTTTGCGACGCTCAACATTCACGCGGTAGCGTTTGACTTCAAAGAATTCAGGCAACCGGCCCAATTCGTCCAAGGCAAGCAATTCGAAACTGGCCTGTGCGGTATCATACGAATAGCCCTGATCCTCTCGCGCTTTCACCCGGTCCAGAATGCGGGCAAGCGCGGGGTCGCCTTTTTCGACGTCCACACCGGCCTCGGACAGGCGCTTGCGCAGGTTCGATTGACCGGCCTGGTTCGACATCGGAATGATGCGGCTGTTGCCAACAGTTTCCGGCGGTACGTGTTCGTAAGTTGCCGGGTTCTTGACAATCGCGCTGGCATGAAGCCCGGCCTTGTGCGCAAACGCGCTTGCTCCAACATAGGCCGATTGTTTTTGCGGCACACGGTTCAGAATGTCATTCAACATCCGGCTGATCCGCGTCAGGCTGGACAGATCCTGTCGCGTGATCCCGGTTTGGAATTGGCTGGCATAGGGTTCTTTCAACAGCAAGGTGGGGATCAAAGAAGTCAGGTTGGCATTGCCGCATCGCTCGCCCAAACCGTTGAGCGTGCCTTGGATCTGCCGCGCCCCAGCCTCGACCGCGGCCAGAGATCCGGCCACGGCTGTTTCCGTATCATTGTGCGTGTGGATGCCCAGACGGTCGCCCGGGATACCAGCCGCGATCACCTCGCGGACAACACGGCCGATTTCTTCGGGCAACGTCCCGCCGTTGGTGTCACACAACACGATCCACCGCGCGCCCGCATCCAGCGCGGCCTGGCAAACCGACAACGCATAGTCCGGGTTGGACTTGTAGCCGTCAAAGAAGTGTTCGGCATCAAACAGCGCCTCGCGGCCTTGCGCCACGATATGGGCCATCGACGCCGCAACATTTTCGGTGTTTTCAGCCAACGGCACCCCAAGCGCTTCGGTCACATGAAAATCATGTGACTTTCCGACAAGGCACACCGCACCGGTGCCGGCATTCATCACCGCGGCCAGCACATCATCGTTTTCGGCGGATCGACCGGAACGTTTCGTCATGCCGAATGCGGTCATCCGGGCACGCGTGTCGGGCGCTGCGTCGAAAAAAGCCGAGTCCGTCGGGTTGGCACCGGGCCAGCCACCTTCGATGTAATCAAGCCCCAGTTGGTCCAGCGCTTCTGCGATCTGGCGTTTTTCGGCAACCGAAAACTGAACGCCTTGCGTCTGTTGACCGTCGCGCAACGTGGTGTCGTACAAGTATAGGCGGTCCATCATCGATCCCCCGCGCCGGTCAGCTGCCCCATGCACCTCATGCCAGTTCCTCCCGCTTCGCCGGATCGAACCCGGCCGCCGGAACCAGTTCGACCCCTGCCTTGCTCA
>CAWUIW010000389.1:0-2295 GCA_963922515.1 uncultured Rhodobacterales bacterium | reverse complement strand
CACGGTTCTGTTGTCGATTGCTGCCATCTCGGTTTTGGGATTACACGACAGAACGCGAACGCAGAATAACAGGTAGCCGAGACCTTCCGGAAGGTGCCCCCAACCTTGACATTGGGCCAGACGCGGGTTGGCGTGTCCGTCAGTAAGGCCAGAGGTCTTGGCCCAAGGCTTCGACGGCAGTGGTGATGCGGTCAAAACTGGTCCCAGCCCGTTTCGACATCTTGCGGGCCCGCAGGTAGCCGTGCACCAGCCCCTCTTCCTCGATCCAGGCAGCCTTGCCGCAGGCTGCCTTGACCTTGTCGCAATACGCTTTGCCATCGTCGCTCAGCGGGTCGCACTCCGCCGTGAAAATGATCGATGGTGGCAGGCCGCTGAAGTCGGTGTCCTGCAAAGGTGATGCAGTGGCGTCCCCGGTCGGAGCAGGACCGCCGTGCCGTATGCTCATGTAAAACAATACGTCGTCGCGCGTCAGCATCGGCGCTTCGGCATGCGTCAGGTAAGACCCACTGTAATGGTCGCCACCAAGTCCGGGATAAATCAGAACCTGCCCATGTATTTTGTCGGTGCGGCCCCGCGCAGCATGCGAAACAGCGGCCACCAGGTTGCCCCCGGCGCTGTCCCCGACCAGCACCACCGGCCCTTCAAATTCTGCAATCGCCCAAAGTGTTGCGCTCCAAGCGTCATCGAATGCCGCGGGGTGCACGTGCTCGGGTGACAATCGGTAGTCAACAGCGACCACACGGTATCCTGTTTGCACGCAGAGCTCGGCACAGACGTCATCATGGCTTTCCAGGCCGCCCACTACAAACCCGCCGCCATGGAAGTACACCGCTGTGAAGTTCGGCGCGCCGCAAGTGTAGACGCGCACCGGCACGCCGTCTGCGGAGACGTCTTGTGTCGTGACACTATCCGGGCGTCCCGCATTGAAGGCGCGGCACATCTGATCATAGACCTGCCGCTGTTCTTCGATGCTGCGCGTCACCGCATCGTCCGGATAGAACTCTGCAGTTTTGCGGATGAAGCTCCAGGTTTCCTCGTCAATGAGTTGCGTGTAATCCGGCATGCCACCCCTCGGGTCTGGTCAGGCGGCCCACTCCCATTGGTTGACGAAGCCGCCCAGCGTTTTCTGAACCGCATCTTCATCGGCCCCGTTCCGATCAAGCTGTGCCACAAGTCCGCGCTTTTTGTCATCCACAACATGGCTCACCCGGGCTTGCAGGTTGGCCTCTTGCAGCGCTGCATCATATATGCGCGTGATTGCCTGTTTGCGCAAATCCGGTTTGAAGACCTTGCCAACCGCCGTTTTGGGTAGCTCGTCGAGGATAGCGATGTGTTTGGGATGTGCTGCGCGTTCATGCACGTGCACCTGACAATAGTCCATCAATTCTGCTGGCGATACACTTGCGCCGTCGACAAGTTCCACGAAAGCGCAGGGCAATTCCCCGGCATGGCGGTCCGGTTGACCGATCGCGCCCGCGAAGGCCACGGCTTCGTGTCCGAGCAGCGCGTCTTCGATTTCGGCGGGGTCAATGTTGTGACCACCCCGGATGATCAGATCCTTGGCACGCCCAGTGATCCAAAGGTAGCCGTCGGCATCGAGCCGTCCCAGATCACCGGTGCGCAAGTACTGATCGTCATAGAACAGGTCCACGTTCTTTTCGGTTTCGGTATAGGTTTTCCCGACGAACACACCTGGGTTGGACACACAGATTTCACCGATTTCGTCGACCCCGGCTTCGACGGGACCGTCATTGGTGCCCTTGATGATTTTGACATCCGTGTAGGGGAACGGTATTCCGACGGACCCGATTTTCTTTTCTCCATCCACTGGGTTGCCCGAAACCACGCAGGTTGCCTCGGTCATGCCGTAGCCTTCGATGATCGTGATGTTTGTCGCGCTTTCGAAACGCTTGAACAGTTCGACCGGCAATGGCGCGGACCCCGAAAATGCCTTTTTGACCGTGCTGATATCGGCATCGATCGGTCGCTGCATCTTGGCCGAAATAGCCGTGGGAACAGTAAAGATGAACGTCGCCTTCCAGCGCTCGCAAAGCTTCCAGAAGTTGTCGAAAACACCGTCGCCGCGGTATCCTTGCGGTGTGGGGAACACGACATGAGCACCAGACGCCAGTGCCCCCATCAGGATCGGGTGGCAGGCAAACACGTGGAAGAGCGGCAGCGGGCACATCACCACGTCTGTTTCGGAATACAGAACCGTATCACCAACCCAGCCGTTGTAAATGGCCCCGGAATACTTGTGCTGCGCCACTTTGGGCATGCCGGTCGTGCCGCCGG
>CAWUIW010000388.1:0-2329 GCA_963922515.1 uncultured Rhodobacterales bacterium | reverse complement strand
CGGCCCGGAGACAACGTCAGCATGACGGCCGGACCGCAAGGCGCGCGCGTTTTGTTGCTGGGCGGCGCCACGCTGGGTGGGCCGCGGCATATCTGGTGGAACTTTGTGGCGTCGTCCAAGGAACGGATCGAGGCCGCAAAAGAAGCCTGGCGCGCAGGTGATTGGGAACACGGGCGGTTCCAATTGCCACCGACGGACAATGCCGAGTTCATTCCGCTGCCTGACAAGTAGGCCGCCTTCGCATTCGTTCGGGCGCGACAACAGTCCCAAAAGACCAAACCCAAGCAGAACCAAAAGGCGCCGGCGCCATGCACATGGCGCCGATGTGCTGCCTCGAGGGCGGCCGCCGATGCGGCCACCTACCGGCCCAGTGCGGCCTCGACCCTTGCATTGAAAGTATGGAGTGCCCCTTCGTATCGGCCGAAGGTCAGCGTTGAGTTTGCACCGCTGGCCAGACCCGATTGGACCGCTTCGTTGATATCGAAGTCTTCTGCCAATGTGATGCAGGTGATCTTGTGATTTCGGGCCCAATGGTCGGCGTTGTCGGCCGAGATCTCGGATTGCGGCGCAAGGGTTGTCAGCCGTAGCTCGGTCCGGTCGACCGCAAGTGGACGCAAGCTGATCCAAGCCACGTGATCTTGCATGAGCAGAAACTGATCTGTCGGAAACACGGTATAGAGCACATTTGCATGATCCCGGATCGACCAGTGGTCACGCGGAGCCTCTGCCAACGATCCCAGGGAAGTGCGCGGCAGGATCGACCGCATATGCGGACCCAGCCGCGTGTAGCTGGACAGGTTGTCGACGAAATGTGGCCCGATCGTCTCCTTGTGGGCGACCTTGAAGTGATAGGCTTCGATGCCGCCTTCGATCAGCAGTTTCCAATTCGCGGACCGCTCGATCGTTTCCGTCGCTGCAACACCCAACCCGGCCATATCTGCCCAAGCAAAATCTGTTGCAAGCGGGGCGATCCACCCGTCGAAATCGACCTCGGCCTTTGGATCCGCCACAACCCAAATCAGTCCCAGCGCTTCCTTGGCTGGTAGCCGGGTGAGGGCTTTTTCAGTGCGGTCGATCCCCGGAAACCCGGGCTTTTCATGAGGAATGCCGCGCAGGGCACCGGCATTGCTCCAGGTCCAGGCGTGGTACGGGCAGGAGAAGGCATGTTTGCAGCCGCTGGCATCGTGAACAAGGCGCGCGCCGCGATGCCGGCAGACGTTTAAGAAGGCGTGTACATCGCCGTCGCGGTCCCGGGTCAGCAAAAGTGGCAGGCCCGACAGGTCACGGGTCAGAAAGTCTCCGGGGTCTGAAATCTCGCTGGCATGGGCGGCAATCAGCGGAGAGCCGCGAAAAATGTGGTCACGCTCAGCCTGAAACCGATCGGTATCAAGGTATCGGGCAACCGGCGATGTTTGCACGGCATCATCGAGAAAAAACTGGCCAGTGGACTTCAGCCCCATCAGTTCCTCCAACAAGGCCAATTCCGTTTGACGGTCCATGACAGGTCCTCCTCTGCTCAAACCGAGACTTACCGAATGGTAAGTGATGTACTTACCGACTGGTAAGTCGTCAACGGTCTGCTAAAGTGACGTCATGTCCAATACCGCCGTATCCCCCCGTGACAAGTTTCTGACCACGGCTTTGGCGTTGTTCGCCGCGCGTGGGTTCTACGGCGTGTCACTGGCGGATGTTGCCCGTGAGCTTGGGTTGACCAAGCAATCGATCTTGCACCATTTCAAATCCAAGGAAGCCCTTTATGGTGCCGTTCTGGCGGGGCTGGCCAACCGGCTCAACACGGTGTTCGAGGGCAGCGCGCCGGACCCCCTGACCACGTTCCTGCATCGCCTTTTTGCGCATCTGCAAACGCATCCGGCCGATGCCCGGTTGATCCTGCGAGAGCTGCTCGACAACATTGACCGGGCGCCACAAAGCCAGAACTGGTACCTGAAGGATTTCCTGGACAAAAGCGATGCCCTGTTGGTGCAAACCGGGGCAGCCAACACCGCAACCGCCGAGGCACACGCGGTCCGGATGTATCAACTGATCGGGGCCGTGCATTATTTCGCCATTTCCACCCCGACGCTGACCGCGATGCGGGGCGCCGAGTTCGTCCAGGGCATGGCCGATGCGTTCATGTCAACCCTTCTCAATCAGGTCGCCCATGTGTCCGATGGGGCGGGCCAACAAAAAACCACGAAAGGCGCGGATTTCCAGCATTCGCAGCTTGACGGGGCTGGGGACGCCCCATAATACGGCGCAACGCGCGCAGCGCAAACGCGGTTGTAGCTCAGTTGGTTAGAGTACCGGCCTGTCACGCCGGGGGTCGCGG
>CAWUIW010000387.1:0-2346 GCA_963922515.1 uncultured Rhodobacterales bacterium | reverse complement strand
GCCCCTGCCGGTAAGTGGGGCAGCAAAGCATTGTCAGGTGTTACGACGGCATGTGTGACCAGCATGGGCAAGTCGGCGCCTGCCGTTGCATCGGCAAAGACATCCTTCACAAAGCTCTCTGGATTTAGGAACCCTAATGTGTCCCGGGCTGGTTTGCGATACACAAACGGATTTGTTGTCGCGATGCCCAGCATCGCGATGTCAATCCCGCCCAGACCGATCCGGTCAGACACCGGTGCAAAGAACCGACCCGTGCGTTTGTCCATCAGGTTGGAGATCACCTGCGCGCCCGCTTGCGTTGCCATGGCTGTAAACACGGCCATGTCGTCCAAAATGGCCGTTTCGTGGTTGCCAAGGTTGATGAACACGGGCAACTCGGCTGCCAGCGCCTTGAGGAAAACCCAGTCAGCGCTGGCGCCAGACCGGGTCGCCACAACGTTGCCGCGTTCAAACAGGTCTCCGTTCAAGACCATGGCCATCGGTGTGCCACCGGTATTCTGCCGCAGGTCGCGCACCGCCTTCAGCACGGCGGGCAGCCGCGCATAGGGCGAGTGCAGATCTGACATGGTCAGTATGATCGCGTCCGCGCCGCTGGCCGCGTGCGACACGGCGGGAAGGGTTGGAACCAATGTTGCAGTGGCCAGACCGCGTAGAACCATACGACGATTGATAACGAAGCGTTGGGGAATCATGGGAAGCTCGCATCTAAGATGAGGTGCAGCAACTCTACCTCTCTGCCGTGACGGGCGTTTGACGGCTCACGCGACCTGGGCCGGGTCGAACACCGCGTCAAAGCTGGCTTTCAACACCACATCCAGGTCTGTCATCGTGGCAGGCAAACCCAGATCTACCAAGCTGGTGACGCCATAATCCCGAATGCCGCACGGCACGATCCCCTCGAAATGGGACAAGTCCGGATCCACGTTGATGGACAAACCATGCAAGCTCACCCACCGCTTCATGCGAATGCCGATGGCGGCGATTTTGTCTTCGGCCAGCGACCCGTCGATCAGTTTCTCTTTTTCGGGGCGTTCCACCCAAACCCCAACGCGGCCGGGTCGAATATGACCGGCTATGTTGAACTGATCCAAGGACAGGATCACCCACCGCTCCAGCGCTTCGACAAACTTTCGCAAATCCCGGCCGCGCTTTCCAACATCCAGCATCACATAAACAACGCGCTGGCCCGGACCGTGATAGGTGTATTGCCCGCCCCGGCGCACTGTATGAACCGGGAACCGGTCGGGATCGGTCAAATCCTGCGGTTGCGCGCTGGTACCCGCGGTGTAAAGCGGCGGGTGTTCCAGCAGCCAGATGCATTCCTGCGCATCGCCGTTTGCTATGGCCGTCGCGCGGTCTTCCATGAACGCAACGGCGGCGGCGTAGTCGGTCAATCCGTCCGTGATGATCCATTCAACCATGCTTATCGCGGCAGCAAGCCGGCCTCCTTCAGCTTAGGCAGATTGGTCCGGCTCACAGGGATATCGGGGCCACGTGTCATCCGCAAGAAGGTTCGCCCACCCTGTTTTTCCACCGCAACAACCTGATCAAACGCCACCCAATGCGACCTGTGCACCTGCGCCCCTGCGATAGAACCTGTTTCTCGAATGGAATCAGACAAGCGGATCAGAACCATGTGATCACCTTGCGTTGTCCGAACATAAACATAGTGATCGGCCACACTCAGCCCAACCAGGTCCCCTCGTTTCTCCAGTGGAACGCGGTCAAGTATGGCGGGTGCCTGCGACGCGGACTGTAGGTCGTCTGACCGCGAAAACGCGTCGATCAAGGCAGTGATCACAACTGAAATGGCCACGATGCTGGCCAAAAGCGGTGCAAGCGCACCCGGCACATACCAATTGGCAAACAAGGCCTGGTTCAAGCCAAAGACCAGCGCGAAAACGATAAGACCGGTCACCAAACCGCTGAGGGCGATCCGCTGCCAGCGCGATCGATTCAAAAACTGCCTGAAAAACACGAAGTAAACACCGGATCCAATCGCGTAGCTACCGCCACTCAGAAGGCCCCAATAGATCAGACGCGGCAGAAGCTCGATCTGCTCTGACGTGCCGAAGGGGCCGGCCAAACCGGTCACGACGCCGACACCGCTCAATGCGGCGAGCGTTTTTGGCTGTCGCATATGGGCGTACCATTCACGCATCGCCAGTGGTGTTGGCTGGTGTTTCACGCATTCCGCCTGCCGTTGACGTAGCTGACATGGCAAGCGGCGCCGCCCTTGTCTAGGTCCGGCCAAACAGAGATGGAGTTCGAACCATGTCCCTTGCCCCGCTTCTTGAAATGCCAGTCGTGCTTATTCTTCACGTTTTGGCCGCGTTGGTTGCCCTG
>CAWUIW010000386.1:0-2363 GCA_963922515.1 uncultured Rhodobacterales bacterium | reverse complement strand
CGGGCTGCAGGCTCACTTGCCGGCGCGCTCGCCGGGGTGGCGCAGGGGGTGCAAGTGCGTAGGGTGCATGACGGCGCTTAGACGGCGCAGGCGATCCGGCTTTGGCAGGCCGTAAGATAAGAGGGCAGAATGCGAACGCTTTTTGGAACCGACGGCGTGCGAGGCACGGCGAATGCCTACCCGATGACGGCCGAAATGGCGCTTCAGATCGGTGCTGCGGTCGGCCGGTATTTTCGGCGGGATGCCAGCGGTGTGCACCGCGTTGTCATTGGCAAAGACACGCGGCTGTCAGGTTACATGTTTGAAAGCGCGCTGACGGCTGGTTTGACCTCGACCGGAATGAACGTTCTTTTGCTTGGCCCCGTGCCGACGCCAGCCGTTGGCTTGATGACCCGGTCCATGCGAGCCGATTTGGGGGTCATGATTTCGGCCAGTCACAACCCGGCCAGCGACAACGGGATCAAGTTCTTTGGGCCGGACGGTTTCAAGTTGTCCGATCAGGCGGAACTGGAGATCGAGGCGCTGATCACGGCTGGTGTCGAGCCGGCGCAGGCCAAGAATATCGGGCGCGCAAAACGGATCGACGATGCTCGGTTCCGGTATGGTGAGCGGATCAAATCATCACTGTCGCGCGATATGCGGTTCGACGGCATGCGCGTGGTCATCGATTGCGCCAATGGCGCCGCGCACCGCGCCGCGCCCGAGATTCTGTGGGAACTTGGCGCCGACGTGATTCCGCTGGGCACTGCGCCCGACGGGCACAACATCAACAAGGGCTGTGGATCCACAATGCCGCAAGCGGCAGCAGAGGCGGTTGTGGCACACAACGCCGATGTCGGGTTGTGCCTTGATGGCGACGCGGATCGGGTCATCGTGATCGACGAGCATGGCCGCGTTGCGGACGGCGATCAATTGATGGCTTTGCTGGCCACGCGATGGGCAAAAGACAATCGCCTCGCGGGGGGAGCCCTTGTTGCAACGGTCATGTCCAACCTTGGTCTGGAACATCATCTGGCCGGGCATGGACTGCGCTTGGAACGGACCGGCGTCGGTGATCGATATGTCGTCGAACGCATGCGATCAGGCGGCTACAATCTGGGCGGAGAACAATCCGGCCATATCGTGATGACAGATTATGCAACAACCGGTGATGGGCTGATGGCGGGATTGCACTTCCTCGCGGAAATGGTGCATCAGGATCAGCCCGCCAGCCAGTTGGCGCGTCAGTTCGAACCGGTGCCGCAACTATTGAAAAATGTACGTTACACGCCGGGTCAGTCCCCTTTGGAGACCGACAAGGTGCAAGCTGCCATTGCGGGTGCCGAAGCCGAACTGAGCGGCCGCGGCCGCCTTTTGATCCGAAAGTCTGGCACCGAGCCGCTGATCAGGGTCATGGCAGAGTGCGAAGATTCGCAGACCCTTGAAAACGCGGTTGATCGGGTCGTAGAGGCAGTAGAAGCCGCTGTTTAGTTCCAGGTTTAGATGCAGATGCGGCGCGCGCAGGATTCTGCGTGTGCCGAGCTGTGTACAAGTCATCTGACCTCAGAAGCTACAAAAAATTGAAAATTGTAAACTTATCTGTGGATAAACTGAGTATAATTGTTTCTTGGGGGAGAATGAGACAAACGTGACGGTGTCGTCATTTCGGGCCTTGGGCTGAAAATCCCCGACCCGGAGCCGTCCATTGAGGGCGCGGAGTTATCCACAGCTCTCAGTTCGTCGCCGCAACCGTCTGATACATCGATTGTTTCCCACGATTGGCTGGAAATTAGGCAAATGCCGACGTTGCACGCGCATCGGGGCGGGTTTCGCGTAGTTGTTACGAAAAGCGGACAGCTTGATCGGGTACACTCATACGGCTGATTTGGAGGACGTCATGGACGCTTTTTTTGTACTACCGATCATTATCATGCTCGCCCTTTTTGGTTTCTGTTTCTACCAATTGCGCGAAAGCATGTAGTGTTGGCCCCGCCGATAGACTGTCGGCGGGGACACATCATCTTTTCAAGGTCAGTTTTTGGCCTTGTCGACCATCTTTCCAGCTGAAATCCACGGCATCATGCCGCGCAGGGTTTCACCGACCTGCTCGATCTGGTGCTCGTCGTTCAGGCGTCGTGTGCCCTTGAAGTATGGCTGGCCAACCGCGTTCTCCGTCATGAAGTCGCGCACGAACTTGCCTGTCTGAATATCGGTCAGAACGGCTTTCATCCGCGCCTTGGTCTCGTCATAGGGCAGAATCCGCGGGCCACTGACGTATTCGCCGTACTCCGCCGTGTTCGAGATCGAGTAGTTCATGTTTGCAATGCCGCCCTCGTAGATCAGGTCGACGATCAGTTTCACCTCGTGCAGGCACTCGAAATAGG
>CAWUIW010000385.1:0-2371 GCA_963922515.1 uncultured Rhodobacterales bacterium | reverse complement strand
CACCGTGGGTAGGCGGATCGAAACGTTGGAAGCCGCAATGGAAACGCCGCTATTCGTAAAGTCGCCACAAGGGTACGCGCTGACGGCAGCGGGCGATCGGTTGCTCGGCTTTGGCGAGCAGGCTGAAGAAGCGATGCGGCTGGGCGTTGAAGCTGTTGCAGGGACCGGGGACGAGCTGTCCGGTCAGGTGCGGGTTGGAGCGCCCGACGGTTGCGCGAACTACATCCTACCGCAGGTTTGCGCCGAGATTTCTGCGGAAAACCCCGATCTTGAAATTCAAGTCGTGGCCTTGCCACGGATCGTGAACCTGTCCCGCCGGGAAGCCGACCTTGCCATCACAGTCAGCCCCCCCAGTGCCGGGCAGCTGCTGGTGCAAAAGATCACGGACTACAAGCTAAGTCTTGTCGGTAATCGAGATTACGTCCGCGCCGAGGCCGGGATCACTCAGGTGTCGGACCTCGAAGGGCAGCGGATCATCGGCTACATCCCCGACATGATTTACGATTCTGAACTGGACTACCTGGCGGAGTTTGGATTGTCTCGGGTTCACCTCGCGTCGAATTCGGTTCCGGTGCAGCTGCGTCTGGCGGCCTTGGGTGCAGGATTGTGCGTGGCGCATGACTTTGCCTTGCCCACCCATCGGCTATTGAAGCGGGTCCTGCCAGAGGAAATCAGCCTGACGCGCAGCTTCTACCTTGTGCGGCAGCAGGGGGATCGGCGCAGCGAACGGCTCAACCGGTTCGCCGAGCGATTGGCCGCCGGTGTTCGCGACGAGGTGGCCCGGTTGGAGAGCGCGGCTTGACGTGAACGACTATTGCGGCAAAGCTTCCCGTACCGAAACAATGTTGCGGAGTTGCTGGAATGCTTGTTCAACAGATCCTCAAGTCGAAATCCACAACCGGCGTGTTCACGGTGCTGCCCAGTGCCAAGGTCTCGGACGCGGCGGCCATCCTTTCTGAAAAGCGGATCGGAACGGTCGTGATTTCCAGCGATGGCGGGGAAACCGCGGCTGGCATTCTGTCAGAGCGCGATATCGTGCGGGAATTGGCACGCGGCGGGGCGGCTTGCCTGTCCAAGCCGGTGTCCGATTACATGACCCGGAAACTGGTCACATGCACCAGCGCCATGGCGGCCGGTGACGTCCTGAAAGCCATGACAGAGGGCCGCTTTCGGCACATGCCCGTTGTGGAAGAGGGCAAGATGGTGGGGCTCATCACACTGGGCGATGTGGTCAAGGCGCAACTCACCGAGTTGGCCATGGAAAAAGACGCATTGGAAGGCATGATCATGGGCCACTAGAGCCCTTGCAATGCCAATATAATTTGTGTTTGCGTGCGACGCATGACCGTAACGGGAGAGAGCAGCCATGCGCGTGGGTTTGTATCCGGGTACCTTTGATCCGGTAACATTGGGTCATATCGACATCATCCGCCGCGCCTCTGCCTTGGTCGACAAGTTGGTGATTGGGGTGGCCATCAACCGCGACAAGGGGCCGATGTTTTCGCTAGAAGAGCGGGTCGCGATGATCGAGGCGGAATGCAAGGCGTTGTCGGCCCAGACCGGCACCGAAATTGTGGCTCATCCTTTTGAAAACTTGCTGATCGACTGTGCGCAGGATGTCGGCGCCAGCATCATCGTGCGCGGTCTGCGGGCCGTTGCCGACTTTGAGTACGAGTTCCAGATGGTCGGCATGAACCGGGCGCTGAACGACTCGATTGAAACGGTGTTCCTGATGGCCGAGGCACGGCATCAGGCCATTGCCAGCAAACTGGTCAAAGAAATTGCAAGGCTGGGAGGGGATGTCAGCCGGTTCGTAACACCTGACGTGAACGTGGCGTTGATCTCACGTTTGTCGCGCTAGCGCCAAAAAGCCAGCCACTCGATGAATTCGTCCAGTTTCTTGGCGAGGAACAACGTATTGGCCGAGTCAAACCAGGTCGCATCAGCAATCAACATCCCGACAATCGTGCCGGCCAGCAAAAGTGATACCGTGTTTGTCATGGTCGTGCGCAGTGCGGTCCGTCGTTTGGATCAGCTATGGCCGACCCATACCAAATGCGCAAGGGCAGGGCCAACCTAGCGGTTGACGGCACCCATCGTCACGGCGACGTCGGCCATGCGGGCGGAAAAGCCCCACTCGTTATCATACCAAGCCAAAACCCGCACCATGCGCCCGTCTACGACGCGCGTTTGGTCAGGGGCGAAGATCGAGCTTTCTTCGGTATGATTGAAGTCAACGGACACCTTGGCTTCGGGGTCATAGGCCAGAACCTTACCCATCGGGCCAGCGGCGGCGGCTTTGACCGCTTCGTTGACCTCCTCTGCGGTCACGTCTCGACCGGCGCGGAACGTCAGGTCGACCGCGGATACA
>CAWUIW010000384.1:0-2394 GCA_963922515.1 uncultured Rhodobacterales bacterium | reverse complement strand
GTGAAGTTTGGCGGCATAGGCAACGCCCTGAGCATGATTTCCGCTTGAAAAGGCGATGACGCCCCGCGCGCGGGCTTCGGGTGCCAGGGAAGATATGGCCGACCAGCCGCCACGAAACTTGAAACTGCCTGTATGCTGCAAACACTCTGGCTTCACAAACACCCGCCGACCGGCCATCTCGTCCAAAAATGGCGAGCTGATCAAGGGTGTTTCGCGGGCATGCCCCCGTAATCGTTCGGCGGCCGCGCTAATCATCGCAATATTGGTCATGCTGTGTCCTTCAATACCGCCCCGATCACGTCTAGGCTGCCAGCTTCATTCAGAAAGGGAACATGCGCCCGGTTTGGAATGTTGGCAAAATGCATATGTGGCGCGCGACGTTGCATTTCAGCAGCGGTCCCTTCGGACAACAGGTCCGAATTTGCCCCGCGGATCAAGCCCAGCGGCCGGGCAGCTACGGCATCAAACAGCGGCCACAGATCTGGCGTCGGGCCGGCAGATGCTTGGTCCAGCAAAGCCAGTCGCAGCTGCGGGTCGTACCGCAACCGCAATCCTTGTGGCGTTTCCTCGTACTGCGCTGCGGCTTGTTCCCGCCAGAATGCAAGTGAAACATCCGGAAAATGCGCCCCAAATACATGCTTCATCGCGGCGGCCGCATCATCATAGTTGGCGCTCTTGGGAGTGATGCCCACGTAGTCCATGATCCGCGTCAGGCCGTCCGACGCAATTTCAGGACCGACATCGTTAAGGATCGCGCCGCGCAGCCTTTCTGGTGCGAGCATGGCAAGAAGCATTGCGGCCAGCCCGCCGCGTGACGTGCCCAGTATTGTCGTATCAGGCAATGAAAGATGATCCAGCAACTCGATCACGTCCAGTGTTTCTCGATGCAAATTGTAGTTCGCGTGGTTCGGGTCATAGGCCGAGCCACCGCGCCCGCGCGCATCCAGCCGTATCACGCGGACATCTGAAAGGTGCGGCATAACCGGGTCGAAATCACGATGGTTACGCGTCAGACCCGGCAAACAGAGCACCGGCTGACCTTGGCCGTCGTCAGTGTAATACAGAGACAGTCCGTCTGAAGTTTCGAAGGATGGCATGTTCTAGATCCCGGCCAAATCTGGAATGCCCGTCAAGTCTGACAGGACGGCGTTCGGTGTCCATGGCAGCCGATCAACCGGTTCGGTGGCCCGATTGACCCAGGCGGTTTCAAAACCGTACCCCGCGGCGCCCGCCGCGTCCCACCCATTTGAGGAGACGAATAACACGTCGGATCGTGCGCACTCGAAACGTTTTTGCACAAGGTCATATACACGCGCATCTGGCTTGAATACGCCCACGCTCTCCACTGACAGAACATCGTCCAACAAATCGCCAATGCCTGCCGAGGCCACCGCGCCATTCAACATGTCGGGCGATCCGTTGGACAGAATGGCCGTTGCTAACCCTGCTGATTTCAAACGATCCAGCATTTCAGGCACCTCGGGGTAGCAGGCCAGTTCCCAGTACAGGTCGAGCAGACGCTGTCGCAACGCCGCTTGCCCATCCAGCCCGTTCGCTTCCAACGCCCAGTCCAGGCCATTTGCGGTCACTTCCCAGAAGTCGGTGTGTGCGTCAGTGATTGCGCGCAGCCATGTGTACTGCAACTGTTTCAACCGCCAGTCACGCGCCACGGCCGGCCACGTTTCAGCCAGCATGTCAAACCCGGGCTCTTGCGCGGCTTGGCGGGCCGCTGCGGCCACGTCAAAAAGTGTTCCGTAAGCATCGAAAACACAGCACTTGATCGTCACAATGCACCTCCTGTTCGGCGGCACAGTGGCACAGGCCGAGGCGGGCGCAAACCCCGCGCACAGGAAAATCGCTGACTTAGTTCCCGCTCAGGCGGCGGACCGGAACCTGGCTTTGAGGGATAACACTGACGCTCGGCCGCTGGGTCTCGGTTCCGGCGGGTTCGGTGGTGTTTTGTGCCAGGGCTTTGCGGACCGTCACAGTTGGCGCTGGCTCCCCCTCGGGCTCGACGTCCGCTTCCGTGGCTCCAAGGCCATCGAACATCCCCATGAATTGCGCCCCACCTGTTTCGATGGTTTGCATCACCCGCGGTTCTGAAAGCAGAACGACCGCCATCAAAACCCCGCAAATGGCTACAATAATACGCGTCAAGACTCGTTTGACGCCGTATCCGCGTGGCGGCGCAGCATCAAGATCTTCAAGGAATGGTTGGTCAGCATCGCTCATTCGGTCAAGTTGGGCGACGACTGTGGCAAACACAGGGCAACGGTGTGAAAATCCCGGGTAGAGCGGGTGATTTCTGTGGATTAAATTTCGTCCGGTTGCGGCATGCCAAGAACATGGAAACCACCATCAACCCGAATGATTTCACCGGAGGTGCAGCAGCCT
>CAWUIW010000383.1:0-2397 GCA_963922515.1 uncultured Rhodobacterales bacterium | reverse complement strand
CGGACATGTCAGGCGGGGCGAACAGGATTGACCGCCGGAGCAACCGGGGTCAGTCGTTCGGCTTGCTTGCGCACCATTTGCGCCAGCGCAGCTTCACCAGGGCAAGACGGGATCGATGCGATTGCACCGCTCAAGATATCCTGCAGGCGTGATATTGCCCCCTGAACACCCAATTCCGTCACCGCATTCGGACGCCCGTGCAGGTCATCCTGTCCGGCGGGCTTGCCCAGCGTGTCAGAGTCGTACAGCGCATCGCGCAAGTCATCTGCCACTTGGAACGCCTCGCCAATCCGGGCGCCCAACTCTTCCCATGGCTCGGCCTCTTGGCCCGCGGCCACAGCACCCATTTGGGTCGCCGCGACAAACAGTGATCCCGTTTTGGCCCGGTGATACGCGCCAAGGTCAACAGCATCTTCGCTTTCCCATGCCTGACCCGCACATATACCCCCGGGCATGCCGGTGCGTTGGCTGAGTATCAGGACAAGCTCGGCAATGCGCGTCGGATCGTGATGGGCCACGCGCGCGAGAGTTTCAAAGGCCAGAACGATGAGACTGTCACCCGCGAGCAAAGCCAAAGGTTCGGAAAATGCCTTGTGCACTGCAGGCTTGCCGCGCCGCACATCTGCATCGTCAAAGCACGGCATGTCATCATGCACCAAGCTGGCACAGTGAATAAGCTCCAACGCCGCCAGCGCTGCATCCGTCACTTCAGGCCGGTCGTCACCGCATGCCATGGCTACGGACAACAAGATGGTCGGCCGAATTCGGGCACCACCGGGTGTGGTGGCATATTCCAGCGCGTTGGCCAGTTTTGGCGGCGCGGACCGACCCTGACCGACACTCACGGCGCGCGCAATCGCGGCTTCAATCCGGGATTTCAGAGGCATCGGCCGTCCTTCCTAAAGAAAATGTCATCAATTTCAGACACACAGTGTAAATCATACTGGACAGTTCAGCGAAGTGAGTCAACAATTCCAACGACCCGAGGAAAGAAACTTGAATATCGCATCGCCTTTTCTAGACCTAAGCCACGATGCGCGGCCATCGGTTTTGATCATAGGCGCCGGGATCGGCGGCCTGTCGGCGGCGGTTCGCCTGTCCACCGCCGGGTTCAAGGTGACCGTTGTCGAGCAGCACGCGCATGTTGGCGGCAAGATACGCACGTTGGACAGCCCTGCCGGACCCATCGATGCGGGACCCACTGTGCTCACCATGCGGAGCGTCTTTGACGAAATCTTTGCGACCGCGGGCACCCGGCTTGACGACCACGTGACATTGGTTGCCCAAGATATCTTGGCGCGGCATTTTTGGCTGGATGGCAGTCAACTGGATCTGTTTGCGGATCAATCACGCAGCATAGAGGCCGTCCGATCCTTTGCAGGCGAGAAAAGCGCACGGGAATTCGCCGCCTTTTGCGATCGGTGCCAATCGCTCTTTTCCGCCTTTGAAGGCCCGATGATGCATACAGCCGCTCCCAAGCTGACGGATTTGACGAAGCGCGTGCTTGGAAACCCCAGGTTGCTGCGGCAAATGACGCCGTTGTCAACTTTGGCACAGGCGTTGCGCGGGCAGTTTTCCGACCCCCGCCTCGCTCAGCTATTTGGTCGCTATGCGACTTATGTGGGCGGGTCCCCCTATGCCGCGCCCGCCCTGCTTTGCCTGATCTGGCAAGCAGAAGCGGCCGGTGTCTGGGTGGTCAAAGGCGGTATGCACAAACTGGCCCGGGCGCTGGCCGATGTGGCCATGGCGCAAGGCGCCGAAATTGTGACAGGCACCGCTGTGGATCATATCGCGTGCCGCGATGGGCGGGCGAATGGTGTTGTACTAAGTGATGCGTCACGTTTGTCGGCGGACGCCATTTTGTTCAACGGCGATCCCCGGGCTTTGGCCACGGGTCTGTTAGGACCAGACGTGTCGCACGTCGCAACCCAAACACGCGAGATCGAACGCTCGCATTCGGCCCGCGTTTACAGCTTTGCCGCACAGGTCGCGCAACCTGCGCTGTCGCATCACAACGTCTTTTTTGCCGATGACGCACGGCAGGAGTTCGACGATTTGGCGCAAGGCCGCGTGCCCGCCGACCCAACTTTGTACATCTGCGCCGAAGACCGCGGTCAAGGATCTGCCCTACCCGCCAGCGAGCGCTTTGAAATCATTGCCAATGCTCCGGCCCGATCCGGAGCGGTGGAGACCGGGGAAAAGGACCTTCGATCATGGCACGAGATGATTATCCGGACGATGACGCACCACGGGATACGTTTCGATCCGATGCCGAGTTTGCACCATCTGACGACGGAGACGGATTTCGCGTGTCTGTTCCCCGGGTCGCAAGGCGCGCTTTACGGGCAGATCCCGCACGGACTGACCGCGGCCTTCAAACGCCCAACAGCGCGGACG
>CAWUIW010000382.1:0-2435 GCA_963922515.1 uncultured Rhodobacterales bacterium | reverse complement strand
GACATTGTTGTCGCGAACACTAACCTGCATGTGGTTGTCACCACCTTTCTAGATTCGAGTTGCAAGGATTTGCAGGAGGTGGCCGTATAGCAAGCGCCGCAGGCCTTGTCCAGTGGCCCGCAACACAACCGGAGAACGAACATGTCGAGCCCTTACCAAGACGTCAAAGACACTCTTTTGGATGCCGCCCTGACCCATGTGCCGTTTGACGGCTGGTCCGAAACAACCTTTCGCGCCGCCGTTTCCGACAGCGGGGTGGACGCCGGCCTGGCCCGTGCCGCATTTCCGCGCGGTGCGATCGATCTGGCGCTGGCTTTTCATGACCGCGGTGATCAAGCGATGCTGGCTGCACTCAGCGCCGCCGATCTCAACGGAATGAAAATACGTGAAAAGATCGCGTTTGCCGTGAAATCAAGAATTGAAGCCGCCGAAAACAAAGAGGCCGTGCGGCGTGGCACCACTCTGTTCGCGCTGCCGCAGTATGCGCCTGACGGTGCACGTGCGATTTGGGGCACCGCAGATCTGATCTGGGACGGCATTGGCGACATGTCAGAGGATTACAACTGGTATACCAAGCGGGCCATCTTGTCGGGCGTGTATTCCTCGACCGTGTTGTTCTGGCTGGGCGACGATAGTCTGGATCATCAGGCCACGTGGGACTTTCTTGATCGCCGGATTGCCAATGTCATGCAAATTGAAAAGTTGAAAGCGCAGGTAAATGAGAACCCGCTACTTAAAACGTTCATGATTGGGCCGAACTGGGTGCTGAGCCACATCAAAGCGCCCGCGCGAGCGTCCCGGTCAGATCTGCCTGGGTCCTGGACATCACCCGGCCCCGGCGCCTGAGCGAACCAGCGCGTCCACAATGGCCACCAACTGTATCGCGACGATTCCGGCATTTGCCTTGACGACTGGACTGGCAAGACCAACGGCTGGCACGGTCATGGTCTTGTAAACCATCTGCACGCCAAACAACGCCGCTGTCATGGGCAAGGCCCACGGATGGGCGCTGACATGCAGGACCAGCAGGCCGGCACTGACCAGTGCGATCGCCGCATACAGACATGTCAGGATGCGCCGGGCGTCTGACGGCGGCCCGTAAACCGCCTGCATGCCGTCGTTTTGCGAAACCAAGGCGGTCACGACCGGGATCAAAATGATAAGGTTCAGGATCAAAGCCGCGATCAGCATTTCGGTTCCTTTCTGGTTTTGATTGAGGATACGGTGGCGCAAAAGGAGCGGATGACATGAAAGATGCGATGCGCGCGGTAGAAATTACGCGCCCTGGCGGGCCTGACGTTCTGCACGTGACGGAACGGCCATTGCCTGTGCCCGGACATGGCCAGGTTGTGATCAGGGTTGCATGGGCAGGGGTCAATCGACCCGACGCCCTGCAGCGTGCTGGGGCTTACAACCCCCCGCCCGGCGCCAGTGACCTGCCCGGTCTCGAAGCTGCCGGTGAAGTTGTTGCGCTGGGCGCGGGTGTGACAGAGTTTTCCGTGGGGGACCATGTTTGCGGGTTGTTGCCCGGCGGCGGGTATGCGGAGTATGTCGCAACACCTGCGAAACACTGTTTGCCCGTGCCCAAGGGCATGGGTTTGCGCGAAGCGGCCTGCCTGCCCGAGACGTTTTTCACCGTGTACTCCAATGTTTTTACACGCGGCGGCCTCATGGCCGGAGAGCGTGTTCTGATCCATGGCGGATCAAGCGGTATCGGAACGACGGCAATCCAATTGGCTCGCCTGCATGGCGCGCGCGTTTTTGTCACCGCGGGTAGCGATGAAAAATGCGCAGCATGCCTCGCGTTGGGGGCCGAACGTGCCATCAATTATCGCACCGAGGACTTTGTGGATGTTCTGCGTGGCGAAGGTGGCGCCGATCTGATCCTTGATATGGTAGGGGGGCCATACATCCCGCTTAACCTAAAGGCCTTGGCCGATGACGGTCGTTTGGTTCAAATCGCGTTTTTGCAAGGCCCGAAGGTGGAAGTGAACTTTGCACAGTTGATGACGCGGCGGCTGACCATGACAGGCAGCACGCTGCGTCCCCAGTCCGATCTGGCCAAGGCACGCATTGCGGATGACTTACGCACACATGTTTGGCCGAAACTGGAAGCCGGTCTGTTGGCACCTGTGATGGATCAGTCGTTTGCGCTGGAAGAGGCTGCTGCCGCCCATGCCCGCATGGAAAGCTCAGCGCATATCGGGAAAATTGTACTCGAGGTTTCGAGCTAAGGAGGATCAGACATGGCACGCACAGCCATAATTGAAGAGCATGGCGGACCAGATCGGCTCAAAATCGTGTCGCAGGATGTCGGCGAACCCGGTCCGGGGCAGATCCGTATTGCGCACAAGGCGATCGGGTTGAACTTTATCGATGTCTATCAACGCTCCGGGCTGTACCCGTTGTCCTTGCCACACGCACTGGGTATGGAA
>CAWUIW010000381.1:0-2446 GCA_963922515.1 uncultured Rhodobacterales bacterium | reverse complement strand
GTCATCGCCTATATCTACCTGCGCAATCAGTTGCGGCCCATCACACGTCTGGCGGATGCGGCGACCGCGTTCGGGCGCGGCCGCCACATTCAGTATGCGCCCTCTGGTGCGATCGAGGTGCGGGCCGCTGGGGGCGCATTTGTCGACATGCGGGCACGCATCGAACGCCACATCGAACAGCGCACTTTGATGTTGTCGGGTGTCAGCCATGACATGCGGACCCCACTGACCCGCCTGAAGCTTGGGCTTTCTTTGCTGAGTGACGCAGACGCTGCTGCCTTGTTGGAGGATGTCAATGAATTGGAGCGACTTCTGGACGAGTTCCTGAACTTCGCCAAGGGCACGGCCGAAGGCGAACCCGAAGCCACAGACTTGGTGGCGCTGGTCAAGGGTGTTGTGGAAACGGCTGGCCGCGGCGGAGATGCTATCCGCATCGGCACCATCCAAGGGACCCCGAGCTTGGTCATGGTCCGACCACTTGCTATCCGGCGTGCCTTGGAAAACCTGATCGGCAACAGCGTCAGGTACGGCTCGTGCGCCGAGGTTTCGTTGATTTTTTCAGAACGCTCGGTGTGTTTGCGTGTCGAAGATGATGGTCCCGGCATTCCCGCGAACCAACGCGAAGACGCAGTGAAACCCTTTGCGCGTCTCGACCCGGCGCGCAATCAGAACAAGGGCAGCGGCGTCGGGCTTGGGTTGGCAATCACAGTTGATATCGCGCGCGCACATGGCGGTGCCTTGCGGCTCGGCAAGAGCGAGCGCTTGGGCGGTTTGCAGGCAGACATCGTTGTTTCGCGCTAAGCGCTTGAACGCTGTTTTCGCGCGTTCTGCAAAGCGGATTCTGAATGGAATCAGCGGGCTATCTGCCTCGAGGCACTGGATTGCTCACGAGGCTGTGAACGGATTACTGTTAAATCCTGGCGGCTTGCCGGTTTTTGTTCATGGATCGTTCCAATATTTCGCGTTCTGGCTGAGCGTCATCGCACGAACAGTTGACGCGTCGCTGCAATGCTAGTCAAACTTGCCTGAGATTTTAACTTGCGGGCGCTTTAGAGCCAGGAACTGCGGATCATTTCGGTCCGCTTGGCTTGCGTTACGCAGCACTTGTTTTTTTTGACGGGTGTGGGTTGCAGAGGTTACTGGCGATGCGTGATTTTACGTCGGCGCACCAGACGATGAACACCACAGCGGTGAAACCGTCGCTCTATACTGTGGTTGTTCCACTTCGCCGAAATCGCGCGCTGGTCTTTAACTCGGTTTCGCAATCTCTTGCCGTTTGGGGTGCTGCAGATCTGCAGATCTGGTCTGAACTGATGGCAAATGCGTCGACCCCTTTGCGGTCCGAGCTTGCCGGTTTCGTGCAGGGCGGCTTCGTCGTGAACGCGGCATTGGATGAAGGGGACCGCGTCAAACAAGATTACTTTCGGGCCCGTAATTCGAGCGACCATTTGGTCACTACGATCGCCCCGACATTGTCTTGCAACTTTGGCTGTCATTACTGTTTTCAGGGGACGGACAAACCGATCGCTAGAATGTCGCGGTCGGTGCGTGACGCCACAAAGACATTTCTCAAACATAAGCTCGAAGGCCGCAAGAGCGTCAGCATCACGTGGTACGGTGGCGAACCCTTGATGGACACGGAAAGCATCTGGGACATCTCTGAACACTTGCAGCGTCTGTGCGCGCAACGGGGCATTGATTACGATGCCATGATGATATCAAACGGCTACCGCTTGACCGTGCCGGTGGCCAAACGCCTGCGCGATGTGTCAGTGCGCAAAGTGCAGATCACGATTGACGGGGATGCCGAAACGCATGATGCGCGGCGTCACTTGACCAGTGGGCGTGGCACGTTCGAACAGATTTTGAACAACATCTCGGCCATTGCAGCCGAGAGACTTTTGACAATCTCGATCCGGGTCAACATCGACCGCGATAACGAGAACAGCGCGTTGGACTTGTTACAGCGGTTGCACGGCGCCGGCCTGGGCCTCGCCAATGGGGTTTCGGTATATTTTGCGCCGGTTGAAAGCGTGGCCGAGGCCGCGCGGGGCGCTTGCAGCGACTGTCTGTCAAAGACGGATTATGCCGAGGTAGAAAGCCGTTTGACTGACCACGCGTTTGACTTGGGTCTTATCGGGGCGGCCCGGGTGCCCAAGTACATGGGGCTTTGCACTGCCATGCGGCCGGACAGCTATGTGATCGTTCCGAACGGCGATTTGCACAAATGCTGGGATACGGTGATGGATCCGTTGCGGCGTGTCGGAAGTGTTATCAGCGCCTCGCGGCGATCAGATGCAAAAACAGAAGCCACGTGGCGCGCGTTTTCGCCATTTGACAATCCAGTGTGTGGAAGCTGCGTGTTGTTGCCGTCTTGCGCAGGGGCTTGTGCGTTCAAATTCGTTCACCCCGACTATGCCGAGGGCGAAACAGGCAAACTGCCGTG
>CAWUIW010000380.1:0-2478 GCA_963922515.1 uncultured Rhodobacterales bacterium | reverse complement strand
GGTCGCGCGCTTGTCGCAGAGGGATGCACCAGTCTTGTCACCACCTGCGGATTTCTGACCCTGTTGAGGGACGAAGTTTCAACCGCGTGCGGTGTACCGGTTGTATCTTCTTCCTTGGAACTGGTGCCGGGGTTGCTGGCAGAGGGGGCACGCCCCGGTATCTTGACGATTTCACAGACTTCGTTGAGCGATGGCCATCTTCGCGCGGCAAGTGTTCCATTGGGCATACCGGTGCACGGTGTCGACAACAGTCACTTTGCGGCGGCGATCCTGAACAACCAAACAACGCTGGATACTCAGGTCGCCGAAGACGAAGTTGTGACTGGTGCGCTGCGCTTGTGCGACGCTCATCCCGAGGTGGACGTAATCGTTCTGGAGTGTACAAACATGCCGCCATACCAGATGGCCATCGAAGCTGCGACCGGGCGACGGGTTGTGTCTATCCTCAACGCCATGGATGCCATGAACGGCGGCTCAACCGCGCTTTAGGCCCGGGCTGATTGCTGCATCAGTCGCCCCCACGGGCCTGTGGGCACGGGATGGTCAAGTGCTTGGCACAGCGCATAAATCATCGCCTGGTTCGAGGTGACAACCGGTTTACCAGTGGCGTCTTCGACCCGCGCGATCACTTCGACTGACCGCATGTCCGTACACGACAGAACAATGGCGTCCACGTCCGGTCCATCGGCCCGTAGGGCCAAGCTTTGAACTTCGTCCGGTTCCAATTCGCCTTGGCCGTAATTGTCCAAGGCGCGCCCGATATCTACGCGCTGCACGGTTTCGATCCCGGTGCTTGCCAGAAATGCGACCGCCTGATCGTTCACTTCACCCAGATAAGGCGAGGCGAAGCCAACTTCGCGCGCATCCAAAGCCTTGATCGCCATAACCAGTGCGCCAGCAGCCGTGATAGATATGGCTCCTGATCTTGATTTGATCTTATCTGCCAGATCGCGATCAAACGCGACCCCGTGCGTGAGTGTCGCAGAGGTGCACCCATAAAGCACCACCGCAGGCCTGACGCCGGAAACAAGGCGCAAGGTTTCCGAGATATCGGCCGCTCCCAAGCCTGACATTTGATTGGATCCGGGAACTTCATCGATATCATAACCGCCCAGCCGTTCCATGTGGAAGGTCATGCCAGGCGGTCGCATCAATTGCAGATCCGGCTCCAAATTGACATTCGTGTACGGCACAAGGACGCCGACCTTTGGCCCTGTTCGATCCTCGGTCATTTTAGCCCCTCCAACACATCGCCCACACGGGTCATGGCGGCCTCGGTGCCTATGGTGACCCGTAAGCAGTCTGGCAAACCATACCCGCCCATACTGCGCAAGATCAGCCCATCGGCTCGCAAGGCCGCGTCGGCCGCTTGTGCCGCCGCATCCGCATCAAACCGGATCAGCAGAAAGTTTGTGGCGCTGGATCTCACGTCATAGCCAAATCGTGACAGACGCTGGGCAAGCCGATCGCGCCGCGCGGCAGTTTGTGCCACGACCGATTTCATATAGGCCTGATCCAACATGGCCGCCGTTGCCATGGCTTGGGATATCAGCGTGACATTGTTGGGGTTCAGCAGTTTGCGCAGCTCTTTGGCGACCGGACCGGGGCAGGCGGCCCAGCCGACGCGGGCGCCGGCAAGTCCGTAGGCTTTTGAAAACGTGCGCGTCACCATCGTATCGCCGCGATTGACCAGGTCAAAAATGCCGGCATGGTCTTGTGGATCGAACTCGGCATAGGCTTGATCGACCAAAAGCAGGACGCCCGGCGGCAATTGGGCCCGTAGCGATACGATCTGGGTGTTGGTGATGCTGGTGCCGGTCGGGTTGCCCGGATTGCACAGGACAACAATGCGGGTTCTCTCAGTGACCTGTTCCAGAACGGTTTCTACATCGACGCAGAACGCAGGTTCCTCTGCGGGGACGTAGCGCGCGGCCGCCTGCTGGACGGCGGTTGCGACAAACAGATAACCATATTGGGTCCCGACCACATCGTCGCCGGGACCGGCAAACGCGCGGATCGCGCATCCGATGAGCTCCATAGATCCTGCGCCGCACAGGATGTTTTCAGTTCGGACCCGATGGATCATGGAAATGGCCGAGCGCAAATCGCGCCAATCCGGATCGGGGTAAAGCGCGCCGGCGCCCAATGCGGCCTGGCCCGCGGCAACGGCCTTTGGGCTGGGTGGAAAGGCACTTTCGTTCTGCGCAAGCGAGGTCGAGGCTGGGGCGTCCAAGTCTGCCAGCGGATAGCTGGCCATCGCGGCCACGGTTGGAACGGCGGAAATCATGGGGCCTTTGCTCCATAAAGGGTGCGTGCGGAATGACCCGAGATCAGCCCCTTTTGCACATCGTCTGCCACGGTCCGAGGCGCGCGATCTTTGGGGTCACCAAAGCCGCCGCCACCGGGCGTGTCAAAGATCAAACGTTCGTGCGGCTCCACGCGTAGCTCGCACTTGCCCGCTACATCGGCGCTGCGACC
>CAWUIW010000379.1:0-2502 GCA_963922515.1 uncultured Rhodobacterales bacterium | reverse complement strand
ATCGTCCTGACGCGTCGTGGGCCAAAGAGCATGAAAGAAGCGTACAAGTTCTACCGCAATGCCTGCGGTCGTGATCAGCGCATCGAACAGCTTTGGGGATCAGACGCGCCGTTTATTGGGTAGCACTGTCCAAAAACTTAGAAACATCTGCGGCAGAGGGAACAGCCTCTGCCGTTCCGTGTCGGGTCACCATAATCGCGCCAGCCGCTGCAGCTTGGCGCATTGCGTCTTCCAGGCTCAGCCCATTATCCAGATTAGCCACAAAATACCCAAGGTACGTGTCGCCTGCGCCTGTCGTATCAACTGCATCCACGTCAAAGGCAGGAACGGTAACAACGTCCCCCGCGCGATTGCGCCACTCAGCCCCGTGTTCGCCTTTGGTTACTAGGATCTCCGGTACATCAGGGTTTCCGCCCAGCGCCTTTATCAGCTGAGCCTCTTCCACCTCATTCACGACCAACAGATCCACGATAGGAAGCATTTCCTTCGCAGCCGAGAGCTCGAACGGGGCTGCGGAATAGATCACGCGCATATTGCGTGACCGCGCGATCCAAGCAGCGGTCACAGCACCGTTCGTTTCGTTCTGCAAAATCAGAGTATCATCTTCGGTCGCCTCAGACAGTGCCTCTTCAATTCCGTCGGTGTCTTGAAGCTTATTGGCGCCAGGATACAAAACGATCGCATTCTCGCCTGACCGGGCCACCGTGATGATCGCATGTGCCGTGGGCGCATCAATTTTCTGGATATGCACGACGTCAACGCCTTCGGCGGCAAGCTCTTCGATCGCCCAATCGCCATCCTGCCCGACGCTTCCGATGTGGACGACCGATGCGCCTGCCTTTGCAGCCGCAATCGATTGGTTCGCCCCTTTTCCCCCAAGACCCTTCTTCATGTCCGTTGAGGCAAGCGTTTCGCCCGGCGCTGGAATGTTTGGGACCCGATACACAAAGTCTGCGTTGATGCTCCCCAAATTGAAAATTGTCATACGCTCTCCGTCCCTAACCGATCTTGCAAGATGCAATCGCCGCCATGTTCAGGATGTCATTTACAGTAGAATTTGTTGAGCAAATCTGAATTGGGCTGCCAACGCCGGACAAGATTGGCCCAATGACCGTCGCACCCGCCATTTCTTGCATCAACTTTACCGAAATCGAGGCCGAATGCCGTGCCGGCACTACCAAAATGTTAGCAGGCCCTGAAAGCCGGCTAAACGGATAGGCCGCCATGGCGGCAGGGTTAAGCGCAACATCGACCGTCATCTCACCCTCATACTCGAAATCTACGCCACGCGCTTCTAGCACCGCAGGCGCTTTGTGCATCTTTTCGGCCCTTTCAGAGACAGGATAGCCAAACGTGGAAAAGCTCACAAAAGCCACCCGCGGCTCCAGGCCCAGCGCGCGCGCAACGCCCGCGCTGCGCTCTGCGATATCGGCCAAATCCTCTTCATCTGGCCATTCGTGAACCAGAGTATCCGCAATCAAAACGATCCGCCCATTGTTCAAAACCGCCGTGACACCAACGGCCCCGTCCTTTGGACCCGCGTCATAGACATGATTGATGTTTTGAAGAACGTGGGCCGACTTTCGCGTGGCTCCTGTAACCATCCCATCGGCATGACCATGCGCCAGCATCAACGCGGAAAATACATGCCGGTCACGCGCAGCCAAGCGGTGCACATCTTGGCCATCAAACCCCTGCCGCTGAAGTCGGTTCGACAGATAGGTTTTATAGGTCTCTAGGTGTGGTGTGTTTGCGGCGTTCACGACTTCTAATTCGCGTGCTGCATCACCCATGCCAGCGGCTTCAAGCTTTTCCTTCACATCCTCGCGCCGCCCAACGACAAGAGCCTTACCGAGGCCCTGGCGTTGGTAAGCCACAGCCGCCCGCAACACGCGAGAATCGTCGCCCTCCGCAAAGATCATCCGAGCATTCGCAGCGCGGGCCCGCGTATTGATCCCGCGCAGAATGCTAGCCGTCGGATCCATCCGGCTTTTCAGGCTGTCACGGTACCCATCCATGTCCACAATCGGCCGGCGCGCCACGCCTGTATCCATGCCAGCCGTCGCCACAGCGGGCGGAATGCGGTGAATTAGTCTCGGATCGAAGGGCGTTGGGATGATGTAATCGCGCCCAAAGCTCAACTTCCGGCCATAGGCCAAAGCGACCTCATCCGGCACATCTTCACGCGCCAAATCCGCCAAAGCGCGGGCGCAGGCAATCTTCATCTCGTCGTTGATGGCCCGCGCGTGGATATCGAGCGCGCCGCGGAACAAGTACGGGAACCCAAGGACGTTGTTCACCTGGTTTGGATAGTCACTGCGCCCGGTCGCAACGATCGCGTCCTGACGCACATCTTGCGCCTCTTCCGGCGTGATTTCTGGGTCCGGGTTGGCCATAGCAAAGATGACCGGATTATCCGCCATCGCCAAAACCATCTCTGGCGTCACAGCCCCCTTCACCGACACACCAAGAAAAACATCGGCACCGACCATCGCGTCATCC
>CAWUIW010000378.1:0-2509 GCA_963922515.1 uncultured Rhodobacterales bacterium | reverse complement strand
ATACAGCCGCGGCAATGATGCTGAAAGGCTTGACCACCGAGTATCTTTTTCACCGGACGCACACAGTCAGCACTGGAGATACGGTTCTGTTCCATGCGGCCGCTGGCGGTGTCGGGCTGATTGCCTGCCAGTGGGCCCGGTCCGAAGGGATAACGCTTATCGGTACTGCTGGCTCGGATGAAAAGTGTGAACTGGCTTTAGCCCATGGGGCGGCACACTGCATCAACTACCGAACGGAAGATTTCGTGGCGCGGGTGAAGGAGATCACGGATGGTGCCGGCGTTCCATACGTGATGGACTCGGTGGGCAAGGACACGTTCGCAGGGTCGTTAGACTGTCTGAGCCCGTTTGGTATGTTGGTCTCGTTTGGCAATGCGTCTGGCCCAGTGCCGCCCGTAGATCTGGGCATTTTGGGACAAAAAGGTTCGCTGAAAGTGACCCGCCCAACTTTGTTCACGCATATCGCCGATCACGCGCGATGCCAGAGCATGGCCCAGCACTTGTTCGAAAAGGTCGCGTCCGGCGCTGTTGGCATTCGCATCGACCAGCGCTTTCCGTTGGAAGAGGTGGCGCAGGCCCACGAAGCTTTGGAAGCACGACAAACCACGGGCAGCACGGTTTTGGAGCTTTAGAAACCGCTTGCTGGGCAAGATGGCTTGACCAGTGCTTGGTGTTTTGCCTGAATGACCCCCGGGCGCGGCGCAGTTCGCGCTGCTGGGGGGAATGTAATGAAAGTGATATCGAAACTGGTTGCGACGGGCGCATTGTGCCTTGTTGCGCCATTGGCTGCCGCGCAAAACCTTGAACCTTGGGATTTTGTTGCCGGATGGGAGATCCTGATCGATCCGTCACTGGGCGACGGGTGTTTGATCCAAAGTGAGTTTACCGATGGCTCGCTGGTTCGCATCGGGTTCGACCTGAACGAAGGTATGGGGTACGTCACGGCCTTTAACTATGAATGGGGCGACATCATAGAAGGCCAGATGTACGACATTTCGTTCGAGCTCGATTCTCAGTACTTTGAAGGGGTCGCCGAAGGCATCTATCTGGAGGATGTGCCGGGCGCCGACATCTACTTCGACAACCCGGATTTCCTATTTGCCATTGCCGAACGTTACACGATGACGCTGTACCACGACGGCTACGAGGTGATGGCCATTGATCTGGCGGGAACGTACCGGGCGCTTGAAGCGGCGATCGAGTGTCAGAACGAGATCGGGTAGCTTAGCGCAGCGGCGCGAACGCCGCGTCGTTTAACGTGCAATCGCGGATGACGTCGCGCCCGCACGGTACCAGGTCAAGCTCACGAGAAAGACAGATGCGTGCTTCTGCAATTTGGGATGCGGCACAGGTGATCGTAATCATATTGGCATTCATGCCCGGGTTTGCCTGCAAAAAAGCCGCCTCGACGACGGTTGCGGGCATGGTCACAGGCGTGTCGAGCTGCCGAAAGACCGCGGGGCGCACCACGGATCCGTATGCGGCTCGAGACAGCGCAAAGTAATCCGCAGCAGAAATGCCGGTGCATGTGCCGTGCTTTTTCCACTGGTGCCATGCCAAGCCCGAGGTCCCCATGACATCGACCATATCCTGGGTCATGCTGCGTGATGGAGGCGCCTTTGCCGTCGGGCAGTACGACGGCCAACCGCGGTGATACTGTGGCCACAGGCCGTGCATGATCCAGCCATATCCGGAAGCGGGCGCACATTGACTGGATTGCTTGCTGTCTCCTTCGCGCAGACACCAATTCGGCGACCAGCTTAAGCTGAGGACATAATAGTCAAATTCCCCAGCTTTTTCGCCTTTGGCGGCGGCGTCTGCCGCGCAGAGCACCAAAAAAACTGTCAGAAACCACGCACGCATTCCGCTCTTTCCTTCTAATTCGCACCCGACTATAAGGCACGGAAGTTCCCCGACAACGGAAACCCGCCCTTGGCCACCTGGCAGGGCCGCTTGCTTCAAAAGGCAGGCGACGGGATAGGCGTATCAATCGGGGGCAGCAAGAGATAGGAGACACACACATGGCGAAACCGCTTATGGCAAAGGCCACGGCCGTGTGGCTGGTGGATAACACGACCATCAGTTTCAAGCAGATCGCTGATTTTGTCAGTATGCACGAACTTGAAGTCCAGGGCATTGCGGACGGCGATGTGGCCGCCGGCGTCAAAGGATTCGATCCGATCGCGAACAACCAGTTGACACAGGACGAGATTGACAATGCGCAATCGAACCCGCTGTACAAACTGAAGCTCAAGCACAATCCCGCTGCCCAAGGCGAAGAAAAACGCCGAGGTCCACGCTATACCCCGCTGTCGAAACGGCAGGACCGACCCGCCGCCATTTTGTGGCTGGTGAAGTTCCACCCCGAATTGACGGATAGCCAGATCTCGAAATTGGTTGGTACGACCAAACCGACGATTCAATCGATCCGCGAACGGACGCATTGGAACATCTTGAACATTCAGCCGATTGACCCGGTTGCCTTGGGCTTGTGCAAGCAATCCGAGCT
>CAWUIW010000377.1:0-2536 GCA_963922515.1 uncultured Rhodobacterales bacterium | reverse complement strand
CAACCAAAGCGGGCAAAAAAATGCCGATCATGTCTGAAACACCTCTGGAAAAGAGGCCCGTCCGACAACCGGGTCTACCCGCAGCAAGGCGTCGTAGCTTTCCGGATCAAACGGATCTTCGGCCGGCACGACCTCGCGTTCGAAAAGCCAGCTCAGGCGGCCCGCATCCAAATTGCCACGTTCGAAGGGTTCATCGCCGAAATGCGCCCATAAGGCTTCCAAAAACCCGGCATCTGCCCGCCTGTCGGCCGGTTTCCGGTCTGCATAGCGCTCGCGCTTTGTAATCCGGGTGACACCGCGAGGATTCGGACGGCGAATCGTAAACTGGTAATCGGTACCCGGAAGGCGGCCGGGGAAGCCACGATGTTTCAGCATGGTGCGCTCCGTTGGCAGCGCGAACCGAAACGGGGGTGGCAGGCCGGCCAATCGGCCCGCCTGCCTAAGTGATCATTTGTACTTGCCGGTAAAGGCCGGTTCGACCGAAATCGGCTCTGGCTCAACGAAGATAATCTCTTCTTCCTGACCGCCACAGGCAGCCAGCGTCGCCACGACACCAATAACGGCAAAAAGCTTGATGCTCTGGAACATCTAGAACTCCTAACTTGTATTTTAAGCCAGTCCCTTGTGGGTTGGCCCTGCCTCTTATGTTCAGCCGCTTTGTCGCAGCTTGTGGCAATCTTACCGGTTCGGAGCTGAAATTGATATCCCGACGGGTTCGGATCGGCGATTTGTGGCGACAAAGACGCAAACACTTGTCCACAAGAGGTTCGGCCGACAACATGTTGTGCCCGCATCAAAATTCCTCCCACATACAGCCACCCTCGGAAACCGAATAAGCTTCGAAAAACTGCGTTGCCAAGGGGTTGCTGGCACCAAATGGAGTATCTTGGTCGGCAAACGAGATCACCACGCGGTCCACGGTCAAACCAAAGGTTTCCAGATAGGGCACCGCAAACGTGTCGCAGAGGTGATCCATGTCTTGTGCGGCTGCGGCGGGCGCCACCGATCCGGTTTCGCGCGCGATGGCCGGCGCCAAGAAACGGAATCGGACCAACGGCGCTCCCAACTGTTCGTCGATCAAAACTTCCTGCAGCGTAACATCCTGCCCAGACGGTACAGCGATCGTATCCATGGCCACAGTCGACCCGGCCGAATTTGCGAAAAGAATAATGGCTGCGGAAAAACAGCCCCGGCACCAACGCAAGTCGGCTCCTCCCGCCGGGGCTGTTTGGCACGTGTCATAAGCACATGCGGTGTATGTTCCGACGCGCGCGATCATGAAACCGATTCGCCGCTTCTGTCAAATTTTGTGCGCGTGTTCAGTCGAGTGGCCACGCGAGCCATGTTCCATTCCGCATGCAAAGCGGCGCGCTTCGCTTCGAAAAATCTAGCCATGGTACCGCCCTCGACGCGCAAACTCGACCCAACGCCGCCGAGCACTTGCGCAACTCAACAACGCCTCGAGCCGATCGATCACAAGCGGCGGAACCGCGGCCGCAGCCCGCCCCCCTGCCATCACCTGCCACCCGCCATCGCTGGCGAGGAGCTTGACGACCGGCGAGAACCCGCGAAGCGACTGGAGTGCGCGCCACATGTCTTGGCGGATTTGGTGCGCCAGTCGCACAGGGTCTCCAATGGGCAACCATGCTGTGACGCAAAAATCGAACCGGGGCGGCAAGTGGCGGCAGAGCGTCACAGCACCCTCCTCCTGCATCATATGCCAGCCCCTACTCTTCATGCCCGCTTGGCCACACAATCGATTTCGACCAGCGCCCCTACCGCAAGCGCGGTCACACCCACCGTGGTGCGCGCGGGCCGTCGGTCTTGTGGAAAATAGCTGGCATAGGTGTCGTTGAACACGGCGTAATCGCGTTCGAATTCCGTAAGATAGGCCCGCATCTGAACGACATGGGACAGGTCCAGCCCAACGCCTTTCAGCACAATTTCAAGATTGCGCATCACGGCCCGCGTTTGCGCCTCCACCCCCTCGGGCAGGGGCGCATCCGGCGCTTTCGAATCCGTCGGCATCTGCCCCGTGAGGATCACCCACCCGTCCGCCTCTACGGCATGGCTGAACGGAGCGACAGGCCGCGGTCCGCCGGAGATCATGTGGAAAACCGAACCCGTTGTCATGCTGCCTTTACTCCAAGGCTTGCTTCGCCAGCGCTGGCGCACCAGACCCGAGCGACGACCTCCTGCGCACTCAGATCACGCCTTTCGGCGATCAATGCAGCGTCAATTTCAACATCACTCAGCTTCCAAAAGCCTCGTTCAAACCCTTCCAAAAAGTCTTTCTTCAAGCATCCAGCCGCGTCCGAAGAATGCGCATGAATGCGCCCTGGAAAACCGTCTTGCCAAGTCATAGGAAACTCGTAGTCCGAGGTCGCCTCAGGGTAATCGTCAGGACGATGCGCAGCACCACCAAGCGCTTCAAACACTTCAACAACCTGATCAATGCGGCGCATCTGGGACTCACAATGGGATGTTATCGTGCTTCTTCCACGGCACATGGGTCTTCTTCGTGCGCAGCGACGCG
>CAWUIW010000376.1:0-2548 GCA_963922515.1 uncultured Rhodobacterales bacterium | reverse complement strand
GGCCTTTTGAGCGTCCCGGCCAGACAACTCTCGCGGGTAAACGATGGTTGCATCTGCGCCCAGGTCTCTGCAAAACTGCGCTTTTTCGTCAGAAGATACACCGGCAATCACCTTGGCGCCCGCCGCTTTTCCAAGTTCGATCGCGGCCGCCCCGACACCACCGGCCGCGCCAAGAATAAAGAGCGACTCGCCGGCCTTTATCTGGGCCCGGTCCTTCAACGCGTGATGCGACGTGCCGTAAGTGAAAATAAAACAGGCGGCGTCCTCATACGGCATGGCATCCGGAATTTTCACCGCGCGCCACGCCTCCATCGATACATGGGTGGAAAACCCGCCGAAGCCGGTGAGCGCCAAAACGCGGTCACCCACGACCAGATCTGTCACACCATCGCCGACAGCCACGATATCCCCGGCAATTTCGCCGCCGGGCGCAAACGGCCGCGGTGGGCGCATCTGATACAGGTCGCGGATCATCAATGTGTCGGGGAAATTGACACCTGCGGCGCGGATCCGAACCGTCACATGCCCTTTCTTGGGTTCGGGGTCCGGCAGTTCTGTCAGAACCAGGGTCTCCGGTCCGCCCGGTTCGATACTCAACATCGCTTTCATGGTCGATCCTTTGCCAGCTTTGTGCCGATCTTCGCGCGCGAATGAGGCTTGTCAATCAAATATCGAAATGCAATTTTGCAGTGCGGAACAAGACGTGTCGTCACCTTGAGGAGGATCAGCCGAATGGACCGGGACTTGGACGGGTTTCGCAGCGATTTGCGCATATGGTTGGAAGACAACTGCCCGCCCACCATGCGGGACGGTGCCCGTGACGAAACCAGCATTTGTTGGGGCGGAGAAAACTGGGTGTTTGCCTCTGCCGCGCAAGAAGCTTGGCTGAACGCTTGTGCGTCGCAGGGCTACACCGTGCCAACATGGCCCAAGGCGTATGGTGGCGCCGGATTGAGTCGCGAAGAAGAAAAGGTTTTTCGCGAAGAAATGGCGCGGATCAACGCGCGCTCGCCTTTGGAAAGCTTTGGCATCTGGATGTTGGGCCCCGCGCTTTTGCATTTTGGCACAGAAGAGCAAAAACGCGCGTTGCTGCCGCCGATCGCGCGGGGTGAAATACGCTGGTGCCAAGGGTATTCAGAGCCGGGCGCGGGGTCCGATCTTGCCAGCCTTCAAACCCGGGCAGAGGACGACGGCGACCATTGGCTGGTGAACGGTCAAAAGGTCTGGACCTCTTACGCGGACAAAGCGGACTGGATTTTTGCGCTTGTCAGAACTGACCGTGACGCCCCAAAGCACAAGGGTATTTCGTTTGTCCTGATCGATATGACCAGCCCGGGCGTGTCCACCCGGCCGATCCGGTTGATTTCGGGCGCATCGCCATTTTGTGAAACCTTCTTTGACGATGTTCGCGTTCCAAAATCGCAGATTGTGGGTGAGGAAAATCGTGGTTGGGACGTGGCCAAGTACCTGCTGACGCATGAACGTGAAATGATCTCGGGCGGATTTGCTGGCGTGGGCGGCGGCCGCGGCATTGGTGCGGTGCTGAGCTACGAGGGCGCGCTGGACGATCCCATGCTGCGTACAGATGCGTTGCGAGCAGAAATCGATGCGCTTGCAATCGGCCTGACACTTGAGCGGTACAAGGACATTGCTGAAAATGGCAGCGTTGGCGATGCATCGGCCATGCTGAAATACCAAGGCACAGAATTGAACAAGCGCCGGATGGAACTGATGATGACGGCGGGCGGATCAGACGCCCTGTCATGGACCGGGACAACCGGTTCCCGCCCCGCAGACTGGTTGCGAACCAAGGCCAACTCGATCGAGGGCGGTACATCCGAAGTGATGTTGAGCATCCTGTCGCGCCGGGTTCTGGGCTTGCCGGGGTGATCCATGGCCAAACTGGTTCCCACCGAAGACGAAGTTCTACTGGCTGACGCCGCACAAGGGTTTCTGGCAGAGGCTGCGCCGATTTCGCATTTGCGTCATTTGCGCGATGCGGGCCAAACCCGAGACAGCGCGTTGTGGTCTGAAATGGCGGCCCTTGGATGGGCGGGCGTGTTGGTGCCCGAGGATCAGGGCGGTTCTGATATGGGCCATTCTGCGGCGGGTATTCTTGCCGGCGAAATGGGCAAAACGTTGGCCACAACCCCGTTTCTAAGCACCGCCGTTATGGCCGCGAGCGCGTTGCGCGCGGTGGCGAACGACCGCGCAAAAGAGGCGTTGCATTGCATCGCTGCGGGCGACGTGACCTATGCGTTCGCGATTGATGAAGGGCGCAAATTTGCGCCGGATCATATCGCCTTGCGAGCAGAGAAAGTGGGCAACGGATTTCGTTTGTCCGGGCAGAAATGCTTCGTGATGGACGGTGGGCATGCCAACCGCGTGATCGTGCTGGCGCAGACGGATGACGGGCCGACGGCTTTCGATCTGTCAGCGGACCGGGCAGGGTTGGTGCGACAGGCCCGGGATATGATCGATGGCCGCGACACGGCCGAGCTTCAATTCGATGCGGTCGACGCCACCGGCGACGATGTTCTGGGGGCGG
>CAWUIW010000375.1:0-2556 GCA_963922515.1 uncultured Rhodobacterales bacterium | reverse complement strand
ATAACACCTGTCGCAGCCAACATGGCGGCATGGGCCCGAGAGCCAGCAATATCCTGCGCCGCCATTCGCTGATCGAACCCGATCGAGGCATTGATCGCCTCCATGATCGCGTCCGGTCCAGCGGCAAAGCGGCCGCCCCACATCTGGTTCGAGGTTGTGTCGGTCATCGTCGGAAACCCCTTGGAGGGAACATGAAAAACTGGATGTTCGCGGTCGTGTATACGGCTCTGACCCTCGGTGCAAATGTCGCGCTGGCTGATATGTCATCGATCGAAGCCTTGCGTTCGGGCGACATGAAAAAACTGGTGTTTCACACCGAACCGGTACCTGTGTCACAGGCAGCCTTCGTACGCGAAGATGGCGGCACCGGTACATTGGCCGACTACAGAGGCAAGTATGTGCTTTTGAACTTTTGGGCGACATGGTGCGCGCCGTGTCGCCACGAAATGCCGATGATCTCAGAGCTGCAATCCGAATTTGGCGGCGAGACATTCGAGGTTGTCACGCTGGCCACTGGCCGCAACTCTCCGCAAGGCATTGAACGGTTTTTCGAAGAGACCGGGCTTTCCAATTTGCCAAAACACAAGGATCCGAAACAGGCGGTGGCCCGGGACATGGCGGTATTGGGTCTGCCTATCACGGTGATCATAGATCCAGGCGGCATGGAAATTGCACGGTTGCGCGGGGATGCCGATTGGTCATCCGACAGTGCCAAGGCCATCGTCGCAGCGTTGATCGAAACCGCAGGCAGCTGACAGCGCTACATGACGCAACGCGATGCTTGACGCGGCCTGACACAGCGGCTTGGATCCACGGCCAAGGGAGGTCCAGGCCGTGCCGTTGCACATCCTGATCATATTGGTTGTCGGTGGCATTGCCGGCATCACTGTGCTGTTGCATGGGCTCGGGTATTCGCGATCCAAACAGCTGCAGGACAGTGCAATGCTGCGCGACGAGTGGCTGCGTCACTTCCCCGAAGACAGTTTTGATGATCTGGACAGCTTTGAATTCCTGATTTCGTCACACAAGGATCGGGCGATCCTTCGGAGTGACCAGGGGTATGGGCTTTTGTGGGCCATGGGTGCCGACACGGCGGCCCGCCGATTGGACACGCTAAGGTGGAAGGAAACCCGCACCGGGCTTGCAATCCGCTTCGATGACCCTGGCGCGCCGTCGGTTCATATCAGGCTCGACCCTGCGGATCGCCCGCTTTGGAATGCATATGTAAGGAGCCTTGATGGACCTGAGTTATCCTGACGTTATCTCGCTGGCGGTGCCGTTTTTCATCGTTGCCATTCTAATCGAGGTTGCATGGATCGTGATGAAAGGCCGGGGGGGCCGGTACGAAACGCGCGACGCCGTGACCTCGCTAGTGATGGGTGCGGGGAACGTCGCCTCTGGCATCGTGCTTGGCTTTGTGGCCTGGGGCTTTTTCATGGTGCTGTGGGAAATCACGCCACTGGACCTGGGCCGTTCCTGGTGGGTGGTGGTGATCTGCTTCGTGCTGGATGACTTGCGCTATTACTGGGTGCACAGGTTCGGTCACCGCATCCGCTGGGTTTGGGCCAGCCATGTCAATCACCATTCCTCGCAACATTTCAATTTGACAACTGCGCTGCGACAAACTTGGACAGGAACGTTTACTTTCATGATGATTGTGCGTGCGCCGCTGATCCTGCTGGGCTTTCATCCGGCCATGGTGCTGTTTTGCGGCGGCCTGAACCTGATCTATCAATTCTGGATCCACACAGAAGCCATCAACAAAATGCCCCGCTGGTTCGAGGCGGTGATGAACACGCCAAGCCATCACAGAGTGCATCACGGTCGGAACGCCCGGTACCTTGATTGCAATTATGCGGGCACGCTGATTGTGTGGGACAAGCTTTTTGGCACGTTCGTGCCAGAGCTCGACGAGGAAAAGCCGGACTATGGGTTGGTTCACAACCTGGGAACCTTTAACCCGATCCGCGTGGCCTTTCACGAATGGATCGGCATGTTTCGCGACGCATTTCAACCGGGGCTGGAGCTGTCAGAACGGTTAAAGTACCTGTTCTATCCGCCCGGCTACAGCCATGATGGCAGCCGTCGCACCTCGGACATGTTGAAGGCGGACCATGTTCAAAGACACCCGCAAGATGCCGGAACGCCAGGTTTCGATCAGCTTTTACCTGAGCAAACCGGCTCGAAATAATCGCCAACATTGGCGAACACCAACGATGCCAGCTTGCCAGAAAGAAGGTTTGTTTCCATGGCCATATCACTGGAAGAGGTTCTTGAAACCTACGCAGCGGCTTGGTGCGCGCCGAATGCGGATACGCGCAACGGCCTTTTGGCGGCATGCTGGAGCAACGTTGGCAAGTATCGGGACCCAAGCAGTCAGGCAGACGGCCGATCGGCGCTGTCCGATCTGATCGGCGGCTTTCATCAGCGGATGCCCGGCAGCCGCGTCGTGCTGACAAGCGGCGCCGCCACGCATAATGACCGCATTTACTTCACGTGGCAGATGGTTTCGGCCAATGGGGACGTGATGATTGATGGCGTCGATTTCGGCAAGCT
>CAWUIW010000374.1:0-2636 GCA_963922515.1 uncultured Rhodobacterales bacterium | reverse complement strand
CGCATTTGAGGCCATCGGATGATCAAGCGGTGTGCGGCGGTTATCGCCGCACTTCTTTGTGTTTTCTCTGCCCAGGTCGGTCGCGCACAGGATATCACCCTGTCCTCGCCTGATGGTGCAGTGCGATTGCATGGAACACTGCTTGGGTTCGATGGAGAGTTCTATCGCATCCTCACGACCTTTGGCGAACTTACGGTCGATGGCTCCGGGGTGCTTTGCGAAGGCCCGGCGTGTCCGAACTTGGATAACTTCGTGCCAAGCGTGACATTTTCGGGGTCTTCAACCATTGGCGATGTCTTGCTGCCTGCGCTGGTTGAAGGGTTCGCGCTTTCGAACGGATTTCGGTCTGTGCGAGACGTCGAGGATTCGTCTCGCTTTGTCTACGTCCTGACCGACCCTGTCGCAAACCGTGAAGTTGCCCGATTCAGGTTTCACATCAGCAACACCGACGAAGGGTTTGCCGACCTGTTGGCTGACGAGGCTGACCTGGTCATGGCTTTGCGACAAGTGCGCCCGGTGGAACGCGTGCGCGCCCGGGACGCAGGGCTTGGCGATCTCACACAGTTGTACCGCAGTCGCGTTATTGCATTGGACGCGTTGGTTCCGGTTGTTTCACCAGAGATACCGTTGCGCCAAATTTCTTTGTCGGATCTTGCGCAAGTGTTTTCCGGGGGAATTCAAAACTGGTCGGATGTCGGCGGGCCGGATGCCCCGATCTCGATCCACTTGCCGGGTTCGGGGTCGGGCCACACACAAGCGGCGCAAGACCTGTTGCTGCAGCCTGCCAATCTAACCTTTTCTGACCAGATACAGTATCACCGGACCAGCCGTGATGCTGTTGCGGCTGTTCTGTCTGACCCATTTGGCATTTCTCTGGCCAGTTATGCCGAAGTGGGTGCGGCCCAGACCCTGACGCTTGCCGGTGCATGCGAGTTCCGATTGGACGCGACGCGGCATACGATCAAAACAGAAGATTACCCGCTCACCGCACCCATGTTTCTTTACATACCGGCCCGGAGGCTGCCAAAACTGGCGCGAGAATTTCTTGCCTATGCGCACAGCGCTGCGGCGCAACTCGTGGTGCGGCGGGCCGGTTTTGTGGATCTGACGGCCGAAGAAATACCTCTTGCTGCGCAAGGCGATCGTTTGGTCAACGCCATCTCTTCTGCGGGTCCCGAAGTGTCGTTGAACGCTTTACAGGCCATGATGCAAACGATGGAGGGCGCGCAACGGCTGACCTTGTCGTTTCGGTTCGAGGCAGGCTCTTCCAAACTTGACACGCAATCGCGGTCAAATGTTCTGCAGTTGGCACGCATGTTGGAATCTGGTCAGTTTGACGGTCGCCAAATTGGGTTCTATGGGTTCAGCGATGGCGTTGGCCCGGCCGATGCCAACAGGACCATTGCCATGGATCGCGCCGAAGCCGTGCGAACGGCTGTGACCACGGCCGCAGAAACGGTTGCCCAGGACAAGTTATCAATCACGGTCGAGGCTTTTGGTGAAGCCATGCCAATGGCCTGCGACGATACGGCATGGGGGCGCCAGGTGAACCGACGGGTCGAGGTTTGGGTGCGTTAAAGGTACCCTTCACTGCGCATGCTAAGCTCGCTGCTTTGACCTATGATGATATGGTCGTGCAGCGTGATGCCAACCGTGCTAGCCGCCTTTTCGATCTGGGCCGTCATATCGATATCTGCGCGCGACGGTGTGGGATCCCCTGAGGGGTGATTATGTACCAAGATGATCGCGGAAGCGTTGAGTTCCAGCCCCCGCTTGACGACTTCGCGGGGATAGACCGGGACATGGTCGACTGTGCCTTCGGCTTGTTCTTCGTCGGCGATCAGCACGTTTTTTCGGTCCAGAAACAGAATTCTGAACTGTTCGGTCGGTCGGTGCGCCATGGATGTATGGCAGTAATCCAGCACGGCATCCCATCCCGACATAACGGGACGGTTCATGACTTTGGCGCGCGCCATGCGATGTGCCACCGCCTCGAGCAGTTTGAGGTCTGTGACAATCGCGTCGCCCACCCCAATGATCTGTTCCAAGTGTTCCGGGCGCGCTGAAAGCACACGGTTGAGATCGCCAAACCGGTCGATCAGCGCCCGCGCCAGCGGTTTGGTGTCTTTCTGTGCAATCGTTCGGAACAGTACCATTTCGAGCAGTTCGTAATCCGGCATCGCAGCGGCGCCGCCTTCACGGAACCGCTGCCGCAGACGTTTGCGGTGATCACGAATATAGGACGGCAATCGGCCGCTGGCGCTGGGTTGAATGGGCAGCACTGGCGCCTCGTCCAACTCGAACAAGGGAAGAGAGGATTCTGTTACGTCACGACGCGGCATGCACCCAGCGTTTCCCACCAGAGTTTCTAAAGACTTAACGAATGCGAAAAAGGGGGCCATTGGCCCCCTTGTCGATCCGGAACTGCAGTTGACCCAAGATCAGCCCTTCATACCGTCCCAAAATGATTTGACGGACGAGAAGAATGACTTGGTTTCCGGGTTGTTGTCTTCGCTCAGTCGCTCGAACTCTTCCAGCAGTTCCTTTTGCTTCGAAGTCAGGTTCACCGGGGTTTCAACCGCAAGCTCGATGAACATGTCGCCCAACGATCCGCCGCGCAAAGCGGGCATGCCCTT
>CAWUIW010000373.1:0-2647 GCA_963922515.1 uncultured Rhodobacterales bacterium | reverse complement strand
AGCGACGTGCGCGACGGCGACGGCGATCAGCTGTGCGACGATGAACATAGCAATGTGACCGGGATAAATGCCTGCGAACGTGTCCGTAAACCCGCGCGCGATTGTGACGGCAGGATTAGCGAAACTGGTGGAGGACGTGAACCAGTAGGCACCGGTGATATAAAGTCCAACCAGTGTTGGGATCGCCTCGGGGCGGTTGCGCAGGCCGCCGAAAATCACGAAAAGCAATCCAAAGGTCGCAATGACCTCGGAACTCCATTGCGCCGGACTTGTGCGGTGCATTGTGCCAGAGGTTTGCAAAATGGGCAGATCGAACATGAGGTGCGAGGCCCACACGCCCAAAATGCCACCCACGATCTGTACGCCGACATAAGCCAGCGCCAGCCCTGCCGCGATGTCGCCTCGCAAAAAGAAGGCCAGCGTAACGGCAGGATTAAAATGCGCCCCGGATATTGGCCCAAGCGTTGTGATGATGGCATAGAGCATGCAGCCGGTTGCGATGGCATTGGCCAAAAGCGCCAGGGCAATGTTGCCGTCCGCCAGTGTTTGGGCCATGATACCGGACCCTACGACGCCCACCAAAAGCATCGCGGTGCCAAGCCCTTCGGCCCACAGTTTGCGTGCGTTCATCGTTAGAAAGTCCTTGCGAGTCAGTCCGCGTCATACCACCAGACGTCTGGCATAAATCCAAGCATATCTCCATAGATCGGCAGTGTTTCCGGGAACTGCATTTCCTTGACATGGGCAATGCGCCCCACATCAAATTGCCAGATAGGAATGACATATCTTCCCGACGTCAGAACGCGGTCCAATGCCCGCGTTGCCGCAACAAAATCTTCGCGGCTGGTGGACGTAAGCAATGTGTCGATCAACGCGTCGATGGCGGGGGAATTTGCGCCCATCAGGTTGCGCGTGCCGGGAGCGTCCACGCCGGCACTGCCAAAATACAGATACTGTTCGTTCCCTGGCGACAAGGACAATGCGCGCCGGTACGTGGTCATATCGAAATCATATGCGGCCTTGCGTTCTTCAAACTGAGCATTGTCAATCTTGTCCACGCGCATGGTGACCCCAAGCCGCTCGAGCGCCTGTGCATAGATATCTATGACTTTTTCCGCGTTGCCTTGCAGGAAAGCATCGGTCTGCGGCAACACAACGGTAAATTCCAGCAGGTCTCCGGCTGCGTTCACCCGCTTACCATCCTGAACGGTCCAGCCGGCGTCATCGAGCAATTGACCTGCCAGGCGAATATTTGCGCGGTTTCGCACCGATCCATCTCCAACTGGAAACGCGTAGCCGTCCATGGCCCCCGGCAACAAAGCGTCCTCGTACATCGCAAGGAATTCGGCCACGCGGCCTTCGGCCGCGCCCGGTTCCATGCCAAGGATCGAATTGGAAAAGTAGGAGGGAATACGCGCCTGAACGCCGCCATTGATCGTTTCGTTGATGTATTCGAAGTTGAAGGCGTGGATCATGGCCGCGCGCACGCGCCAATCCTCGAACACCGGTCGCCGCGTGTTCATCACGAAGCCGGTCATCCCGGTCGGACGCTGATGCGGGATTTCGGACTTTACGATGTCACCGCGTTGTGCCGCTGGAAAGTCATAGTCCCGGGCCCATTTTTCGGCGTTGAACTCGCGAACGGCCGACAGCGCGCCACCCTTGAACGCTTCGAACAGAACGGTCTGGTCGCCGTAAAACTCCAGCTTGATTTCGTCAAAGTTGTGCACCCCAGCCCGCAAAGGCAGATCGTTGCCCCAATATTCGGGGTTTCGGGTCAGGGTTACAAAGCGGCCACCTTCGAAATCCGAAATGACATAAGGGCTTGATCCGATCGGCGGGTTGTCGAGCCCGGATGCGGTGAAATCCGCAGCGTCCCATTGTGCCTTCTTCAGGATCGGGCGCATGCCCGCGATCAGGGCGAGTTCCCGGTTATCGGTATTGAAGGTGAAGCGGACAGACCGTTCGCCAGTCTGTTCTATACGTTCAACCTGACCGTAAAAGCCAAGATAGCGCGGGTGCCCGATGGTGCCGAGCGTTTCGTATGACCAGATCACGTCCTCGATCGTGACGGGACTGCCATCTGAAAACTTGGCCTCTGGGCGCAACGTGAATTCGACCCAGGATCGGTCCTCTGCGGTTTCCACTGATTCGGCCAAAAGCCCGTAAAGCGTAAAGGGCTCATCGCGCGAACGGCCCATCAGCGACTCGTAGCCCAAAAAGCGCAACTGCCACGGGACATTGCCTTTGCGGATAAACGGATTGAGCGAGTCGAAGGCCCCGATGTTGCCAAACACAACCGTGCCACCCTTGGGCGCATCCGGGTTGGCATAGGGCAGAGACACAAAATCCGGTGGCAGGGCAGGGTCACCATACATAGCTATGCCGTGACGCGATTCTGCATCGGCGCTTCCAGCTGCAAAAACAGCGCCCGAAACCGGAAGCAGAAGGGTCAAGAGTCGGAAAAAAACTGCACGCATTTTGGCAACAATCCCTGTGTAGCCTTATTTTGTTGAGCCGCAGGCTACCGATGGATTTACGTATTTTCAAACTTTTAGCTTGGATGCGTGAGGTGAATTGCCTATAACAAGGGCACTGCTCGATAGGTTTCTTGCCTGTATGAAACCTGCCTCAATAACTTAACGCC
>CAWUIW010000372.1:0-2671 GCA_963922515.1 uncultured Rhodobacterales bacterium | reverse complement strand
AAGGACTGCGCTTCCGTCAAAGTCTGTTGCGTCGCATAGTTTTCCCGGTAGGCCCAAAAGGCCAAGCTGAACACGGCGCAGGCTGTCAGCAGATACAGCAGACTCTTCATCGTTTTCCCCTGTCTTTTGCACTGAGAAGCGGCATGCCGATTGCCTTGGCATCAACCCGCCCGGACGGCGCGGTTGTGCGCCGCGCAACGCGCAGTTTGGCCGACCGGGCCCGCGGGTTGACCTGCAGTTCCTGATCATCCGGACCGATTGCGCGGCGCGTCAAAAGCTCGAATTGCGGCTGCTCTTCGGTTTGTTCAGGCGCATAGCGATTGGCGCGCCCCGCCTGCCCGCCCCTGATTTGCATGAAACGTTTGACCATGCGGTCTTCGATAGAATGGAACGTGACCACAGCCAGTTGACCGCCATGCTTCAACGCCCGCTCTGCCGCCATCAAACCATTCAAAAGCTCTTCATATTCGGCGTTTACCGCGATCCGAAGCGCCTGAAAGCTGCGCGTGGCCGGGTGCGACTGCCCAGGGCGAGGGCGCGGCAAGCAGGCCTCCACCAGCTCAGCCAGTTGCAGCGTTGTGGTGATGGGCGCGTGCGCCCGCGCGCGGATGATGGCCTTGGCGATGCGACGGCTGGCCCGTTCTTCGCCAAATTGAAAGAGTATGTCAGCCAGCTGTGTTTCGGAGGCCGTGTTCACAAGATCAGCAGCGGATGGCCCGGTTTGCGACATGCGCATATCCAGAGGCCCGTCTTTCAGAAACGAAAAACCGCGTTCCGCCAGATCCAACTGCATCGACGAGACCCCGAGGTCCAGCACGACCCCATCAAGGTTCTGCGCGTGCTGATCCATTTCGGAAAATAGACCCGGTTGCATGACCAGCCGATCACCATAATCGGCGCGCCACGAGGCCGCCATGGAGAACGCAAGCGGGTCCCGATCGACCGCGATGACCTGGTCGGCCCCGGCATCCAGCAAACCGCGCGTGTAACCGCCCGCCCCAAACGTGCCGTCCAACCAAGTGCCTTGGATGGGCGCAACCGCCGCCAGAAGTGTGCGCAACAAGACGGGTACATGCGCATCGCTGGGATCTGGGCGAAGCGCGGCGGCCATTTGCGTCACACGCCCCCATCCCCGTCGAGGAATTGCAGTGGATCAAAATCCTCGGGAAGATCATCAAGCATGGCTTCGGTGGCCGCTTCTTCTTCGGTTTCGTAGGTCTCGGGCTTCCATATCTGAAAGGTATCGCCCGCCGCGATAAAGAAGGCCTCGGCATCCAACCCAATCTTTTGCCGCAGCTTGGCCGGCAGGACCAAACGCCCAGTGTCATCCACGCTGGTGGCGTGGGACTGGCCATTGAACATGCGCTCAAGAAGCCGGCGTTGGGTCGATCCGCGGGGCAGATCGGCAATCTTGGCATCGACCTCTTCGATCGCCGCCATGGTATAGCATTCAAGATATTTGCGGCGATGGTCGCCGTAAACGATCACAAGTTCGGGGTTGTCACCGGACTGCCAGCTGGGGTCACCTGATTCAAGTACACGGCGAAAAGTGGCCGGGATAGACACCCTGCCCTTGCTGTCCACCTTATGGTGGCTTTCGCCTCTGAACCTGCGGCCCAAGTCCCTGTCCTTTTGTTCGCGCCCCCGCGAATTCGTTCTGCCCCCCCGCTAAGGAAAACGGCGGGTTGAACTGCTGCCACCGTTCAACCCGCCGCCCTCGTCCCGCCTTGCGGGGTGTCCAGCTGCGCGCGCCACCTGGGGGGATGTCTGCTCGCTCGCGCGCCGGATCTCTGGATCGATGAAAAGCGGTGCCTGTATGAAACCTGCTTTTTTTATTTTTGGGGGTCTTAGTGCCCCAGCTGAGTGCCCTTCATTCGATGAAGAAGGGATGCCATGGGAATTCATGGAAAGCAATGGTTTTTTTGGCTCAGAGATACTAACCCTTGTGATTCATGGGGCTGAAAAACAATATTTGGTAGGGCGATCTTGAAAATGTGTGCATAAATTGGGCTTAAACGACAACCAGACACAACATATAGATTGGACCTATCCGGGCCGAACAATCCCATAAAGTCCCAATGATTCTGCGCTTGGCCAGCCGGTCATTGAAATGTTCACTATTCGTTCTAACAAGCAAACACCCGGATTTTTGAAACTGCCCATAAATCAGGGGTGATTCGCGGGACTATTCGGCCAACTCGAGGCAAGGGCGACGCGTGGGCGCCGGGCGCGTCCCACGATTTCCCGTGGTCGCTGTCAGGCCATTCCGCCCTGAACCAGTCTCGCTGCCAATTGTGCGTAGGCGTCGGCGATTGGGCCAGCTTTGGCAGCGACAGGCGTGCCACTGTCACCGGCCAACCGGGTCTCCAGATCGATCGGCAACGCAGCCAGAAGCGGCACATTCATTTCCTTGGCCTCGGCGGCCACGCCGCCATGCCCAAAGATGTGGTGTTCGCTGCCGCAATCGGGACAGATGAACATCGACATGTTTTCTATCAGTCCCAGAACCGGAGTTTTCAGCGTAGCGAACATATCAAGCGCCTTGCGCGCGTCCAACAAGGCAACATCCTGCGGTGTGCTGACCACGATGGCCCCGTCCAGGGCAGCCTTGGTGCACAAGGTCAGTTGTACATCGCCCGTGCCGGGCGGCAGATCAACGATCAGCACATCC
>CAWUIW010000371.1:0-2678 GCA_963922515.1 uncultured Rhodobacterales bacterium | reverse complement strand
GGCGGGCATCATTTCAGTAGTGGTCCGCGTGCGCGCTTCGATTTCGGTCAACTGCCGTTTGGCTTCTTCAAGGGCGGCGTTGCTGGCGGCCAGTTCCCGGTTTGCCCCAGACAGATCCTCGGCATGCGCCAAAAGCTTGTCGGTCAGTTCCTCGGACCGGGCATGCAGCAGTTGCTCGGACCGCTTGGTCCGCGTGATGTCGGTGTAAACAGTCACCCATCCACCTTGTGGAAGCGGCGACCCTTCGACGCTGATGGTCCTGCCATTTGCGCGGGTGCGCTCCATGTAATGGGGTTGAAAGGCTCGGGCCTGTTCAACACGAGTACGTACAAATGCGTCGATGTCTTCGATCGTTCCGTATTCGCCTGTCTCTGCCAAGTATCGAATGGTTTCGTCAAAGCGGGCGCCCGGCGTGACGAACTGTTCCGGCAAACTGAACATCGCGCGAAACGGGCGGTTACACAGAACAAGCCGCAGCGACTTGTCATAGATCGACAGCGCCTGCGCAATCAGGTTCAACCCGGCGGTGGTCATCGCCTTGGTGAGATGATCTCGGTCGTCCATGCTGTTCCTCCGGTCATTATGGCTAGCATTGTGACGAACACGCGCAAAGAGGTGTTGTCGGCTGTTGTCGTACGGTCTAGTCCCGCCTAGCCTGCGGATGCGGTTGAGGAGCCCTTGGCATGGCCTACACAATCACGATTGACCGAACGCGCTTCGCGTTTCCTGATTTGCGAACGGTGCTGGCCAAAGCCAGCCCGCGCCGCAGTGGAGATGAACTTGCAGGTGTGGCAGCCGACGGTCCCGTTGAACGACTGGCCGCACAAATGGCGCTGGCGGACATTCCACTCAAAGACTTTTTGGCGACAGATATTCTCGGTGTGCCCGGGGACGAGGTGACCGACCTTATTTTTGACCAGCATGATGCCACTGCGTTTGCCCCGGTATCCAGCCTGACCATTGGCGCGTTCCGTGAGTGGTTGCTGGCGCCCGGCGTTACCGGTGAAATGCTGGCATCACTGGAACGTGGTCTGACGCCCGAAATGGTGGCGGGCGTGTCCAAGATCATGCGCAACCAGGACCTGATCTCAGTCGCAGCCAAGCGCCAGGTGATCACGCGTTTTCGCTCGACTGTGGGGCTCACTGGGCGCCTGTCCACGCGGAACCAGCCCAACCATCCCACCGATGATAGTGCCGGGATCGCGATATCTGCGATCGATGGTTTGCTGATGGGCTCTGGCGACGCGGTCATCGGGGTCAACCCCGCGACCGACAGCGTGGCCGACTACATGCGGATCGTCTGCCTGCTCGACGACATTCGCACGGAACTCGACATTCCAACGCAGACCTGCTGCCTTGGGCATGTGACCGTGGCTATTGATGCCATCGCAGCCGGCGCGCCCGCCGATCTTGTGTTTCAGTCCATAGCGGGGTCGGCGCGTGCCAATGCCGAGTTCGGCGTCACCTTGTCGGTGCTGCAAGAGGCACGCGAGGCGGCGTTGTCTTTGAAGCGCGGAACGATCGGCGACAACGTGATGTACTTTGAGACCGGACAGGGCGCGGCCTTGTCGGCGGATGGTCATTTCGGGATGGACCAGCAGACGATGGAAGCACGCGCCTATGCGGTGGCGCGCGCGTTTGATCCCATGTTGGTCAACACCGTGGTCGGATTTATCGGGCCAGAATATCTGTATGATGGCAAACAGATCATTCGCGCCGGGCTAGAGGACCACTTTTGTGGCAAGCTGCTTGGACTGCCGATGGGCGTGGATGTGTGCTACACCAATCATGCAGATGCGGATCAGGACGATATGGATACGCTTCTGACGGTTCTGGCGGCGGCAGGGGTGAACTTTGTCATCACGGTGCCAGGCGCGGATGACATCATGCTGAACTATCAGTCACTGTCCCATCACGACGCGGTGTATGTCCGCGAAACCCTTGGCCGTCCACCTGCGCCTGAGTTCGAGCGTTGGATGCGGGAAATCGGCTTGACCGACGATGAGGGCACTCTGCGCGACGCGCCGCCCTTGTTCGCCACCAACATCCCTCCCCGCGTTCTGGAGCATTTGTCTTGACTGGCAAGTCACTGTCGGTGGTTTGGCCGCGTCTCGCTGCGCGCACGCAGGCTCGGGTCGCGCTTGGGCGCAGTGGTGCCGGTCAGCCGACAGCCACGGCGTTGTCCTTTGCTCTGGATCACGCGCGCGCGCGACAGGCGGTATGGTCTGAACTGAATACCGATACACTGCAGGCCGCCTTGCCGACACCAGTCACGCTTGTCCGTAGCGCAGCGCGGGATCGGGCGGAATACCTGCAACGGCCTGACTTGGGCCGCTACCTGTCGTCAGCGACACAGCTCGATCCTACCCCGGGCGATCTGTTGATCGTGATCGGCGATGGACTTTCGGCGATGGCGGTTCAGGCGCATGCAGCCGCGGTTGTCAGCCTTTTGTTATCCCGCATTTGTGATGCGGGATTGAGCCTGAACCAAGTTGTGATTGCCACGCAGGCGCGCGTGGCGCTGGGCGATGACGTGGCCCGTGCAACGGGCGCACGCGCGGTCGTTATGCTGGTTGGCGAACGCCCGGGCCTGTCAGCCGCTGACAGTTTAGGCGCATACATCACATGGGAACCCGATACAGATACACCCAATGCGCGGCGCAACTGCGTGTCGAATA
>CAWUIW010000370.1:0-2724 GCA_963922515.1 uncultured Rhodobacterales bacterium | reverse complement strand
CTGCCATTTCGAACTGCGCCACCAGTGGGAAAACTGCCTGTGCTGCCAGCAGCGAGTTGAACCCGGTGGGCAACCATTCCTCAGCCGGTGAGTTGAAGCCGTTTTCGTAATCGTCCGAAATGCTCAACCGCCCGTCATGGAACATCACATGCAGATCCTTGGCCCCAAGGTTCCAAAGACCCGGCGCATTGCGTGGAATGCGCTTGCGGATGCGATCTGCGCCCTGCCCCGGCGTTCGGAACGGCCCGATATCATCACCGCCTTCGCCGATACCAAGCGAAAGTCCATCGCCGGTGCCAAACGCCGGGTGGTGGCATGTGCCGCAGTTGATGTTCTGATTGCCGCTCAGGATATCATCGTAAAACAAAAGGTGACCGAGTTCAGCTTGTTTCCGATCGAACGAAATGAAATCGTCGGCCCCAAGTGGTGCCGGCACCTCGCCGGCACAGACCGCGCCTGAAACACAGAGAGCCACAACATGCGCCAGATACTGTTTGCCCTGATGCTGTTTGCCACGCCCGCCCATGCCGAAATCGAAGCGGCCCGCGACCTGATGGAAGAAGGCAAGTTTGAAGAAGCCTATGCCGCGCTTTGGCCTGCGGCCCGATCGGGTAACGCGGACGCCGAGGAACTGATCGGCGTCATGTATGCGTTGGGTTTGGGGGTGGAGCGTGACGATCAGCGGGCATTTGAATGGTACCTTCGCAGCTCGCTCAAAGGCCATCCGGGCGCTCAGTCCGGTATCGGCTGGTATTACGAGGTCGGTCGCGGCATGCCCGCTCCGGACCTGGTGCGCGCCTATATGTGGTACACCCTCAGTGCCATTGGCGGTGACCCGGACGCCGCGATTTCGTTGGAAGAGGTGGTCAAAAAAATGACGCCGGAAGAGATCGAGAAAGCGCATATTCTGGTCGATGATTATAAGGTCTGGATGTATCCGTTCCGGTGAGTTTGGCACCGGATTTTGGTCTTGGAAAGTCCCGCTGCGCGAATGCCACGCAGGATGTGCTGCGCGCGCCCTATTCATTTTAAGTCCGTTGGCCACTTCCCACCGTCAAACCATAGCCTTAACCGACCTTGTTCTGTGTCAACCGCGTCGGGCGAGTTTCCGAACGGCTTCACTTTTTTTGCGCCCGTGTCGATTGGGCATGCGATAGTTCGTCATGTCGGTGAAAGCGCTGGTGCTTTTAAAACAGGAGATTGAACATGCGTTTCACTTTTTTGACCTATTCCCGCCCGGAGGACTTTGCCAACGTACCACCCGAAGAGCTGGGCCAACTCAAGGGTCTTTTCGGTGCCTATATCGGTGCGCTCAAAGAAGCTGGCATTCTGGCCGGTGTTGACTGGCTTCAACCGACAACGGCCGCAACGACGGTTTCGCAAGGCGGCGACCGCATTCACGACGGCCCCTTTGCAGAGAGCAAAGAGACCCTGGGAGGGTACATGACCGTGGACGTGCCAGATCTGGACACCGCCATTTCGTGGGCCAAGAAATGTCCGCTGGCCAAATACGGCGCGGTTGAAATTCGACCCTCGGCCATGCCCGAATGAAAAGCACAGACGCACGCATGGCACAGATCATGCGCGCGTCCTATGGCCGTTTGCTGGCCATATTGGCCAGTCGCACCGGCGATCTTATCGCCGCCGAAGATGCGCTGTCCGACGCTTTTTCCAAAGCGGTCGATCGATGGCCCGATGACATGCCTCGAAACCCGGAAGCATGGCTTTTGACCGTCGCGCGCAACCGGCTGATCGATGGCAAAAGGCGAGACACCCGTATCGATTTCCGGGACGAGATGCCGGATGTGGCCCAGCCTGACTCTCATGTTGAGCCATTGCCGGATGACCGGCTGAAACTGATGTTTGTCTGCGCGCATCCGGCAATCGACACACGGATGCACACGCCATTGATGTTGCATACGGTGTTGGGTCTTGAAGCGGCCGATATCGCCCGTGCCTTCTTGTTGCCGACGGCCACGATGGCGCAGCGACTGGTTCGAGCCAAACGCAAGATAAAAGATGCAGCGATTGCCTTTGAAATACCTGAACCAGAAGACATCCCACCGCGATTATCTGCAGTTCTTGAAGCCATTTACGGTGCGTTTTCCAGCGACTGGCTGGAAACCGGCCGCATGGCAGAAGAGGCATTCTACCTAGTATCACTGTTGGCAGAGCTGAGGCCGTCTGATCCCGAAGTTTTGGGACTTTTCGCCTTGATGGCTTACACCCTGTCCCGCGAAGACGCACGCGTACGTGCCGGTGCGTTCATACCCTTGGAAGAACAGGACACCTCGCTGTGGGACAAAGACTTGATGCACAGGGCGCGCATGTCTCTGGCTCGGGCGAAAGCGCAAGACAATCTTGGACGGTTCCAGCTGGAGGCCGCAATTCAAGCTGTTCACGCAGACCGAGCCGTAACAGGCGTAACCGATTGGACCGCTTTGGTTCAGCTTCATCTTGGTCTGTCGCGCATCGCACCGACCATCGGTGCAACGGTCGGATTTGCGTCTGCGCTTGGCAATGCCGTTGGCCCATCTGAAGGGCTGGCCGCGCTGATGCAAATAGACGCGAAAATCCGCGCTGCCTTTGCCCCTGCGGAAGCCACCCGCGCGCACTTGCTGGCAGAACTGGGCCGAACACCAGAAGCCTGCGCGGCATACGACCGCGCGATCGTCCTGACAACCGAACCTTTCCTGCGCCAGTATCTTCGGACCAAGCGTGCCG
>CAWUIW010000369.1:0-2730 GCA_963922515.1 uncultured Rhodobacterales bacterium | reverse complement strand
CGAAGGCTTGCGAGCGGGGCATGTCGATGACTGAGTCTGCGACGTCCGTGCGGGTTGCGACCTTGGCCGACGCCGCCGCCTGCGCGGCCATTCGAGACCATTGGACCGACGCCTGGGATTGGATGCCGCGCGTGCATCCGTCCGAGGACGTTGTGCGGCATTATCGGGAGTCGCTCTTTCCACGTTGCGCTGTTTGGGTCGCGGGAACGCCCGTTAGCGGGTTTCTGGCGCTGGAAGAGGGCAGCGGGTTTGTCCAATCGCTCTATACACGCCCGCCGGGTCGAGGCGCGGGCAAGGCACTGTTGGATGCCGCCAAGGAAGCGGCCGCCTACCTTCAGCTTTGGGCCTTTGTCGCCAATACAGGCGCACGGCGGTTCTATGCGCGTGAAGGGTTTCGCGAGGTCGAATGGTCGGATGGCGACAACGAGGAAGGTTTGCCAGATGTCCGGCTCGTATGGGGGAGCGCCCCATGACGGTTGCCATGGCGCCCAGATCTACAGTCACCATCTGGATCAGCGCGGCATTGCGCGCACTTGTCCCGGTGTTCGTGATCGTCGCGGCGCTTGTAGCGCTTTGGTACGCGGCCTGCGTCCCGATGAACATCAAAGGCGTTTTGACCGAAGCGCAGCGCGCAGGCGCTGTGGTGGTGCCCGAAGATGCTGCCGAACGCCGCTCGGCCCCGGAAATGGCGCTGGTCGTTCAAAACCCCGGGGTTTTGCCCGCCACATGGTCGCAAAAACGCCCAAGGCTTCCGGCGCCGCATCAGGTGATGATCGAGCTTTGGGATACCACGATCGACAAGAAAATCACCTCGAAACGGTCACTGGTCTATCATAGCTGGGTGACGCTCAGCGCGACCTTGCTGGGCTTTGCCATCGGAACCGGGCTGGGAATGGCGCTGGCCGTGGGCATCGTGCATTCGCGCGTGATGGATATGAGCGTGATGCCCTGGGCCATCGTCAGCCAAACGATCCCGATCATTGCGCTGGCCCCGATGATCATCGTGGTGCTTTACTCCGTTGGCGTGCAGGGGATTTTGCCCAAGGCCGTGATCTCGGCCTACCTGTCATTCTTTCCCGTGGTTGTCGGCATGGTAAAAGGGCTACGCAGCCCGGACCGCATGCAACTGGATTTGATGCGGACGTACAACGCGCCCCAAGACCAGGTGTTTTGGAAACTGCGCCTGCCAGCGTCGCTGCCCTTTCTGTTTGCCTCGCTCAAGGTTGGCATTGCCGCATCTTTGGTCGGCGCCATCGTGGGCGAGCTGCCCACCGGGGCAGTGGCCGGGCTGGGTGCCCGATTGCTGGCGGGGTCTTATTACGGCCAGACGGTTCAGATCTGGTCTGCCTTGTTTGCAGCAGCGATCCTGGCGGCCTGTCTTGTCGGGTTGCTCGGTTTCTTGGAACGCATCCTTTTGAAACGCATGGGGCTGTCATGACATTGGCTGCCCTTGCCCTGGTCCTATGGGCCGCCGGATGGTGGCTGAACGCCCGGTTGGCAAACGGACCTGTTGCCGCGACACAAGTTGGGCGCTTGGCCGTGCCGGTGATCTTTGGGATGACGCTGCTTTTGATGTGGGAGCTTTTGGTGCGCGGTCTAGAGGTTCCTCTGGTGATCCTGCCTGCACCAAGCCTGATCGCCGCGCGTTTTGCCGAAAGCCTGCCCATCCTCTGGGCCGATTTCATGCAGACCTTTGTCAAAGGGGCGCTCAGCGGGTACATCATCGGCTGCGGCGCGGCCTTTATGGCCGCGATCCTTGTGGACCGTAGCGATTTTTTGCGCCGCGGGTTGTTGCCGGTGGGCAATTTCGTAGCGGCGCTGCCCATCGTTGGGACGGCACCGATCCTAGTGATGTGGTTCGGTTTCGATTGGGAAAGCAAGGCCGCGGTGGTCGTGGTGATGGTGTTCTTTCCGATGCTGATCAACACGGTGGCTGGTCTGTCGGAAACCACGTCCATGCAACGCGACTTGATGCGAACCTATGCGGCCGGATACTGGCAAGGTTTTTTCAAACTGCGGCTTCCAGCGGCGATGCCGTTTGTTTTCAACGGTTTGAAGATTTGTACCACGCTGTCACTGATCGGCGCGATCGTTGCCGAATTTTTCGGCTCTCCAACGGTCGGCATGGGATTTCGCATCTCGACCAGCGTTGGGCAGCTTGCGCTGGATATGGTCTGGGCCGAAATTGTCGTGGCAGCTTTGGCGGGATCGATCTTTTACGGCATTATGGTCGTGATCGAGCAGCGGGTGACTTTCTGGCACCCGTCGCAACGGAGGTAGTCGGGGATAACAAAGGAATTCCGGATCAAACCGGACAACAGAAGCAACAAGGAGTGAACTCATGAAAACAGTACTAAAAGGGGTAGCGGCGGCTTGCGCACTTGCGGCGGGCCCGGCGTTCGCGGCGGACGAGGTGAAGCTGCAGTTGCAATGGGTGACCCAGGCGCAGTTCGCCGGTTACTACGTGGCGCTCGACAAGGGCTATTACGGCGAAGAAGACTTGGATGTTACAATCCTGCCCGGTGGTCCTGATATTGCACCGCCACAGGTGCTGGCCGGCGGCGGCGCAGATGTCATGCTGAACTGGATGCCGTCCGCCTTGGCCGCCCGCGAAAAGGGCCTGCCGGTGGTCAATATTGCACAACCGTTCAAAACGTCTGGTTTGATGCTGACCTGCTGGAAAGACACCGGCATTGCCAGCCCTGCGGATTTCAAGGGCAAGACCATCGG
>CAWUIW010000368.1:0-2730 GCA_963922515.1 uncultured Rhodobacterales bacterium | reverse complement strand
ACGCGCCGACAAGCTCCGCTGGGTATTCCACGCCGCCTGGATTGTTGGGAGTGACAAGTGCAATTGCACGTGTCTTCGGTGTGATTAAGGCGCGGGCAGCGTCAACATCGGGCAATAGGGCGTCGCCCGTGTCCAAGGCGACACAATCGCCACCCGCCATGTCGAGCCACATCTTATGGTTAAAGTAGAAGGGCGTCGGCAGGATCACGTTGTCGCCTTCGCCGCAAAGCGTGGCAATCGCGGCGGAAAAGGCCTGATTGCAGCCCGAGGTGATGCCAACCTGGTCGGCTGTTACCGTGCCGCCATACCCGATGCTCCACTGCGCGGCGATCTCGGCCCGCAGGGACGGCAGACCCAAAACCGGGCCATAAAGATGCGTATCATCTTCGGTCAGCGCCTGTTGCATCGCCGCCAACAGCGGCGGCGGTGGCGGATCAACCGGGGCGGCCTGGCTGACATTGATCAAGGGTCGATCCGCTGGAAACGAAACGCCTTCTAGCCAGCGCCTGGCTTCCATGACCGGAGGGGCGAAAGTGGTGGCGGTGCGCGTCAGGAAGCGTGCGGTCACGGCGTCAGTCCTGACCGCGATACGGCTCGACATATTGCAGCGCCATATCCCAAGGGAAAAAGATCCAGGTGTCTTGGCTCACCTCGGTTATGAACGTGTCCACCTGCGGACGACCCTTAGGTTTGGCGTACACAGTGGCGAAATGGGCGTTCGGGAACATATCGCGCACCACCTCCAGTGTTTTGCCGCTGTCGACAAGGTCATCGATGATCAAGATGCCGGTGCCATCCCCCATCAATTCGGGGTCGGGACGCTTCAGGATCTTGGCATCGGACTGCGTCTGATGATCATAGGATTTGATTGAAATGGTATCGACCGTGCGGATATCGAGTTCGCGGCTGACAATCATCGCAGGCGCCATCCCGCCGCGCGTGATGGCCGCTACCGCCTTCCACGCACCATCGAATGGCCCTTGTCCATCGAGTCGCCAAGCCAGCGCGCGGCTGTCGCGATGGATTTGATCCCAGCTGATGTGAAACCCTTTTTCGTGGGGCAAACGGTCTGTCATTTTATTTCTCCAACAGCAGGCGCAGGCCAAGGGCCCCGAGCAATGTTGCGGCAATGCGGTCCAAAACCGGTTTCAGGCTCATGTATTGCCGCCGCGCCGCCGCGCCACCCAGGACAAAGGCACCGGCCGTGTAAAAACAGATCTCGAGCAACAGGTGGTTGACGGTGATGAGCGCGATATCGACGGCCGCCATGTCACGGGGGAACACCACCACAATGACCGCCGCGGCGAACAGCATGGATTTCGGATTGCCCGCATTCAACAGCAGCCCGGACGCCACCAGTTTGCCCTGAACGGCAGGCGCGTTGCCGACCGGCGACTTCGCGTGGCGCCATGTCTGAACTGCGATCCAGAGCAGATACAAGGCACCGCCCACTTTGAGCACGGTGTAGGTCCAGGGAAACAGTGTGAAAACCGTTTCAAGACCCAGCAGTGCGGCCAAAGTCCATAGTGAAGCGGCTGTTCCAAGGCCAAGGCCGACCGCAATGCCAGCGGCGCGACCAGATGCGACCGTGGTCTTGATGAAGTAAAGCAGGGCAGGACCGGGCGATGCAATCGCCGCTATCAAAACGACGTTGAATGCGACAAGGTCAGCCAAGCTCAAAGTCATGTGTCAGCCCTTTGTAATGTCCGGTGCGTCTACCGCTTTCATGCCGACCACGTGATAACCGGCATCGACATGCAGAACCTCACCGGTCGTGCCAGCGCCAAGCTCGGACAAAAGGTACAAGGCCGAGCCGCCAACATCGTCGATGCTGACATTGCGGCGCAGCGGAGAGTTATGTTCGTTCCATTTCATGATGTAGCGGAAATCGCCAATGCCCGACGCGGCAAGCGTTTTGATCGGGCCCGCGCTGATGGCGTTCACGCGAATGCCGTCCTTGCCCAGATCTTCCGCTAGGTAGCGCACCGATGCCTCAAGCGCGGATTTTGCCACGCCCATCACGTTGTAATGTGGCATGACGCGTTCCGCGCCATAATAGGTCAGCGTCAGCGCGCTGCCGCCATTGGTCATCATCTTTTCAGCGCGTTGCATCACAGCTGTGAAGGAATAGACCGAGATGTCCATCGTCATGGCAAAATTGGCGCGTGACGTGTCGACGTAGCGACCACGCAATTCATTTTTGTCAGAAAAGCCAATGGCGTGAACGACGAAATCCAGCGTGTCCCAGGTCTCTTGCAGCGTTGCAAAAAGCGCATCCATCGACGCCTCGTCGCCAACGTCGCAGGGCAGCACGATATCGCTGCCCAACTGCGCAGCAAGCGGGTCCACGCGTTTTTTCAGCGCGTCGCCTTGGTAAGAAAAGGCGAGTTGCGCGCCGGCTTCGGCACAGCTGCGCGCAATGCCCCACGCGATCGATTTGTCGTTTGCAAGCCCCATGATAAGGCCGCGTTTGCCCGCCATCAGCTGATTGGACATCGGGTGCATCTCTCCGCGCGTGGTGAAATCTTGGCGTTGACCTTTAGGCGATAGATCAGACCGCTTCAAGAGCGGCAGGACTCGACCCGGGGCGGCACCCTGATAGATATGCACCAGCAACAGGAGTACGATATGGCCGAGCGCTCAGGAATCTTCGCAGGTGACAATCCGATCGTCATTGCACGCCGCTGGCTGGCCGAGGCCGAGGCCACCGAGCCGAACGATCCCAACGCG
>CAWUIW010000367.1:0-2738 GCA_963922515.1 uncultured Rhodobacterales bacterium | reverse complement strand
GCAGGAATTCAGCGCGCATGCGGATCTTGTGCTGGCCATCGGTGGAGCGGATCGGTCTGCCTCGGTGCTTTCCGGTCTGAAGCGGCTTGAAAGCGAGGGCGTGGATAAGGTGCTGATCCATGACGTCGCGCGGCCCTGCGTGAGCCTGCAACTTATCGATAGCATCGTGGCTGCCCTGTTTAATGGCCCGGCGGCGGCCCCCGGCCTGCCCGTCACCGATGCCCTGTGGACCGGAGAGGATGACACGGTCACCGGCACGCAGGATCGGTCTGGCCTGTTTGCGGCCCAGACCCCACAAGGCTTTGATTTCGCAGCACTCCTTTCCGCACACCAAGCGCATCCCGGTGGCGCTGCGGACGACGTCCAAGTCGCAAGGGCCGCGGGCATGCCGGTCACCATCGTACCCGGCGAGGCCGATAATCTGAAAGTGACACGGCCCGAAGATTTTGACCGGGCCGCCCGGATATTGAGGCAGACAGATATGGATATTCGTTTGGGCAATGGGTTTGACGTGCATCGCTTTGGTCCGGGTGATCATGTGATGCTGTGTGGCGTGCGCGTGCCATTCGACCGCGGCCTGCAGGGACATTCGGATGCCGATGTCGGCATGCACGCGGTGACCGACGCGATTTACGGCGCCTTGGCGCGTGGCGATATCGGTCAGCATTTCCCGCCGTCCGACCCGCAATGGAAGGGGGCTGAAAGCCACATATTCCTGCGTCACGCAGTGCAACTGGCCAACGATATGGGATACCGCATTGCAAATGTCGATTGCACGCTGATCTGCGAATTCCCCAAGATCGGCCCTCACGCCGACAGCATGCGCGCGGCGATGGCACAGATCATGGGCCTGCATCTTGACCAGATCTCGGTCAAGGCCACCACATCCGAACGGCTTGGCTTCACTGGTCGTGGCGAAGGGATCGCCGCGCTCACCTCGGCCACGCTGATCGCAAAATGATGCGGTTGGCACGCCTGATCGCCACACTGGCCGGCGTTGGTTACCTGCGGCCTGCACCGGGGACATGGGGCTCGCTCGCTGCGCTGCCGCTGGCTTGGGGCTTGCACACGTTTGGCGGCTTTCCGCTGCTTTTCGCAGCGGCTCTTGGCGCCGCGGCAGTCGGGTGGTGGGCCGCAAAAACCATGACTGCAGGGCTGGATAACCCGGACAGATCGGAAATCGTGATAGACGAGGTCGCCGGACAATGGATCGCGCTTTGCGCGGTGTCCTATCCGGCTTGGTCAATGTCGATCGATATCTTGCGCCTTTGGCCGGGTTGGATTGCCGCCTTTGTCCTGTTTCGCCTGTTCGACATTTGGAAACCGGGGCCCGTTGGATGGGCCGACCGGCGCAAGGATGCGGCGGGTGTGATGCTGGATGATATCATCGCTGGGCTTTTTGCAGCCCTTGGCGTCATTTTACTCGCAGGGCTTTGGCATGGAGTGTTGGCGCAATGAATGTGGAAGAGTTGCTGGACAAGGCCAAGGCCGTTGGCGTCATGGTGACGACCGCCGAAAGTTGCACGGGCGGCATGATCAGCGCGGCGCTGACGGATATACCCGGATCATCCGCCGTGGTGGAACGCGGGTTTGTTACCTACACCAATGCCGCCAAGATCGAGATGCTGGGTGTGCGTCCGGATACATTGGAAGCCCATGGCGCTGTGTCTGAACAGGTGGCGCGCGAAATGGCCGCCGGCGCACTGGATAGGTCCGGCGCGCAAATTGCGGTATCGGTCACCGGAATTGCCGGCCCCGGCGGCTCGGACTTTAAACCAGAAGGACGCGTGTGCTTCGGCTTGGCCAGGTCAGGATCCCGTGTGACGACAGAAACGGTTGAATTCGGGGCCATCGGACGCACTCAGGTGCGCGCAGCTGCTCGGGACCACGCGTTGGACCTTATCGCGCGGGCCCTGGACTGAGATCTAGTCCGGTGCCGCAATCAGCTCGCCCAAGTCACGGGCGGCACCACCATGTGCAATCAAACTGTCGACCGCTGCGACAACCTCCGCCCCGATCAGAACCTCGGCCTTGCGCCTCACCCGCTCGATCCGGGCAGACAGGCTCATGGGCGTCAAAAGATCATGCCGCGCGTCCAACCTTTGTCCGTCGCGGCGCAACAGCTGCACCACCGCTTCGGTCTCTTCCAACGTATCATCTGGAACCACGATGATCTGATCCAGCAAGCCGGTGATGCGTGGGTGGACGGCCATCGCGTCGCTGAAGGTGTCCAATCGGGCCGTGTCGTAGCCATTGGCCAACATGGCCAGAACCGCACGATAGCTGAATTTCGCACCAAGGCCGGTCGTTGGGTGCGTTTGATTGCACACGGTCAGCCAGCGGGGATGCGTATGGACCTTGATCTCGGCAATTTCTGGTGCCGCCAAATCCAACGTGCGCGCCGCTTCCAGCGCGGCATGCAACCCATGACAGCAGGCGTGGAACTTGTGGCTGACATCTTCGAACAGCCAAGCCTCGCCCAATCCCGCCAAAGCCTGCCCGGCATCGTTGCCGCCGGCATGGGTGGCCCCATAACCATGGGGGCCCTCCAACGCGCGGGGTTGTGCATCCAGCCCTAACGCGACCAATATGGCGGCTTCCAGCCCTGCTGCCGCCGCCTGCCCCGCATTGTAGGGTTTGCCCATGGTTCCAAACTGTACTTTCAGCCCGGCCGCGCGCGTGGCCGTCAGCCCCAGCGCCTGCGACATTCGGGGCGGATCAAGCCGCAGCAAACGACC
>CAWUIW010000366.1:0-2757 GCA_963922515.1 uncultured Rhodobacterales bacterium | reverse complement strand
GGATTTGCTGTTACACATAGCGGAGCCGTTGCAGCAGGTCTGCGCGAATACGTGCCCGCATCAATCATCAAGTACGCGGGAAATCAGAATGACTGAACTCCTGCCCTGCCCGTTCTGCGGCGGCCAAGCTGACGCTCAATTTGATGAGCTGGGCGATGAAAACTGGACCACGGTTATGTGCATGGATTGTTTTGCTACCGGCGCTGAAAGGGATCAATACCGCGACGCCGTTGACGCATGGAATAAGCGCACACCCACGACATGCGCTGTCTGCGTGCCAAAGGTGAAGTGATGTTTCCACTTATGACACCGGAAGAAGCTGCCGAATTACTGGGTGTTTGCAAAAAGACCTTGCAGAAGTGTCGCGCGCGCGGGTTAAGGTACGTCACCATCACAAACGGGGCGATCCGATACCGCGCAGATGATCTTGAAGCCTTCATAGAGGCGAACACATGCCGTTCCGAACCTCCAAAACCAAAATCTGGCAATACGACATCCAAGTTAGGGGTCGTCGGTTTCGAGGAAGTTGCGGGACGACAGACTATGAAGAAGCCAAGGCAGTAGAAGCCGAGGTTCGACGCCAAGCCAAAGAGGGCGTCAAGGATACGCCGACATACACCCTATCCGAAGCATTTGGCACCTATTATGTAGAGGTGTGCGAAGGGCAACCAAGCGCCAGCACCAGCAAATCGCAAGCCAAGGCAATCCTGAAATACCTGGACGGGAAAACGCCCCTGCCGGATCTGACCGATGCAATGGTTATGCGCATGGTGACAAAAATGCGTGCCAAATCAAAAAACGCGACCGTGAATCGCCGCCTCCAATTCATGGGCAGAGCGATCCGACACCTTGTAAAAGTACACAAGGCCCAAGCCGCAGACCTTCAATTCAAAGCGCTGGAGGTCAAAGAAGAAAAAGAGCGCATCCGAGAACTGGCATTCGATGAACAAGAACGCTTGTTCGAACACCTGCCCCACGACCTTAAAGAACCCGTGATGTTCTGTCTGCTGACCGGATGCAGGATCAGCACAATGGCCAAGCTAAAATGGCGCGACGTGGGCGATACTGAAATCAAGTTCTGGCTCAAGGGCGGGGAATTCATGACGTTCCCGATTTCACGCGAGCTGCGCGCGCTACTGTCCGCGCTGCCGAAGTCAAACGTCCAAAGCCACGGCCGCTATGTCTTTACCAGGCTGGACAAGCAAACGCTGGAACGAACCCGGATCGTCGCCCAAGGCGGCGTGTTCAACGCTCAATTCCGAAAGGCTGTTCAGGACGCCGAAATAGAAGATTTCCGGTTTCACGATCTGCGGCACACGTTTGCAACGCGGATGCTGCGGCAGACCAACAACCTCAAGCTGGTGTCCCGCCTTCTGGGTCACAAGGACATTGCCAGCACAATGAAATATGCACACGTGATGGTCAGCGATATGCGCGACGCGTTGGACAATTTCAGCCCGCTTTCGGGCGGGGTTCCCCAGAATTTTCCCCAGAAAGCGGGGAAAAATCGTTAGTTTTCAATATATAAAGTGATTTTCCCAAGCTTAAGTTACGGGTTCGATTCCCGTTACCCGCTCCATGAAAGTGCAAAACGGCCGTGTGCGACTGGTGCCCGGCTTATGTTGGTGCCATCATCGCGTCAATGGAACCCGTCACGCAGCACAAAGTCTTTGGCATCGGATTTCAAAAAACAGGCACGAAATCCTTGGCCGCCGCTTTTGAAACCCTAGGATACCGCGTAACCGGACCCAACGGGTTCCGATTGCCCGACATTGCAGAACGGTATCAGCGGATCTGTCGCCGCTATTCCCGGGCCTATGATGCGTTTCAGGACAATCCATGGCCACTGACCTACAAGGAAATGAGTGTGATGTGGCCACAGGCCAAGTTCATCCTGACCCTGCGCGACCCCGACGCCTGGATTACGTCGGTCAAGGCGCATTTCGGCGCGCACGCCACGCCGATGCGTCAACTGGTTTATGGTCGTGGCAGTCCGGTCGGCCATGAAAACCTCTACGTGCAACGGATGCAGCAGCACGAGGCTGACGTCCGCACTTTTTTTGCCGACCAACCAGACCGGTTGCTCGAGATGCGCATCACCGAGGGCGACGGGTATCAAGCATTGTGCCCGTTTTTGAAAAAGCCGGTGCCCGATGCGGGTTTCCCTTGGGCAAACAAGGCTTCTGACAGGCAGAGGGGCGGCGTCAGCGGCCCCATTGCTCCCACGCCTCGATCGAGCCCCGAAACACATTGATGTCGACATCGCCAGTCACACCGGGCACGCGACCGGTTCCCGTGTATTGCCAGAACGTCCATCGCTGACCCGGGTACACGGCGCCGGGATGTTCTGCGACGGCCCGCAACCAGAAGGCGGTGTTTTCAATCTGACCAATGCCAGTTTGCTGGAAGAATTCCGGCGTTGTGTAAATGATCGGACGTTTTCCGTAATGCTGTTCCAGCATATCCAGAAACCGCCTTGCTTCTGCCCGCACCACGCGGCCGTCGGGCCGCAATGTGCAGGTTGGCGAAAACGGGTTCCACTCCATGTCCAGCACGTGCGGCAAGGCGTTGGCATCTCGTGGGACATTGCGAATGAACCATGCGGCCTGCTCATCGGCCGGGCGACAGAAATAGAAAAAGTGGTAAGCGCCGCGGCGCAGACCGGCGCGCCGCGTGTTCCGCCAGTTGTCGCGGAATGTCGGATCCAGCAAGTCGCCGCCTTCGGTGGCCTTGAGAAAGGCAAACCGCACGCCCGCC
>CAWUIW010000365.1:0-2765 GCA_963922515.1 uncultured Rhodobacterales bacterium | reverse complement strand
TTCAATACCATTCGCGATACTATCGACCGTACAAGGCCATGATCCAGTCGCATCTGGCTTTCAAGGGCGATTATGCCCGGTATGCCGGTCAGATCGCTGATATGTTCGCGGCCAAACAGGGACCTGTCGTGGCCTTGCACTTGCGGCGGGGGGATTATGGCACTGGCATCTACTTTCTGCCCCCCGATGAGTGGTATCTGGATTGGCTGCATACGCTGCGGGCGCACCATCCCGATATGACGTTGTTCATCGCATCTGATGAAGCGGAAGAAGCAAAGCGCGCCTTCGACGATTTTGCGCCAATGACGTGGCAAGACTTGCCCAAATCCGATTTGCCTCATGGGTTCTTCCCGGATTTTGCGGCTTTGACGCTGGCAGACTACCTTGGCACGTCGAACAGCTCGTTTTCGTTTGCCGCCTCTATGCTGAACACACGTGCGCGCCAGTTTATGCGGCCCAGCCTGACCGAAAAGACGCTGTTGCCCTATGACCCTTGGGATGCGCCGGTTGTTTTGCGCGATTTGACTGCCGAAGATGCGGGTGAGGAATACATGAGCGCGCGGGCCAAATCGCGAAGCAAATACAGGCTGCGCAAACTGCGTCGGAGGGTGCTGGGTGTCTGACTGTGTTTATGTCAATCTTGACCGTCTGCCGGATCGGGCCGCGTTCGCCGAGGCGCAGTTGGTGCATGGCGGGGTGACAAACCCGCGCCGGGCATCGGCGATCGATGCATCGGCTGCGCCGAATGGTGTCATAACGGACCGGTACAAGCCGCATCGTGGTGGCCCATACTGGGAAATCAAACCCAGCGCCGTTGCCTGCTTTGAGAGCCATAGGGTGATCTGGGAGGCGTTCCTTGCATCAAGCAATGAAACGATTTCGGTGTTCGAGGACGACATGTTGGTGTCGGAAACCGCCGGCGCCGTCATCAAACGACTGTCGGCAAACGCCGAGGCGTTCGAGTTCGTCAAACTCGATGGCGCGCCACAACAGGTGCGGTTTGGTGCGGCCGAGGTCGTGGATGGTCTGGAATTGCGCCCGTTCAGGCAAGTCGCCGTCAGTTCCGCGGGTTACCTGCTGACGCGCCGCGGGGCAGAAGTGCTTTTGGAGGTCGCGGAAACCTATTGCGATCATCTTGATGACTTTCTGACCCGCGAACACGCGGGGTTTCGTGCGTTTCAGCTGTTTCCCGCCGTATCGATACAGGCCATGTTCGTTGAGTTGTCCGGACATCCCGACGTGCCAGCATCCGCCGCTGGCAGCGAACGCACGGGTGGCACATCGCATACAGCCGGTCTTTCGAAGGGTCCTTGGCACTATCGATTGGCCAAGGAATGGTCACGGGTGCGGATGAAGGCCGCCAGATCGTTGGGTGGTGACCGCACCTTGCTGGCGCAAGGTGGTGCCATTTGCCAGGTTCCACTGGCTGGTGATCTGCCTGCCTACCGCCGCGGGGCTTGACCGACCCGTTGCAAAACCGCACGTTTCGAAAAACGAGCAGGAGCCGAAAGTGGCCAGATCGCCAACCCCCTTTGCAGCCTTCGAATGGATGATCGCTTGGCGCTATTTGCGCGCCCGCCGCGCCGAAGGTGGCGTCAGCGTGATGACTTGGATCAGCTTGATCGGGATCACTTTGGCGGTTTTTGCGCTGGTCGCCACACTCGCGGTGCGCACCGGGCTTCGATCAGACATCGTCTCGGCCATGCTAGGGGCCGATGCGCATATGGATGTGCATTACTACCGAGACAGTTCGGCCGAAGTCCCGGTTGATCACTTGATCCGCGATTACTCTGACCTTGCCGCACGACTCGAAGCGCTTCCGGGTGTCGAAGATGCCGCGCCGCTGGTGCGAGCGCAGGTGATGGGCAATTTCCGCGGCCGGAATGCGCCGGTTGATGTATACGGCATATCTGCCGAAGACTTGCAAGATTACCCCATCATCACGTCGCCCGATCGATCGTGGGGCGATCTGGATCAGTTCGAAAACGGCATTGTCCTCGGCGAAATGCTTGCCCGCAGTTTGGGTGTCACAATTGGCGACCGGGTGCGACTGATCTCGCCCGATGGGGTGCGCACCCCTATGGGAACCTCGCCTCGTGTTTCGGCCTATGATGTGGTCTATGTCTTTTCATCTGGCCAAGGGTTCATCGACCAAAGCCGGGCGTACCTGCCGCTGGCAGTTGCGCAGCCATTTTTCAATCGGGAAGGCGCCGTCGATCAAATTGATGTCCGCGTCCGTACGCCCACGGCCGTCGCTGACATGGTCCTCCCTGTGCTGCAGGCCAGTGGACCGCGCGCGTATGTCTACACTTGGCAAGATCGGGCCGGCAGCATGATCCGCGCTTTGCAGATGCAGGACAGCGCCATATTCATTGTGCTGTCGATCCTTGTCCTGATTGCGGCGCTGAACATCGTTTCGGGCCTGATCATGCTGGTCAAGAACAAGGGGCGCGACATTGGCATTTTGCGGACGATGGGGCTGACTCAGGCTTCGATTTTGCGGGTCTTCTTCCTGTGTGGAGCTTCCGTCGGAACGTTGGGCACTGTTCTGGGGGTTCTGATAGGGGTCTTGTTCGCCGCCAACATCGAACATGTCTATGCCTTCGTGGACTGGGTGACAGGACGCGGTGTGCAGGATCTGGAGGCCAACGGATTCTTTTTTCCCTCGGCGATCGTGACGCCGGGTGATCTGCTGGCATCGGCGGGCATGAGTTTGACGCTGAGCTGGCTGATCACCCTGATCCCTGCCAGCCGCGCGGCCCGGA
>CAWUIW010000364.1:0-2782 GCA_963922515.1 uncultured Rhodobacterales bacterium | reverse complement strand
TGCGGTTGAACGCACGGCGCTGTGCACTCGGCTTGTCAACGCCGCCGGTGTGTCGGTATCGACCGTCGAACATGTCATGGCTGCTCTGGCCGGATGCGGTATCCATAATGCTCTGATCGAGATTGACGGTCCCGAGGTTCCGATCCTTGATGGGTCTGCGGCTGCATTTGTCCGGGCTTTCGTGTCCAAGGGTTTGCGGCGCCTTGCAGCCCCCGTGCGCGTGCTGCAAGTGGTCAAGCCGGTCACTGTTCAAAATGGGGAAGCTTCGGCCACCCTGCGCCCGTCCGACCGTTTTGTTGTCGACTTTACAATTGACTTTGCTGACGCCGCCATCGGCGTGCAATCGCGGTCTCTTGATCTGGCCAATGGCGCGTTCGCGCGTGATTTGTGCGACAGCCGAACATTCTGCCGCCGTTCGGACGTAGAGGCGATGCGGGCCCAAGGGCTGGCGTTGGGCGGTACCCTGGAAAATGCTGTCGTGATCGACGGCGAAGAGATTCTGACACCCGGCGGATTGCGGCACGCGGACGAGGCGGTGCGACACAAAATGCTGGACGCGGTGGGCGATTTGGCTTTGGCCGGCGGTCCTTTGCTGGGCCACTACGCGGGCCACAAGGCGGGTCATTCGCTGACCAACACATTGCTGCGCAAACTGTTCGAAACGCCGGGTGCCGTGCGGGTCGTGACCGCGACGCCCGAAATCGCTGCGCGACTGCCCGGTGCGGGCCTTGTTCTGGCTGAAGTTCCGCAAGTCGCTTGACCCCAGCAAAAACTGTGATCGCGAAAGGCGTTTTGCCCGGAAAAAACCTGTGATAAACCCTGTACAAAGCGGGCAACCCAAGCCCGCGTCTGAGGGTAAGGAACGTCGGGAATGACAGGCGGAAAACTCGTCGGCGTGATGGCACTGGTGCTTGCGGTGGCAGGCTGCGGCGGTAATGGCTTTCTGGGAAGCAATCGGATCGACCGAACGGAGCAACTGGAACAATTCGCGCCAGAGCAGATTTTTGAGCGCGGTGAATTCGAGCTGGCCCGCAACAGGGCCGATGATGCGGCGTTTTATTTTTCGGAAATCGAACGGCTGTATCCCTATTCCAGCTGGGCCAAACGCGCCCTTATCATGCAGGCGTTTTCCTACCACCGGGATCGCGACTACCCAAACAGCCGCGCCGCCGCGCAACGCTACATCGATTTCTATCCAACCGATGAAGATGCGGCGTATGCCCAGTATCTGCTGGCGCTTAGCTATTATGATCAGATCGATGAGGTGGGCCGCGACCAAGGCCTGACTTTCCAGGCGCTGCAAGCCTTACGGACCGTCATCGAAGTGTATCCGGACAGCGAGTATGCGAACTCGGCGATTTTGAAGTTCGATCTGGCCTTTGACCACTTGGCCGCAAAAGAGATGGAGATCGGGCGCTACTACCTGCGCCGCGAACATTTCACGGCGGCGATCAACCGGTTCCGCGTCGTTGTCGAAGACTTTCAAACCACCACGCACACGGCCGAAGCGCTGCACCGGCTGGTCGAGGCGTACTTGTCCTTGGGGCTGGTGGATGAAGCACAAACCGCAGGGGCCATTCTGGGGTACAACTATCAGTCAACTGATTGGTATGAAGACAGCTACCGCCTGCTGACCCGTCAAGGGTTAGAGCCGCGGTCGCGTGGGAACGGGTGGCTGGCCCAGATTTACCGGCAGTCGCTGCAAGGCAAGTGGCTTTGATCGACGGTGCTGCGCACACTTGATATTCGCAACATGTTGATCATCGACCGGCTGGAATTGGATTTCCAGCCGGGCCTAAACGTGCTGACCGGAGAAACCGGGGCCGGCAAATCGATCCTGCTCGACAGTCTTGGCTTTGTACTGGGATGGCGGGGCCGCGCTGATCTGGTGCGCCAGGGCGCCGAGCAGGGCGAAGTCGGCGCCGTGTTCGATTTGCCGCTCAATCATCCAGCGCATGCCGTATTGCAAGACGCGGGCTTGCCGGACGGTGAAGAATTGATCTTGCGCAGGGTCAACACGGTCGACGGGCGCAAAACCTCCTGGGTCAATGACAGGCGATGTTCCGGCGAGGTGCTGCGCGCTCTGTCTGAAACACTGGTGGAACTGCATGGGCAACATGATGACCGTGGCTTGTTGAATGCCCGCGGTCACCGGGATCTTTTGGATGCTTTTGCAAAGTGTGCACCAGACATCGCGGAAACGCGGGATGCATGGGCGCATTTGCGCAAAGTCCAAGGCGAACTTGCGGCGCGTGAAGCCGCGTTGCACGCCATTGCAGAAGAAGAAGAGTTCTTGCGGCATGCAGTGGCTGAGCTCGACCATCTGGCCCCGAAAGCCGGTGAAGAAGCCGAACTGGACACCAGGCGCCGCCTGATGCAAGGCGCGGAAAAAATTCGCGAAGATGTTGCACGTGCAGGTCAAGCGCTGGGGCTTGAAGGGGCCGAAGGCGCTTTGTCGGACGCGATGCGCTGGTTGGAAGGTGTCAGCAACAAGGCCGAAGATCAGCTGGACGCTCCGCTCGCGGCGTTGCATCGCGCGATCCTTGAACTGTCTGATGCGCAAAGCGGTGTGGATGCCTGTCTTGATGCGTTGGACTTCAACCCGCTGGAGCTGGAAGAAACCGAAGAGCGCCTGTTTGCCATCCGGGGATTGGCCCGCAAGCATAACACGGCACCCGACGAACTGGCCGCCTTGGCCGAGACGCTGCGCGCGAAACTGGAAAGCCTGGACGATGGGGCCGGTAACATCGCGGCGCTGCGCGCGGAAGTGGGCGCCGCGCAG
>CAWUIW010000363.1:0-2790 GCA_963922515.1 uncultured Rhodobacterales bacterium | reverse complement strand
ACGATGTGTCCGTTGATGGCGCGTACCTGCTGGATAAAGCCTGCGAGATGATGGGGCAGGACAAGGGTGACAGACAGGCCCGAGAGCGCGTGAGGCAAAGGCTCTTACGTAAATTCGGGTCACGTAGATAGGAGGACGAGCGATGACGCTCTGGCAGCTATGGCTGGACGTTCCCCGGTCCCTCTGGGCGGCCATCGAATTCACCGCCGCGCGTCTGTTTGGGCGGCGCATCGCGCCCGGCCACTATGTTCTCGGATCGGCGCACTACCACATAGAGGAGGATGACGGATGAGCGAATTGCGAGAAATTGCCGAGCGGGTCATGGCCACAAAGGGCCGTGCCTGGGGCGGCGTTGGTGGCCAGACAATCGAGGCAACCGCCCGCTCTACATTTCACGAAATTTCCGCGTGGGACGGTGATCGCCTGTTTGACATTGCGGGCGAGGTCGCGGCGCTTGAAGCGGAGCGCGACGCTCTGCGGCAAGAATTGGACGGCGTGCTTAAGATGATTGGCGACACAAAGGGGCGCCAGTAAATGAGCGAGCCATACGCCGCGGATTTTGCATTCGCCTCGCCAGCCGGGCCGTGGCTTCGGTTTTTTGCGTGGTGGCCACGCCGGATGTATGACGGGAGGTGGCTTTGGCTGCGCTCCGGGTGGCGGCAAGTCATGGTCGTACATTGGCATCTAACGCCGGGCGGCGGGGATTGTTTCTGGCGCTATACGGACCACACAAAGGAGCGTCAGGATTGACGGGCGGGAAGGGGCACTAGGTGTGAATCGAGTCTGGGGATTTTCTGGGGATCATAGCCCCAAATACCCCCAGACGTTCCTGTTTTTTCCCAACCGGGCTTTTGCCCATATTGCCTAATTTATGCGGTAAGAGCCTGTATTTGGGTATTTTTTCATGGAGCGGGTAACGGGAATCGAACCCGTAACTTAAGCTTGGGAAGCTCGCGTGATACCTTTTCACCATACCCGCAGCAGGCATTCTGCGTATCGGTTCGCGGTACATAGCGCAAGCATGTTTCCGGGCACAGCCCCGGATTGAAGTCATGGAAGGACACAAACATTGATCATTTCCGAAACCATTCAAACATCGCTGATCGATGCTTTGCGCGCAGCTGCCAAATCCGAGATATTGCCGCGATTCCGACGGTTGGATCCGTCGACGATCGAGACGAAATCGGGACCGTTCGACCTTGTGACCGAGGCGGACATCGCCGCAGAAGCGGTGTTGGCGCAGCACGTTGCTACACTGATGCCAGAGGCCTTGTTTGTGGGCGAGGAATCTGTATCGGCGGATGCTGCCTTGCTCGACCGGTTTGCCGCTGCTGAACTGTCGGTGGTTGTAGACCCCGTGGATGGGACAGGCAATTTCGCCAGTGATCTCGCGGTTTTCGGGATGATCCTTGCCGTTGTCCACAAAGGAGACACCGTTTTCGGTGTTCTGTATGATCCGATAATGGACGACTGGATCTATGGTGTCCGTGGCCAAGGGGCGTGGTTCCAGCGCCCCGGTGAAACCCGGGTTCGGTTGACTGGCCCGTCGCGCCGGGAAGTGGGACACATGACCGGATACGTACCACTGAACCTGTTTCCGTCATGGCAACAGGTCGATTTGATGCAGCGCTTGGGTCGTTTTGGCCGCGTGCATAACATGCGTTGTTCGTGTCATGAATATCGGATGCTGGCCTTGGGCCATGTCGATTATCTGGTAACGGCCACCGGCAACCCTTGGGATCATGCGGCCGGGTGCCTGATCGTCGAAGAATGCGGCGGCGTGGTCGCCGCTGATGGCGTGCCGGGATACAGGCCAACCAAGTATGCGCGCCACTTAGCCGTGCTTGGGCAAGCCGACAGCGCGGTTCATGTGTCAGATATCTATATTCCGCAGGATCAGGCCGGCACGCGCGCCTGATAAATATTGATCAATGCAGGCAGCAAGACAGCGCCGTCTTGTTCGAAGGCTTCGATTTCGGCGGCGACGGTTGCGGCGATGGCCCGAGCATCGGCCGCTGTGCCGGAATGGTGCGCCATGACACGTGCCGCAGGCCCGACATTGGTCATCAAGTCGGCGGCTTCCGCGCGCGTTCCGGGTGGTGTCAGGCGCATGTCGACCGCATCCACCGAGATATGGTCCAGCCCTGCATCCGCCAGAAGCGCCGAAATCCTTGCCGCGTCATGAAAGGCAAGGGGCCCCGGCGCGTTGCGGTCTGACTTGGGCATCGCGCCCAGCCGTTCCACCGCAACAAGATGCGGCAGCTTGAACCACGGGTTGCCGCCGAGCGGCCCCCATGCGGCAAATGTCAGCGTCGCGCCCGGTTTCAGGGCTTTCGCCATGTTGGCAAAAGCCGCCACCGTGTCGGAAAAGAACATCACGCCGAAACGCGAAATCAACGCATCATACGACTGCTCCGGGAAGGTGGCGGTCTGCGCGTCTTCCAGCCGGATATCGATATGCTCCAGTCCATGAGCCGCGACGCGATCGATCGCGCGGGCCACCAATTGTTGCGAGATATCGGCGCCGGTGACGTGGCCTGTCGGCCCAACGCGCTGCGCGGCGGCAATCAGGCTGGCTCCCGTGCCGCAACCGATATCAAGCACGCGGTCCCCGGGGCCAAGCGCCGCCCGATCCAGAACCAGATCAAGCACGGGCGCGAATGCGGCATCCAGCCGATCTTCGAATGTCAGCCACTTCGCTCCGGACGGCGAGGCCCCCCAGTATTCGGCCTGTTCGGTGTTGTCGTCTGCCATGTTGCTCTCGTTCCCGCGTCAGGCGCGCTTGCGGCG
>CAWUIW010000362.1:0-2797 GCA_963922515.1 uncultured Rhodobacterales bacterium | reverse complement strand
TACCTCGACTCGTCCCGGTATACACCGGTGCCCTGTTTCAGCTGTTGTGGCGGGTTCAGTCGCTGGCGACTGCAATAATTGCGACATCGACCGAACCGGGACCGACCATATGATCCGCCCGCTCAGATGAAAAATGAGAAATCCGTAGGATTGTTATGTGGTTGATTGTGATTGTTCCCTTTTCGTTCTAAATTCCCAGAATGAGCTATGACCCCGCAATTTCCAAGGATCGTCGCCGCGCCAGAGGGGCTGTCAGCAACTCGGCCGGGCGTTACGACCTTGCCCGCATCGAAGAGGGGGACGGCTGGGACATCCCCGAAGACCGCAGCGCATTCAGAACCGAGGTTTCGGAAGAACGTCCAAGGTCACTTATCAGCTACAACACGTCGCCGGACCTGCCCTTTGATCGATCCATCAATCCATATCGCGGATGCGAGCATGGGTGCGTCTACTGCTTTGCCAGACCCAGCCACGCATGGCTGGGTCTATCGGCAGGTTTGGATTTCGAAACGAAACTCGTCGCACGCCCCGAAGCCGCCGCTGTATTGACGCGCGAACTGAGCGCGCGCAAATACACGGTTGCGACACTGGCGATCGGGACCAACACGGACCCTTATCAACCCATCGAGCGCACCCACGAGATCACCCGGGACTGTCTGCGAGTGTTGGCCGCGTTCAACCATCCGGTCGGAATTGTCACGAAGGGTACGTTGATCGAACGAGATATCGATATTCTGGCGCCCATGGCGCGGCAAGGGCTGGTGCGCGTCGGAATGTCCGTCACGACTTTGGACGCTGATTTGGCACGGCGATTGGAGCCGCGCGCACCGTCTCCGAACCGGCGCCTGAAAACGATCCGGGCCTTGGCGCAGGCAGGTATCCCGGTGCGCGTGATGACATCCCCGGTTGTGCCGGGTTTGACGGATCACGAGCTGGAGGCCATTCTGGATGCGGCAAAGTCAAGCGGCGCAGATCATGCGAGCTGGATCATGCTGCGTCTGCCGCGCGAAGTATCGGGCATGTTTCAGGAATGGTTGGCAGAACATGTACCAGACCGAGCGGCCAAGATCATGGCGCGCCTGCGTGAGATGCATGGGGGACGTGACTACGACCCGCGATGGGGACATCGGATGCGAGGTGAAGGGATCCACGCTGAACTGATCGCGAAAAGGTTCAAATCGGCCACGCGCCGTCTGGGTTTTGCCGCAGAGCCGCCGCCCTTGCGGTGTGATCTGTTTTCTGTGCCGCCTCAGCCCGGTGACCAGCTGTCATTGTTTTGATCATCCGGGTCCTGCACTTGTCATGCCAATCGCCAGTAAAGTGGTCGCCGCCATGCGCATCGCCTCTTCGCGCGCGGTCGGAGCGGTCAATTGGGACACCTCGAAATGCAGGCCAGCCGCAACGCCGCCGGGAAACGCCACAAGAACCAGTGGCGGCAGCCAGAGAAGGTTCAGAATGGCGCCAAGGAACAGGACCAAAAATGCAAGCCAGATGCCCGGAATGAACGCCGCCATTAGGCTCACGAAGTGTCCGATATGCTCGCGCATATCGCGCTGCCGCACGGCACGAAACCAGATCACGGCCAGCACGATCATATAGGCCCAGCAGAAGTTGCTGAGAGCGAACAGGGCGAGCGGATAGGTCATCGCAGGTCATGTCTACCTTAGGCTACGCGCAAAAGTTGCGTCTTGGCCCCAGCAAGGCAAGCACGTTCACGGTAATTTGGTGGCCCAGAGCCCTAGGCGCGGCGGCGACGGCGCCGCGCGGGACGCGGCGTGTCGTCTTCGCCGGTTCCGTCACTTGTGGATGAAAATGCACCCAGTTTGGCCGTGATTTCCTGCAGCGTTGGGCGCTCACCACGTGGCCGTACATCCAGCGCTTCGCGCATCTTGCGCAAATGCTCTGGCATGGTGCCACAGCATCCGCCAATGACCTTGGCGCCGCTGTCGCGGGCCATGACGGCGTAATCGGCCATCAACTCTGGCGTGCCGTCATAATGAATGTGTCCGTCAACATATTTCGGGATACCGGCATTGCCCTTGGCCACGATCGGTCGCTCCGTGCCCTGGGCGCCAAATCCAAGAACGGTGCGCAGCAAATCCGAACTGCCGGTCCCGCAATTTGCACCAAAGGCCAGCGGCGGCGCAGGCAAATCCTCGACCAGTCGCGCCAAATGGGCCGAGGTGATGCCCATCATCGTGCGACCCGCCGTGTCAAAGCTCATGGTGCCGACCCATGGCATATCGGCCAACTCGAACGCGGTCGCCGCGGCGCGGAATTCTTCCTCGGCCGAAATTGTTTCAACCCACGCGACATCAGCGCCACCTTCCTTGAGGGCGTCGGCCTGTTCGTGAAACATTTCGACCGCCAGCGAAAACGGAAGCTCGCCCACAGGTTCCAGAATGTCGCCTGTCGGACCAACACTGCCCGCCACGATGACCGGCCGGCCAGCGGTATCCGCAACCTCGCGTCCAATTTCGGCGGCGACCTTGTTCAGCTCTCGCACGCGTCGCTGCGCGTCGTGCAGTTTCAGGCGAGAGGCATTGCCACCAAACGAATTGGTCAGAAACAAATCGCTGCCTGCTTCAACCGCGTCGCGATACAGCTTGGTGATCTTTGCGGGGTGCTCGGTGTTCCACAGCTCTGGCGCATCCCCCGATTCCAGACCCATGTTGAACAGGTTTGTGCCGGTCGCGCCGTCCGCGAGTATGACGTCGTGGCTTTCAAGCATTTTGGAAAACGCGTTGGACATTGAACCAGTCCTGAGATGAGAATCAAAAAGGGCGACGCTTCGGCC
>CAWUIW010000361.1:0-2798 GCA_963922515.1 uncultured Rhodobacterales bacterium | reverse complement strand
AGGCGGGGTAGACCGCGAGCGTAACTCGGCTCGTTTGGATGCGATGTATCGGTTCTCTCCGGGGTTCAATCAAACCAGTCGGGCCTGGCAGCTGCGCGCCTTTGTGCAAACAGATCAAGAGACATCCACGGGGTCTGTCGATGATGACTACGTCACTTACGGCGCATCTTTGAAAGCGTATGTCCGCAACAACACGTTCCTACGGCTGGCCGCCCGCCATGTCGACCGTGACAGTACATCGGCCGGGCAATCGCGCGACGATACCGTGGTCAGTCTTACTGCAGGGTGGGAGTTCTAACATGCGTATTTTTGCACTGACTTTCGCCGCTTGTATCGCTTTTGCCTTTCCGGTTGCAGCACAAGATATCGGCAAGGTGGCGTCCATCTCTCCGAACCTCACGGGCACACCGGCTGGAGGCGCGTCGCGAAGACTGTCCCAAGGAACAGCGGTGAGCCAAAACGAAGTCGTCGAGGCCAGCGCGTCGGGGCGAGGCCAATTGTTGTTCCGCGACGAAACCACTTTGACGATTGCGCCCAACAGCCGGGTTGTCTTGGATGAGTTTGTCTATGTTCCCGGGGGCGGTGACGCGAGCTTCGCCATTACGCTGACCCGCGGCGCACTGCGCATGATCGGTGGCCGGACAACCGAAGCGCGGGACGCTTTGATCGTTACAACCGCGGCGACGGTGGGAATTCGCGGCTCTTCCGCGATTGTGTTCACCAATGGCCAACGCACGACCGCGATCTTCCTGATGGGGGAACGGATGTGCATGGCGCGCGTCTGCACATCGCGGCGTGGCGGCGTCATCACGTCCGATGGCGGGTATATTGGCCGAATTTCGCCACAGGCCCTCGCACAGATCCTGGCGCAGATCGACGGGGTCCCACCCAACGTGTTGCGCCGGTTCGGTGCTGAAAACGTCACCGGGCTGATCGGGCAATGGACAAACCCTCGGTCCACGAACGGCGCACGTATTCCGCTGAGCGGACGCGACCGCATGGTTCAAAACTGGCTGGATCAAAGCACGATCCGGGGCTTCGAAGTCATCGATGAACAAGACGAAGACGGCTACGATGATGGGGACACCGGCGAAGGCGATGAGGGCGATGGCGATTACTGCAATTGCGAATACTAGGGTCTCATTGACCTAACGTTTTGCCGTCGCAACATGCCCATCCTTGCCCAAGACCGCGCCCTCTTGACGGAGCTGCGCGCTGCGTGCGCTGTAAAACGCGGCCAGCGCCTTGGTGTCGCAACCGGGCACGGTCAAGCCTTCCAGCTGTTGCGCGCAGCGTCGCGCCGTGGGCCAATCACCTGATTGCTGAGCGGCCAAAAGATGCGCGACGCATTCCGCAAATTCTGTTGTGGATGCGTTGGACAAGGGCAGCAGAACTGAAACAGCTTCGCCTTGACTGCGGCCTTTGACAACGACCGTGTCGATTGTGACCGCGCGCCGACCCTTGGGAACATGATCTAGTGTTGCGGAACCGATCAGGTGCGTTGTGCCGTAGATCCGCGTCGCACCTTCAAGCCGCGCCGCCAGCGTGACACTGTCGCCAACGCAGGAATAGCTCAGCCGCTCGGTCGAACCCATCAGCCCGACAAAGGCGGGCCCGGTGTTGACCCCAATGCGTGCTTCGACGGGCGGCAAACCTTTGGTAGACAGTTGGGTGTTCGCCTTGGCCACGGCCTGCTCCACTGCGCTCACAGCCTTCAGCGCGGATTGAACATGGTCCGGCTGTGCCAGCGGGGCATTCCAGAATGCCATCACAGCGTCGCCGATGTACTTGTCAATCGTGCCGCCCGCGGCCACGATCGCGTGGGAAATCTCGGTCAGAAACGTGTTCAGCAGGTTCACGACCTCTTGCGGGCGCATCAGCTCGGTGGTGGTGGAAAAGCCTTTCATATCCACGAACATCACCGTGATGTCGCGCGATGATCCTTCCGGCGTCAGCGCGGCTTCAGGATCGGCCGTGATCTTCGTCAACAACGCGTCGGGCACAAAGCTTGCAAATTGCTGACGGATGCCGGCCCGCGCGCGCCTGTTGGCCAAAACGTTCAGCGTGGTGCCTGGCAGGTAACATAATATTGCCGCAAGTATCGCAAGTGACGGATCAAACAACAGGCCGGCACGAGCGAAACCAAGCCATCCTGCAAAACTCAACGCGATTGTCAGTGCAACAAGGCCGATGCCGGCCAGAACTGTTCGTTCGCGCGCTGCAGCGGCGGTCAACAGAACACCAAGGATCAGGATCAACGCCATCTCAAGGCCGGGCATCCAGTCGGGTCGCGTCAGAAAGTGCCCGGTCAAGACCTGTTCAAGGACTTGGGCTTGCACTGCGACGCCGGGTATCTGCGTGGCGAGCGGCGTCAACCGGATATCAAACAAGGCCTGCGCTGACGATCCGACAAGGACGATTTTTCCATTCACGTCCCGGGCCAGTGTCATTGGATCGTCTGCCTGCAGAACCGTAGCGGCCGAAGTCAGGCGTTCCGGCATCAATTCTGCAAAATGTACCCGGAAACCGCCGTCTCCATCCAAGGGAACGCTGGCGCGGCCAGTCCGCATCGCCGTTACTCGGACAGTGCCCCCAGAGATTTCTCCGGACGCTTCGGTCGTTCTAAGGATATGTGATCCGGCTCCCTGGGCCACGCGCAAGACTTCCGCAGCGAGCGACGGGTATAACTGGTCATCAAGCCACAACGCCATTGGAACCGTGCGAATGACGCCATCTGCGCCGGGGACGAGCGAAATGGTACCTACGCCTGCGGCGGCTTCGCGCAGTCGAGGCAGCGG
>CAWUIW010000360.1:0-2825 GCA_963922515.1 uncultured Rhodobacterales bacterium | reverse complement strand
CATTCGTCAGGGGGGCGTCACGTTCCCGGATCGCGCGCGTTGGCTGCAGGACATTCGCAAGTCCGGCGATCTCGGCGGGCTGTTGGCGGATATGGTGGCCGCAGCCATCCGCAACATCGAGGAAACATTTGCAACCATCTCTGCCGAAGATATGAAGCGAACCGCAGAAGCTATTTGGAATGCACGCCGCATCTATACGTTGGGCGTGGGCGTCAACAATTCCAACGCGCGCAACTTCACATATCTGGCGTCAACCGGCATGGTTGATTTTCACGCCATTCCGCGCCCGGGTTCGACCGCCATCGACGACCTTGCCTGGGCGGACGAGCGCGACGTTGTGATCGCGATCACTTGCAAACCTTACCGGATCGAAGTGACAGAAGCCGTGCGCGTCGCCCGTCAGCAGGGTTTGACGGTGGTGGGCTTGTCAGACAGTGCAGCCAGCCCAATCATATTGCAGGCAGATCATGGCTTTGTTCTGGCCGCGGACACGCCGCAATACTTCCCATCCTCCGTTTCCACCATCGCGGTGCTGGAGACGCTTCTTTCGTTCATAATCGCCGTTTCCAGCGAGGAGATCGTGGGCCGTGTCGAACGGTTTCATGCGCGGCGGCACCAGCTTGGCATTTACATGGAAGACCCGGAATGACGCTCACCCATTCTCTTGCCGCGCGCTACTACACGGACCCACAGGTGTTCGAGGTCGAACGCTCTGGCATCCTGGCCCGCACATGGCAGTTCGCCGGTCACACCAGCCAGCTGCAAAGCACAGGCGACTATTTTGCCTTCAGCCTTGCCGGTGAAGACCTGTTTTGCATCAAGGGCCGCGACGGGGTCATCCGCACATTTTACAACGTGTGCCAGCACCGAGCACACCAGCTGGTATCCGGTTCCGGCACCACGCGTGTCGTGGTTTGCCCCTACCACGCCTGGACTTACGAGCTGACCGGCCATCTGCGCGCTGGGCCCAACATCAAGAATGTACCCGGTCTGGATCCGACCAAGATCTGCCTGACGGAGGTGCGCACAGAAACTCTCCTGGGGTTCATTTTTGTCAACCTCGATACCGATGCTGACGCGATAGAGCACTGGTTCCCGGGAGTTCGGGCCGAGCTTGAGGCCTGGGTGCCGGATTGGGAACGCTTGCAGCCGCTTGAATGGGTGGAAATCCCAGAAAACTGCAACTGGAAGGTCAGCGTCGAAAACTACTCCGAATGCTACCATTGTTCTATGAACCATCCCACCTTCGCGACCGGTGTGGTCAAGCCGGAAACATATGACATTCAGCCCCAAGGCCATTGTCTGCGGCACACAACCGAATGTCAGAACCTGGATGCGATGACTTATCCCATCGATAGCAGCCGTGCCCATGCCGAAGAGTATTCGAGCTGGTTCCTTTGGCCAATGTTCAGCTTTCAGGTCTATCCCGGCAATGTTTTGAACACCTATCATTGGCGGGCTATCGATGCCGAACACGTGGTCGTCTGGCGCGGCTGGTACTCGGTCGACGGCACCGATAGCGAAGTGGTGCGCCGTCTTGCACAACAAGATCGCGCCACTACAGTCGAAGAAGACATTCATTTGGTGGAGTCTGTACAGCGCGGCCTGAAGAGCCGCGGATACGTGCCCGGGCCCCTTGTCGTGGACCCCGCTTGCGGGGTGAATTCCGAACACTCCATCCGGGTTCTGCAACAATGGATGCGCGAGGCCGTCGATGGATAAGCGCGGCAATACTGGAGCGGCGTCATGAAGATGCCAGAGACCTGGCGGGCGGAGCACAAGCTTTTCGCCCATCAGGTCGGCTTCACGTGCCCGCCGTTTGATTACGACGCCGCCCCATCTGATTTCCTGCGCCTCTGCCCGGATGCGGTTGGCGTCCACGGCTGGATGCTGCACGCGCCCGGCTATGCCCACGGGCTCGATCAACGCAAAGACAATTTCGCCATGCTCGAAGACTTTGTGCACTGCATGGCCCGCAACGGGGCCGACGTGTGCGGGCAAGTCGGATCCAACTGGGTGCATGCGAGTGGGCTTGGCGTGAATGGCATTCGCGACCATTGCGCACGATTGACGGACCGTTATGGCGTGCCCTTTCACATGGCAGGCTATGCCATGATAGAAGCGCTACACGCCCTGAACATCGAAAAAGTAGCCTTGAACGCTGCCTATCACTGGCCCGACTGGTGGAAAGGCACGGTTGGTTTCCTGCGGCAGGCCGGGTTTGACGTGGTTTGGGCTGGCAACTTTCATGACCAGGGATGGTTTCCGGATCAAGAAGCGGTCAACGCCCAGCGCTGGGTTTTTGACGGAGAACTCGCCGAGAAAAGCTTTGACTACGTCGCCGCGCAGGCACCTGACGCGGATGTGTACCTGATCAACGGCATGTGCAACTTTCGCACCGGTCCGAACGGTCTGCCGCAACGGCCCTTGCACCTGACAAAAGCGCTGGAAACCCGCTTGGGCAAACCTGTCATCGGTCATGACACCGCACTATATTGGCGGATTTTCAAGACGCTGGGCATCGCGCCAACCACGCCCCACGGCACGCTGTTGGAGAGCCTGAATGCATAAGATCATCGCGCTTTGGGCTGTCCCTCGTTCCACGTCGACCGCCTTTGAATGGATGATGCGGCAACGGGGTGATCTCGATTGCCTGCACGAACCCTTCGGAGAGGCATGGTACCAGGGCGAAGCGCCACTGTGGCCGCGATGGAAACCGGGGGACAAGGTGACGCCGGGCCTGACCCGGGACAGCGTCTGGAACGAGTTGCAAGCACGCGCGGCTCGCGGGCCCGTGTTCATCAAGGATTTTCCCCACTATGTGG
>CAWUIW010000359.1:0-2829 GCA_963922515.1 uncultured Rhodobacterales bacterium | reverse complement strand
CCCGCGCAAGCTCGCCGCCGCTGTGCTGGCGGGTCTTGGGGTTGCAGTGGCGGCGTACAAGTCCGAGCCCGGCCTTCTTGCCCCCGCCCTTTTCGGATTGGTGACGACGGCGCTTCACATCGCGGCTTTTGGAATAGATCCGATGCGCAACAAGGGCATGGAAGGCATCGACACACTACAGCAAAACCGTGTGGCGCGGGCCGTGGACGAGGCGGAAAACCACCTCAAAGAAATAATGGACGCCGCGCAGCGGGCCGACGATCGTCAGGTCGAGCGGCGGGTGGAACAGTTCCAGAAAACGGCACGTGACCTGTTTCGAACGGTGGAGGAGGACCCGCGCGACCTGACTGCAGCGCGCAAGTTTCTGGGGATCTACCTTGTGGGTGCACGGGATGCGACATCGAAATTCGCTGATATTTACAGCCGCAGCACGGATGCTCAGGCCAAGTCGGATTACTTCCAGCTCTTGGACGATCTGGAGCGAAACTTCATTGCCCGAAACGAAAAACTTCTCATCGAAGATCGAACCGATCTGACCGTTGAAATTGACGTGTTGCGTGAACGGCTGGAACGCGAAGGCGTTCGGCTGCGCGATACGAACTGATATAGACTTAACCAGGGAACGAGAACCATGTCAGACACCGTGCGCCAAAAGGCGGAACAAACGCTTGCAATGGTCGAAGAGATGAACGCCGTTGTTCTGCCCGAGCCCAGCACCGAGATCGTACCGCTGGAGAGTGCAGACGACCCATCGAGCGCTGAAATCCGCAAGGCGATGGACCAGATCGACATGTCGAGCACCAATTCGATTGTCTCGTTTGGATCCTCCGCACAGGCGGAGCTTCAGGAAATCAGCCAAGCTATGTTGGCGGATGTGCGCAACAAGGACGTCGGACCCGCCGGAGACAGCCTGCGAGACATCGTCACCACCATCCGCGGCTTTTCCGTTGACGAGCTGGACGTGCGCCGCGAGCAAAGCTGGTGGGAGAAGTTGTTGGGCAAAGCCGCGCCCATGGCGCAGTTCACCGCAAAATTCGAAAGCGTGCAGGGACAGATCGACAAGATCACCGATGACCTGCTCGCCCACGAACACACGCTGCTGAAAGACATCAAATCGCTCGACATACTGTATGAAAAGACGCTGCAATTCTATGACGAGCTGGCCATCTATATTGCAGCCGGCGAAGCCAAACTGGCCGAGCTGGACGGCACAACGATCCCGGCGAAAGAGGCGGATGTAGCTGCGGCGGCCGAGAACGATCAAGTCATGGTGGCCCAGGAATTGCGCGACTTGCGCGCCGCTCGCGACGATCTGGAGCGCCGCGTGCACGATCTGAAGCTGACCCGCCAAGTCACGATGCAGTCACTGCCGTCGATCCGACTGGTTCAGGAAAATGACAAGTCACTCGTCACCAAGATCAACTCGACACTGGTCAACACGGTGCCACTTTGGGAAACACAATTGGCTCAGGCCGTGACGATCCAGCGGTCGTCGGAAGCGGCCAGAGCCGTCAAAGATGCAAACGATCTGACCAACGAGCTGCTGAAAGCAAATGCTGCGAACCTGCGGGATGCCAACAAGACAATCCGTCAGGAAATGGAACGCGGCGTTTTTGACATAGAAGCGGTCAAACAGGCCAATGCCGACCTGATCGGGACCATTCAGGAAAGCCTTCAAATTGCTGATGAGGGCAAAGCGCGGCGTTCGGCAGCCGAAGAAGAGCTGAAAAAGATGGAAGCGGAATTGCGCGACACGCTGGCGGCGGCCAAGGCCAAACAAACGGGGCTGGGCGATACCGCCTCCGCCTCAATCCCAAAATGATGACTTGATGCGGCGCACATGGAACGGCTTGGCCCCGGCGTGTGCCTTGGCGCTGGGGATTGCGGGATGCGGGTTATTGGCTCCGGTTGATCCGGTGCCCATCCCCCCGGCGCGTCCAGATGGGGCAACCGCAACAGAACCGTCGGCCAAAAGTGCCTCGCTTGCGCGCTATTATGCGCAGATGCAAAACGATCTGGTGGCGCGTGGATTGCTCCGCACCGATGGTGGCGGCGTGGATACGCCATTCGGACCGGATGACCTGGCCCGCAATTTCGAGCAGATCGTGTTTTTTGACGAGTACCGCGCTGGGGCCGGCATTTCAGAGCGGTCCGCGGGGGAATTGGGCCGACTGCGCCGCTGGGCAGGTCCGGTACGTGTTTCGACAGAGTTTGGGTTGAGCGCAACCCAAGAAACGCGCGCTCGTGACAACCAGGATGTAGCCGCCTATGTCGACCGGCTGGCGCGCGTGACTTCGCATCCGATCTCGGTGCAACGCACCAATCCGAATTTTCATGTGTTGTTCATGAGCGCGGACGACACCGAATTGCTGAAAACGCGTCTGCGTCAGATCGTGCCCAATATCGATGCCAACACATTGCAGATCTTTGATGATCTGCCCCGGTCCATTCACTGTCTGGTCGTGGCCTTTTCCGGACGGAATGCGCCGCAAACCTACACGCAGGCCATTGCCGTCATTCGCGCCGAACATTCAGATATCGTGCGACGCGCCTGCATTCACGAAGAGATCGCCCAAGGCTTGGGCCTCGCCAATGACAGCCCCGAGGCTCGGCCTTCAATCTTCAACGACGATGACGAATTTGCCCTACTGACAACACATGACGAACTGCTGCTGAGGATGCTATACGACCCGCGTATGCAACCCGGCATGACCGCTGACGAAGCCCGACCCATCACGCGGATTATCGCCCGCGAAGTGACCGGACGAGTGCTTTAGCACTGCATAGGAAAGGACCAAAATGGGTATTTTTGATTTTCTGACCGGCGAG
>CAWUIW010000358.1:0-2841 GCA_963922515.1 uncultured Rhodobacterales bacterium | reverse complement strand
GGTCCACGCGCACCGGTACGGCCAGCTCCGCGGCCGCGGTAGGCGTCGGCGCCCGATGATCCGAGGCGTAATCGATCAAGGTCGTATCGGTTTCGTGCCCCACGGCCGAGATCAGGGGAATGCCACTGGCCGCCGCTGCACGCACGACACTTTCTTCGTTGAACCCCCACAGGTCTTCGACGGACCCGCCACCGCGCGCAACGATCAACAGGTCAGGTCGAGGCAAGGCCCCGCCATTCTTGAAGCTGTTGAACCCTTCTATGGCACGGGTCACTTCTGGCGCACAGCGTTCGCCTTGCACGGCAACGGGCCAGATCAGAACTTTTCTTGGGAACCGGTCCCGCAACCGGTGCAGGATATCGCGGATCACTGCCCCCGACGGCGAGGTCACAACGCCTATCACCTCCGGCAGATACGGCAATGGTTGCTTGCGGCCGGCATCGAACAAACCTTCGGCGGCCAGCTGCGCCTTGCGCTTTTCGAGCAAAGCCATCAAGGCGCCCATTCCGGCCGGCTTGATGTCATCAATAACGATTTGGTACTTGGACTGGCCCGGAAAGGTCGTCAATCGCCCGTTGGCAACCACTTCCATCCACTCTTCGGGCTGCGTCGTCAATCGGGCGGCCACGCCTTTCCAAAGGACCCCGGCCAGAACCGCACGGTCGTCCTTGAGATCAAGGTAAATGTGCCCCGAGCGCGGGCGGCTGACGCGTCCGACTTCGCCCTTGATGCGCACATGAGCGAACTCGCCCTCGACCACGCGTTTTACCGCGTTGGATACTTCGCTCACAGTGAATTCGGGGGCGTTCAACCCGTCTGCTGGGTCATCGATCAAATCCATGCGCGGGGCTTTCTTGTGCTGGCGGTTTGGACAGCTTAGAACGCCTGCCAAACAAGGAAAAGCGGGGAATGCCCATGAACATCCTGATCCTCGGCGGCGGCGGGCGGGAGCACAGCCTGGCCTGGGCCGTGATGCAGAACCCGAAATGCGACAAACTGATCGTCGCGCCCGGAAATGCGGGCATCGCTCAGATTGCAACATGCGCCGATCTGGACATCGAAGATGGCGGCGCCGTGGTGCGATTTGCTGAAGCGGAAGCCATTGAATTCGTCATTGTGGGTCCAGAGGCGCCATTGGCCGCCGGGGTGGCGGACCGTTTGCGCGAGGCTGGGATTTTGGTCTTCGGCCCGTCCGCCGCGGCTGCGCAACTGGAAGCATCCAAGCGGTTCACGAAGGAAATCTGTGACGCAGCCGGCGCGCCAACCGCAGCCTACGCTCATTTCACGGACCGCGAAGCTGCCAAAACCTATGTCCGGCAGCAAGGCGCGCCAATCGTCGTTAAGGCGGATGGGCTTGCCGCCGGCAAAGGTGTTGTTGTCGCCATGGACATGGCAGCCGCGTTAGACGCCATCGACAATATGTTCAGCGGCGCCTTTGGCGGTGCTGGGGCGGAGGTTGTGATTGAAGAATTCATGACCGGCGAGGAGGCATCTTTTTTTGTGTTATGTGACGGGGCAACGGTTTTACCGATTGGAACAGCTCAGGACCACAAGCGTGTTGGCGAAGGGGATACAGGCTCAAACACCGGCGGCATGGGAGCGTATTCGCCAGCGCCCGTGTTGACAGACGCGCTCCAAGATCAGGCACTGGCCGAGATTATCCAACCGGTGGTCGACGAAATGGCGCGCCGCGGCACACCCTATCAGGGCGTGTTGTACGTTGGATTGATGATCGAAGGTGACCGCGCGCGACTGGTCGAGTTCAATGCCCGGTTCGGCGACCCGGAGTGTCAGGTTTTGATGATGCGGCTCGGCGCGCAGGCGTTTGATCTGATCCACGCCGCTGCCGAAGCCCGCCTGGGCGACGCGCGCGTGAACTGGGCAGATGATCATGCCATGACCGTTGTCATGGCCGCCAACGGCTATCCCGGCAGCTATGAAAAGGGCACCGTGATTGCGGGTTTGAACGACATGCCGGAAACCAGCTCCGAGATGTGCTTTCACGCCGGAACAACGCGGGAAGCGGGACAGTTTCGTGCCGCTGGCGGCCGCGTTCTGAATCTGACGGCGCGCGCGGGCAGTTTGGCAGAGGCTCGGGACAAAGCCTATGCGCTGGCCGACCGAGTGGATTGGCCCCAAGGGTTCCTTCGCCGCGACATCGGCTGGCGGGCGCTTTGATCCGCCCTGAATTTGAGCCCGAGCTTGGCCCGGTTAGTGGCAATCCAACGCGGACATCATCGCGTCTGGACCAGTAAAACTCCCGATGCGCCGAGCGCTCAGCGCAGCCGCGGTCAGGGCGACGGTCACCACGTCGCGCCAAGCGGCATCCACGAGCACAAGCTCCGGCCCTGACCCACAATCGCGCAGGCCTCCGGTGATGAAATCCTCGCCGATCCTGTGATTGGTGACACCGGACAAGGCCGCAACTTCACGCAATGCGCGGTCGCGAAATCGCCAGACACGAAGTGTTTTTGCAAGATGTGGGCGGTCCACATACGCGATCTCGGTGAATCCGTCGCCATCGAGATCTGCCGCCCCTACTGGCGCCAACCACCGAAAGCGCGTGCCGATATACGGCGTGGCCGCCACAAGGCCCTGCAGATCATAAATCGCCAGGCGCGCACCTTGCGTCGCACTGGACTCGATCACAATCACCTCGGCCTGGCCATCACCATCAAGGTCCTGAACGCGCGGTGCAAGGTCTTCGAACACTCGGCTTTCCGGCAAACGCACCCAGGTGCGTTGACCATCCGGGGCTTCCATCCAAAGTGCACCAAACTCTATCGTATCGCCCAGAACACCATGCGGATACCGCTCGGTCGGATCAGCATATCCTGCGGC
>CAWUIW010000357.1:0-2886 GCA_963922515.1 uncultured Rhodobacterales bacterium | reverse complement strand
GCGCAGCAGCCGGTTTCGCCGGAGCGGTCGCATCCGCATTTTCAACCGACGTCGCATTCGGCGCCGGCAAGTCCGTGCACAATGTCAGGGTCAGACCAATTCCCCCAAGGCCTGCGATCAACAGTCCGATGAACAGCGCCTGAATAAACAACCAGTCCGCCAACAGCATCAGAGCTACAATCGCGAACGCCCCCCCAGCGGCGCCCAACGCAAAGCACACAATCGTGCACATCAGCTTGTCATTGGTCGAGTTCATGTCGTCTTCTCCCTAGTGCAGTCTTTGTTATTCTTCCGTCTTACCCTTTTTTTCCGCACGTTTGGAGAATTCTGTTTCGCCGCCTGCGGCAAGGACTTTTGCCTGTTCAATCCAACCATCGCGCTGGATGCGCCCTTTGAACTTCAGACGCGTATCAACCCATGCCACTTCGGCGTCAGTCCATGCCGCGATCTGGTCGAAATGGTAAAAGCCCAATCCGTGCAATGTCTGTTCCAACTTCGGGCCGACGCCCTTGAGCAGTTTCAGGTTGTCCGGCCCGCCTTCGCGCGCCGCGCTCAGGCTTTCTGGCTGAACTTCGGCCACTTCAGCCGCCGGCGCAGCTTCTGGCACTGAAGGCGCTGGCGTTTCCGCGGGCGCCGGCACTTCGGTGGTATTGGCGGGCGCCGGGGTTTCGGCGCGAACCCATGGGGTCAGCAGCGGAACCTCGGTTCCGTCAATGCGTTTGACCGTATCCCCGATGTCAACGGCCAGTTGTGCGCTGGCATTGTACTGTGTTTTGCCACTGTCATACTCTGTGAGGCTCGTCAGCCCCTTCAGAGGCTCCGCGGCATACCGGCCGTTTTGAGGACCGGGGACCGGAACCTTTCCGGCCGCAAGATCATCGATGATTTGTGCGAACCGCTCGGCGGTCAGATCTTCATAGTAGTCCTTGCCGATCTGCGCCATCGGCGCGTTGGCGCACGATCCCAGGCACTCTACCTCTTCCCACGACAATTTTCCGTCTGCAGACAGGTCATGTGGACGTTTGGCGATCTTGTCCTTGCAAACTGCGACAAGATCCTCGGCGCCGCAGATCATACACGACGTCGTGCCGCAGACCTGAATATGCGCCACCGACCCCACAGGCTGCAATTGGAACATGAAGTAGAAAGACGCCACTTCCAGCGCGCGGATATAGGCCAAACCCAGCATGTCCGCCACATGTTCAATGGCCGGTCGTGTCAGCCAGCCTTCTTGTTCCTGTGCGCGCCACAGCAAAGGTATGATCGCGCTGACCTGGCGACCTTCGGGATACTTGGTGATTTGTCCTTGTGCCCAAGCCTGATTGGCAGGGGTAAAGGCAAAGCTCTCGGGTTGCTCAGGGTGCAGTCGTCTCAGCATGTCCCATCCTCATGAAATCGAAAAGAGCGCGATCAAGGCGCCGATCGCGGCCAGCGCGCCAACGCCAAGATGCATCCAGAACGGATGCCCGGCGCGGCGATAAATGAATGCATCGCCCAGACCGATCACGGCAAAGGCAAGAAGCATGGCAAACAGGATCCGCGGTGCATTGAACCAAGCGGCCAAAAGCGCCAGCAGCGACATGCCGCCATATCGCACCAGCATCGCCTGCGGCAGCATTTCCGCCCGGTGTTGCAGGTATTTCAGCCCGCTTTCCTTGTTCATCGCGAGCAGGACAGTCACGATAATCATGAAAACCGCCACGAGCCACCCGATCAGGGTCGTCAAGGTCCCGAGCATTACGCTTTCCCCTCTGCTACCAGACGACAGCCGGTGAACACCGAGTACTGTGCGCCAAGAAATTCGCTCAGCGTCGCGAATACATCATCTATTTCGGCATCCATCTTGTCCTGCCCGATGCGGGACGGCACGATATCCAGCAATCGCTTGGACAAACCCAGCAGTTCCTGTGCCAGATAGGCGCGATGCTTGTCGAGGTCCCCAAGGATCGAAGCCTTGGCCAGCCCGGATTCCAGCGCGTTCAACCGCGGGACAACCTGCCCCTGTACCCGGCGCAGTGCAATCGGGTCGTTGACAACGATGCGGGGTGGCCATTGCTCTTCGAGCGCCATGTCCGGCGCCGCCGCCCTCAGCGCTGCGTCAAGCGCCGCGGCCTGGTCGAAGTTTTCAAAGCAGATGTCCAGTTTCTTTTCCAACAAACGTGTTTCCGACGCATCCACGAACGCCACCCGGGCATACCACGCTTGCACCGCCACAAAGACCGCGGCCAAAAGGGTCGATCCGGCCAGCAGAATGTTCGAGGTTTGGCGTTTTGGGGCGGATTGCGTCATTGCGTTATGCTGTCTTTCCCACGCTATACGGCACATGGCCCGGCTTTGATCCGGATGGCCTCTGTCTCGGCGATCCGATCTGCAAGGCCCCGGCGCAGGTAATACTGGGTGATCTCGATGGTCTGATCCCGAGTGATATCGGCCTGAAACTCCACAGCACCGTATTGCCGTTCGTCATTCAACACACAACCGACGCTCGCAACGGCCGCCAGATAGTCTTGCCGGACTTCGCCCGTGATCCCGCTCTGCGATAGGGCCGCGTCATCACACGCGGCCAATAATCCGGCCGATACCAGAACAGACACGGCCGGCGATATTCCCAGCCGTTGTGTCACCGATCAATCTCGCCGAACACCACGTCCATCGTGCCGATAATCGCCGCGACATCTGCCAATTGGTGGCCCTTGCACATGTGGTCCATGGCCTGCAGATGCAGGAACCCGGGCGCGCGCAGTTTCGCGCGATAGGGTTTGTTGGTCCCGTCCGCGACAAGGTACACCCCAAATTCGCCTTTGGGTGCCTCGACCGCGCAATAAACCTCACCTTCGGGCACGTGGAAGCCTTCGGTGTATAGCTTGAAGTGGTGGATCAGGCTTT
>CAWUIW010000356.1:0-2889 GCA_963922515.1 uncultured Rhodobacterales bacterium | reverse complement strand
GCCTGTGACCGCAGCTGACCCAGGCCCGGCCGGGTCAAGTTCATAGCTAAGACCCAATTCCTCAAAGGCCCACATCACCCGAAAGGCTCGTGTCCGCGGGCTTCCGATCAACTTGTACATGGCGTTCCTATTTCAGTTATCGCGACTTTGCCAACATGGCCAACCGAACCAGCGCCCGTTCCATCAGGGCCATATTGGGGGCCGTTTGTCCACCGGACCGCAGTTGCAGGTCGGTATCCGTGAGGGCCGTCAAGGCCGTTTCCAGTTTATGCGGCCCCCAAGCCTGCGCCTGCCTCAGTAATCTGTCCCGGCGCGGACCAAAAACGGGTGGGCGCAGTTTTCCGATCCCTGCGGCCGGGCCGCCTTCGGCCGAGGCGGCTGCGTAAAGGGTTCGAAAGTGGCGGGTCGCGCCTATGCACAAAGTAACCGGATTGGCGCCTTGGGCCTGAAGCCGGCGCAACAGCGGGCCGATTGTGTCGGCGCGGCCTTCCGCTGCGGCATGCAGTACATCGTCCAGATCAGCTTCCGTCGAGCGCGGGGTACAGTCAGCAATGTCATCGACCGACAAGGCTGCCGGGTCATCGAGCTTGTAGAGAGCGATCTTTTCCAGGGTCTGTGTAAAGTCGCCGGGGCCAAGTTCGCGTGACAAATCGGTCAGTGCGCTGAAGGCATCGTTGGACAGGTTATCCAAGCCGGCCTCTTTCAGCATGCGGCTCAATTCTTCCCGGCCGGGCGGTTCGTCATACAGACCTACAGCATACGCGTTCTTATGGGTCTCGAACGCCTTTCGCAGCTTCGACGTTGGTTTCAACTGGCCGGCCGTGACCACGATTTGCGCATCTCCCGGTCGCCAGTCCTCCAAAGTGGCGAGAACTGCCGGGGCCGCTGCGTCGGTCGCGTCTTCGACATGAACCGCCCGCGCTCCTGGAAAGAACCCGACCGCTTTGACTGCGTCCAACAAAGCTGATGGCTCTTTACGCAAATCCCCGCCCGCCAGGCGTGTCAGTCGCATTTCTTCTTCTGCCCCGGGGCCGAGAAGCGCGGCGATCATGCGCTGCCGGGCCAACGCGACGCGCATCGCATCGGCGCCATAGATTAACAGCCCGGTGCGCTCTGTTTCAGGTGCGTTGAAGTATCCACGCGCGGCCGCACCGGTCAGCTTCAAGGCGACAGGTCCGTCAGGGTGTAAAGCTCGGTTGTGATCCGGTCGGCAAGAATAACCATCAATCGGCGGCGCGCGTCTCTTTCCGCGGCCAGCGTTTCCACGGTCGATCCGGTGGCACTATAGCCGGTAAATGTATCAACCTCTCCGGTAAAAATCGGGTCTTCTGAACCCAGAGGTGTCAGTGCGTACGCGGCGAGCCCGGTTATGCTGTATCTGGTGATTTCGCCCGTCTCTGTAACCGCCTGCCCTTCGTCCTCGACAATCAGCGAAAATGACAGGTCGTATGCCGGTGCACTGGGCTGGCCAAGGCGCTGTTCCAGTTCCTGTACCAGGATGTAGCTGTTGGGATCGTCCGGTTCGGCAACGACAATGCGACCCTGCAGGCCCGTTGCCGACCCCCCTGGCGCATGCACAGGTGTAAAACCGCATGCCGTCAGCAAAACGACGGAAAACGCGATCAGGTATAAGCGGTTAAACAACCACATTCACAATCCGACCCGGAACAACGATGACCTTCTTTGGTGCTGCGCCATCGAGCGCACGTTGCACAGCTTCGGATGCCAGCGCAGCTTTTTCAACCTCGTCTTTGCTGGCGTCGCGCGCCACTTCGATCTCAGCCCGGCGCTTGCCGTTGATCTGGATCGGCAGCGTGATGGTGGCATCTACCAGAAACGCCTCGTCCGCCACGGGCCACGGTGCTGTTGTGATCAGGCCGGTTCCGCCTTGGTGGGCCCAAATGTCCTCGGACAAATGCGGCGTCATGGGTGACATCAATTGAGCCAGTGTCATGACCGCTTGTTTCTGGGCCGCGGCCCCCGCCTTTGACTTCGACAGGACGTTGGTGAAGGCGTATAGTCGGGCAATTGCCGCATTGAACCCAAAACTCTCAATTGACAGTGTTACATCTCGGATGGCTTTGTGCATCTCGCGTAGGAGATCGTCATCCCCTTGACCGGCGGCGTCGGGATCCATGTTCGAGATGCGGTCACACAACATCCACACACGAGACAGGTGTTTGTGTGCGGCCTCGGCGCCGGCTTCTGTCCATTCCACATCCCGTTCCGGCGGGCTGTCAGACAACACATACCAGCGCGCGGTGTCAGCCCCGAAGTCGTTGATAATATTGACGGGGTCGACAACGTTGTTTTTTGATTTCGACATTTTCGCCGAGGGGATGACGTCGATCTTTTCGCCAGTTTCCTTGACCACGATTGCACCATCACGCTCTTCGACTTCGGCGGGGTAGTGGTAAATCGCGCGGCCATTTTCATCCGTTCGCTCGGCGTTTTTGTAGATGGCGTGCGTGACCATCCCTTGCGTGAACAAGGCGTCGAACGGTTCGCGCGCCGACGCGGGCAGGTGCCCTGTCTTGATCATCGCCCGTGCAAAGAAGCGCGAATACAGCAGGTGCAGGATGGCGTGTTCGATACCCCCGATGTACTGGTCTACATTCATCCAGTATGCGGCATCGTCTGATGTGGTTGGGGTTGTGGCACGCGGCGCAGTGAACCGGGCAAAATACCAAGAGCTATCGACGAACGTGTCCATTGTATCGGTTTCGCGCTTGGCGGGTGCGCCGCATGCCGGGCAAGGCACGTCTCGCCATGTCGGATGCCGGTCAAGCGGGTTGCCGGGGATGTCAAAGCTGACATCGTCGGGCAGGGCAATCGGCAGGTTTTCTTTCTTCTCAGGCACGACGCCACAGGCGTCGCAATGCACGACGG
>CAWUIW010000355.1:0-2906 GCA_963922515.1 uncultured Rhodobacterales bacterium | reverse complement strand
ACTGGCTGAAAAAGGCGCAGGCGCGGATGTTTTGGTGATGACGGCTACTCCGATCCCGCGATCTTTGGCACTGGCGCAATACGGCGACATGGATGTGTCTGTTCTGGACGAAAAGCCGCCCGGGCGAAAGCCGATCAAAACGGCTTCGGTCAGCACCGAACGCATGGATGAGGTGATCGCGCATCTGCAGCGAGCCATCGCACAAGGGCGCCAGTGCTATTGGGTGTGCCCCCTGGTCGACGAAAGCGAGGTGGTCGATCTGACGGCGGCAGAAGACCGGTTCAAGCGACTGCGCGCGGTTTTGGGGGAAGGGACCGTTGGGCTTGTTCACGGCCAGATGCCAAGCGCCGAAAAGGACGCGGCCATGGCTGCGTTCGTGGCCGGTCAGACAAAGGTGCTGGTGGCCACAACCGTGATCGAGGTTGGGGTCAATGTGCCCAATGCCACGATCATGGTGATTGAGCGGGCCGAAACCTTTGGCCTTGCACAGTTGCACCAGTTGCGCGGCCGCGTCGGCCGCGGGGATGCAGCATCCACCTGTTTGCTGATTTTCCAGCCGCCTCTGTCGGAAAATGGCCGCAAACGACTAGAGGTGCTGCGTGAAACAGAAGACGGCTTTCGCATCTCCGAAACCGATCTGCAGATGCGCGGCGCAGGTGACCTGATCGGTACGGCGCAGTCTGGATTGCCCCGGTTTCAGGTGGCCGATCTGGAACGGCAGGCCGGGCTTATGGCTTTGGCGCAATCGGACGCTCGCAAACTTCTCTCTGATGATCCGGGGTTGACGAGCCCTCGCGGTCAGGCGGCGCGCCTGCTTTTGTGGCTCATGCGGCAGGACGAGGCAATGCGCCTGATTTCAGTTGGTTAAGGGCCGCGTTCTCAAAAGTTCACAAATGTTCTAATAAAGTTCTTGTTTTGAGTCGCCGGATATGAGAACAAAGAGCCAACAAAACGTTACTCAGTTTGCCCGGAGATGCCCGAGATGAAAGAGATCAAGTCCATCCTGTCCCGCACCCACCACACACTCGTTCAGGACGCGATGGGGGCGGCTGCGATCGTGGTCATGCTGCTTGTCGGGCTCAACTTGCCCAGTTTGGCCTGGCCTGTCGGGTTTTAACGGTTCTGCCTGCGATCTCGTGCCGGACGTTCCGCATCCTGTCCCAACCTAGATGCCGGGGACCTCTACCTGTCCTTTGTCCCCCGGGCTTGCCTCATGGCCCATTTGGAACGGAACCGGGTCCCACACGAGACCCGCATAACCTGCCGCCGCCATCCTCGCCCGGGATGTGCGGCGGTTTTTTTTGTCGGTCTGGCTTGATCGGCCCGTTCAAGCGCAATGTGCTTGTTCGGCCTGCTCCATCGCTTCGGCGGTGGCTTCCAGTGTCAGCAGGATCGAGGCGTGGCGATTCTTGTAGTCCCGCGCCGGGATCAGCACTTCCAATCCGTCAAACGGTGCAGACGGCACTGGACCGTCCTGTTTCAACATGGCTTTTAATTCGTCGCGAGCAGCTTCAACCTGCGCGCGGGTGGCCCCCATAATCGCGGACCCCACCACAGATGCGGCGGCCTGTCCAAGCGCGCAGGCTTTGACGTCCTGACCAAAAGCGTCGATGCGCCCGTCCTTCATGGCCACATCCACGGTCACCGTTGACCCGCACAAAGGTGAGCGGCGCTTGACGGTGGCGTCAGGACCGTCGAGCCGTTCCAAATGCGGAATATCGGCTGCCAGCTCCAGAATCCGGGCGGAGTACAATTTGATCAGGTCGGTATCGCCGGGCATGGCTTTCCCTTCGTTTGCGTTCCCCATACATAAGATGCGGACCAGACGATGCAAAAGGTTTTCCACATGTCCTTCGATCCCGCGACGCTGACATACAATGCAGACGGTTTGATCCCGGCCATCGCTCAGGACGAAGCCTCTGGCGAGGTGTTAATGATGGCTTGGATGAATGCCGCATCCATTGCCAAAACGCTTGAAACCGGGCGCGTGACCTATTGGTCCCGGTCTCGCCAGAAATTCTGGATCAAAGGAGAAACGTCAGGCCACGTTCAGGATCTGGTCGACTTCCGCATTGATTGTGACCGCGATTGCTTGCTTGTGGTCGTGAATCAGACAGGACCGGCGTGCCACACCCATCGCCGCAGCTGTTTCTACACGGCGGCGCGCGCTGGCGAAGAAATTGAACTGATGAAGCCGATGACGGACACTTAAAGCCCTACCAAGCGGCGGATATCAGCTGGGCTTGCGCCATCTTTGCGATACGTGGCGATGGCGCGGGCATCGTCCCGTTTGGCCAACCGTTTGCCAGCCGGGTCTCGGATCAGCTTGTGATGATAGTAACGTGGGGTGGGAAGGCCCAGCAGGCGCTGCAAGATCACGTGGATATTTGTGGCGCCGAACAAATCCGCGCCGCGCACCACATCCGTGATCCCCTGCGCCGCATCATCCAGCACGACCGACAGATGGTAGGATCCCAGAAAATCCCGCCGCGACAACACGATATCGCCAATCTCAGAAAGATAGGTATGCCGTGTTGTCTGAATGTGGCGCGTTCGGTAAAGCGGCGGATCACTGCGGTCTTCAAAAGACAATGCGTTTGATGCGTCCAGCGCTGCAAGGGCCGCCGCCATGTTAAGCCGCAGCGCTTCACCGTGTGGAAGCGGTCGCTTGGCGTTTCCGACTGTTCGGCAAGTGCCCGGATAAACAAGTCCGTCCGGTCCTATTGCATGGCCCTCTTGCGGGGCGCCCAGGGCTTCCAAGATGTCGCGGCGCCGGCAGGTGCAAACGTAAAGCAGATCACGGGCCCACAACTCTGCCAGCGCATCTTCATAAACGGGTCGGCGGTCAGACTGGCGCATCACCGGCCCATCCCAGCTCAGGCCCAACCATGTCAGATCGTCATAGA
>CAWUIW010000354.1:0-2914 GCA_963922515.1 uncultured Rhodobacterales bacterium | reverse complement strand
ATATGAACCAGCCGCTGGCGCCCAGCCTTGGCAATGCAACCGAAGTGGCGGAAGTCATGCGGGCATTGACAGGGGGGCCGGGCGGGCGCTTGGTCGAAATTTCAATTGAGTTGGGCGGATTGGTATTGGTTCAGGCGGGTCTGGCCAGCGATGAAAATGAAGGTCAGCAAAAAATTCGCGATGCGATCTCCGGTGGCGCTGCTGCGGAACGGTTTGGACAGATGATCGCGGGCATGGGGGGCCGCTGTCCTTTGTCGACAATTGGGCCCGCTTCCTGCCCGAGGCCAACGTGATCCGCGAAGTTGCGGCGGGACAAGACGGCTATATCACAGCGATTGATGGCGAAGCGCTTGGGCTTTCGGTTGTATCTATGGGCGGCGGTCGCATGGTCGAAACCGATCAGATTGATCCCGCGGTCGGGCTGTCGGGCATCGCACAGTTGGGCGCAAAAGTGGATGCGCGTTCGGGCCTTGCCGTCATTCACGCCTCGCGTGAGGAAACAGCAGCGCGCATGGAAGAGGCCGTGCGCCGCGCCTTTACGATCGGTGCAGCCCCGCCGGATCTTCCGCTGTTGGTCCATGAAAGGCTGACCGATTGAGCCGCGCCTTCTTGATCGTCATGGACAGCGTCGGCATAGGCGGAGCGCCGGATGCCGATCAGTACTACAATGGAACTGTCGCTGACAGCGGCGCCAACACGGTGGCACATATCGCCGAAGCATGCGCGTCCGGGCAGGCCGACGATGATCGCAGTGGTCCTTTGCGCGTCCCGATCCTGGATCAGTTGGGTCTGGGCGCGGCCATCGGTCTTGCGTCCGGCTCGGTACCGCCGGGTCTTGGGGCGGAGCCACAAGGCGCTTGGGGGGCGGCCACAGAGCAATCTGCCGGTAAGGACACGCCGTCTGGGCACTGGGAACTGGCTGGATTGCCGGTGCCTTGGGATTGGCACTATTTTCCGAACACGATACCCAGTTTTCCGGCTGCACTGAGTGCGCGAGTGGCTGAACTGGCAGCCGTCGATGGCATTTTGGCGGGCTGTCACAGCTCAGGTACCGTGATCGTTGACCGTTTTGGCGAAGAACACATGCGAACCGGAAAACCGATTTGCTACACCTCTGCCGACAGTGTTTTTCAGATTGCTGCGCACGAAGACAGCTTTGGTTTAGACCGCTTGTTGACGTTGTGCCGGGATATTGCCCCGGTCTTGCACCAGATGAAGGTGGGCAGGGTCATTGCGCGCCCGTTCGTCGGCACCCCCGAGGACGGTTTTGTTCGGACAGCCAACCGACGCGACTTCGCCATCACTCCCCCGCAACCAGTACTGACCAACTGGGCGCAGTCGGTGGGGCGCCGGGTGTATGGGATCGGCAAGATCGGCGATATTTTCTCGATGCAAGGCATAGACGAGGTCCGCAAGGGGCCAGACGCCGAGCTCATGACGCATCTGTCGGCTTTGGTAGATACGGCAGAGCCCGGCAGCCTGACCTTCGCCAACTTTGTCGAGTTCGACAGCAAATATGGTCATCGGCGCGATATTGCCGGTTATGCGCGGGCGCTGGAATGGTTCGACACTGAAATTGGCAAGGTGCTGGACAAGTGTGGTCCGGGTGACCTTGTCCTGCTCACGGCAGATCATGGCAACGATCCATCATGGACCGGAACAGATCACACGCGGGAACGGGTGCCTGTCCTGGCTGCGGGCCGGGGGCAAATTGCGCTGGGGCATGTGGGTTTTGCCGATGTTGCCGCCAGCGTGGCCGCGCATCTGGATGTCCCGGCTTTTGGACCCGGGCGCAGTTTTTTCTAAATCGCCGCCTTGCAGTGCGGCCAGACCCCGACTTAAGACAAGGTGAGTAAACCCGGAGCATGGCCATGTCAGAGTACCTTACCGTCGTTGAACATCCGCTGGTGCAGCACAAGCTGACCTTGATGCGTGACAAGGCGACGGCAACGGCGGATTTCCGCCGTCTTCTCAAGGAAATTACCCTGCTCCTTGCTTACGAGGTGACGCGTGAACTGCCCACAACTTCTAAGCCAATTGATACACCACTTGAAGAAATGGACGCGCCGGTTTTGGCCGGCAAGAAACTGGCTCTGGTTTCGATCCTCCGGGCCGGCAACGGCATGCTAGACGGGGTACTGGAACTTGTGCCGTCGGCGCGGGTCGGCTTTGTGGGTTTGTACCGCGATGCCAAGACGCTGGAGCCTGTACAGTATTATTTCAAGGTTCCCGAACCACTTGGCGACCGACCGGTGATTGCGGTGGACCCAATGCTGGCAACCGGTAACTCATCGGTGGCTGCCATTGAACTTTTGAAAGAAGCCGGGGCCACCGATATCAAATTCCTGTGCCTTCTGGCCGCGCCGGAAGGCATTGAGCGGATGAAAACGGCGCATCCGGACGTTCATATCGTGACGGCGGCGGTTGACCGGCAGTTGAATGAAAAAGGCTACATCATGCCCGGGTTGGGCGATGCCGGCGATCGCATGTTCGGCACAAAATAGACGGCATTTGATCCGGCACGGCGCTTTACTCAAGAGTGGTTTTGCGGCATCTTGTCCCCACATCTAGTGGGGCTGCAGATGAAAATTACAAGAATTATTGCAATCGGGCTGGCAGTATCCTCTATCGCGATCGGCGCATTACAGGCACAGTCGCTGCGTGACGGAAGCACACCGGCAGAATTTCCGCCGTCCTCCTTTACTGGAAAACAGTACGTGGACAGCAAGGGCTGCGTGTATGTACGCGCCGGGATCGACGGGAATGTAACTTGGGTTCCGCGCGTGACCCGGGAACGCAAACTGGTCTGTGGTTTCAAACCATCATTGAGTAACCCGCAAACGGCGACCGTGGCACCGCCGGCAGCAAAGTCGCAGCCGGAACAGATCACGATTGCGCCGCCCGCGGCCAAAGC
>CAWUIW010000353.1:0-2929 GCA_963922515.1 uncultured Rhodobacterales bacterium | reverse complement strand
GCCCCGGCCGCGCCCGTCGTCTCCGGCGTTGAACTTCACATCGGGCAAGGTCACTTCCTGCAGCAATTCCGGAAACGGGTCCGACTTATGGGGGATGGCGTTGGCCGCAACGAAGTGTTCCTGGAACTTTGGCTCGATCGCCGTTTCCACCTTGGTTATGTCGCGCACCACGCGTTCGATTTCTGCACGGGCCTTGGTGCTGCACAATGCCATGCGGGCGCCGGTACCAGCCGCGTTGCCGGCGCTTGTGACCTTGTCCAAGGGGGCGTCGGGGATCATGCCCAAGACCATGGCATGTTTGTTGGAGATATGCGCCCCGAAAGCACCGGCCAGAACGACACGGTCCACCCGGTCGACACCAAACTCGTCCATCAGCAATCGGGCGCCGGCATAAAGCGCCGACTTGGCCAGCTGGATGGCGCGAATATCGCCTTGCGTGACCGTGATCCGGGGGCCGCCGTCTGCCGTGCCGTCATAGACCATGTATGCGTGAGTGCGACCTTCGGGAATGCAGCGATCGGTGCCGGTCTGTTCTGCCGATCCAATCAGCCCACTTTCATCAAGCAATCCTGCCATGCGCATCTCGGCCACCGCTTCGATGATGCCCGAGCCGCAAATACCGGTGATGCCGGTGTCGGCAACAGCTCGGTCAAAACCGTCTTCGTCCGACCACATCGCAACGCCGATCACACGATAGCGCGGCGCCTTGGTTACCGGATCAATCTGAATGTGTTCAATGGCGCCGGGGGCGGCGCGCTGGCCGGAACTGATTTGCGCCCCTTCAAAGGCTGGGCCTGTCGGCGATGAGCAGGCCAGCACGCGCGATGTATTGCCCAGTAGTATTTCGGCGTTTGTTCCGACATCCACGATCAGCGCCAGATCTTCGGATTTGCCTGGCGCTTCCGACAAGGCCACGGCAGCAGCATCGGCGCCAACATGGCCAGCAATGCAAGGTAACACATAAATCCGGGCGCGCGGGTTCATTTGGGTCAGACCGATGTCTACCGCGTCCAGTTCCAGCGCATCCGACGTGGCCAAAGCAAACGGGGCTTGTCCCAGTTCGACCGGATCAATGCCAAGCAGAAGGTGATGCATGACGGGGTTACAGACAAACACGGTTTCCACGATCAAGGACTGGTCGATCTTGGCGTCATCTGCGATCGCATCTGTCAGGTCATTGATGGCGCTCCGCACGGCATCTGTCATTTCGACTTCGCCGCCCGGGTTCATCATGGCATAGGACACCCGGCTCATCAGGTCTTCGCCAAATCGGATTTGCGGGTTCATGATCCCGGACGATGCGACCACGGACCCATCCGACAGATCGGTCAAATGCGCCGCGATCGTGGTCGAGCCAAGATCGATGGCCAGCCCGTAAAGACCCGCTTCGTGCAATCCCGGTATCACCTCGATCACACGCGCCACGGTGTCGGTGTGACTTTGATTCACCACCACGGTGACATGCCAGCCGCCTTTTCGCAGAGCAGGTTGCAGTTTGGTCAACAGGCTTGGGGCGCAGGTGACAGCCTCGATCCCCCATTGCTTGTTGAGCGCGCGCGCCAAGCGTTCAAAATCACCCGTGGGCACATGCATATCGGGTTCATCGACTTCGACATAGTAAAGCCGGCTGGCCGGCGCCATTTCCATAGGGCGGCTCGAGGCGGCCTTGCGCACCACTTGCCGGTGCACTTGGCTTTCCGGTGGCACATCAATGACAATATCACCCTGAACCGTGGCCTGACATCCCAGGCGGCGCCCGGGCTTCAGTCCACGCTTGTCGACATACCGTTGTTCGACGGCGTTCCAGTCCGACAACGCCGTGTCTGCAACCGTGACGCCATGCTTCGGAAACTCGCCGTAGGACGGCGTGATCTGGCACTTTGAGCAAATCCCGCGTCCGCCGCACACGCTGTCCAAATCCACGCCCAACTGGCGCGCTGCGGTCAGGATGGGTGTGCCCACCGGAAAACGGCCGCGTTTGCCGGATGGTGTAAAGACGACTAGAGGATCGCTGGTCATTGGCGCACCGTTTCGAAGGTTTCTCGCGCGACAATATGCAGCCCGGCGCGCAAGGAAAGGCACAGAGCGTCAGATTCTCCGCCCGCTGCGTCATTTTCTTCGGCGCTCTGGTGATTTGCCCCGCCTACACCATCAATATGTGGTGCACCCCTTTCGCCTCGTCGCAAACCATGCCATAGGGTAGCCGCCAAACGCTGCTTGTAGAAAGGGTTCGACATGCAGATTCGCGAGGCGCTTACTTTCGATGATGTACTTCTGGTCCCGGCGGCATCAGCCGTGCTTCCAGCTACCGCGGATACGGCCACGCGGGTGACCCGCGAAATCACCATGAACATCCCGCTGCTGTCGAGCGCTATGGACACGGTGACCGAAAGCCGCATGGCCATCACGATGGCTCAGGCTGGCGGCATGGGGGTCATTCACAAGAACCTGTCGATTGATGAACAGGCGCGCGAGGTGCGCCGGGTCAAACGGTTTGAATCCGGTATCGTCTACAACCCGATCACCCTGCGTGCCGATCAGACACTGGCCGATGCCAAGGCCTTGGTTCAGCGGTACAACTTCACCGGTTTTCCCGTGGTCGACGACATGAACCGTGTGGTCGGCATCGTGACGAACCGCGACATGCGCTTTGCAAGCGATGACGACACGCCGGTGCGCGTGATGATGACCTCTGACAACCTCGCGATCTTGCGGGAACCGGCGGACCGGGAAGAAGCGATCAGCTTGATGAAATCGCGTCGGATCGAAAAACTGTTGGTGGTCGACGGCGAGGGCAAACTGACCGGGCTGCTGACGTTGAAAGATACCGAGCAATCCGTTTTGAACCCGACCGCGTGCAAGGATGCATTGGGCCGGTTGCGCGTTGCGGCAGCAACCTCGGTGGGCGACGCGGGTTTTGAACGGTCCG
>CAWUIW010000352.1:0-2948 GCA_963922515.1 uncultured Rhodobacterales bacterium | reverse complement strand
CCCTTGGTCCTGTGCTGGACGGCACGGCCGACCTGGGCGAGCGTGATGGATCTACGCGGGCCCTCGTTGCGTTCGTCCAAAAGCACGGCGGATAGAGAGTGACGTAACCAGAAGGTTGCCAAGCCGATTTCAGATTGGCAGGCTCGGCGCGAACGCGGTCGGGTTTGTGCCGTTTTGTTGTGGTGTCGTCACGCAAGGCCTTGGCCCTATGTCACGCGAGTGAAACAGACGCGCAGCACCGACTGTGCCGGACAGGGAGACTAAAATGCTGGGTCAGATGATGAACCAGCCGTTGCTTATTTCGTCGCTTGTGGATCACGCGGCGCAATATCACGGCGACACGGAAATCGTATCGGTCGAAACCACGGGTGGAACAAACACAACCACATGGTCGCAGGTGGCTGCAAACGCGCGGCGGCTTGGCAGTGCCCTGGCAAAATTGGGTCTGGACCCGCAGACGCGCTGCGCCACGATCGCATGGAACAACCGCCGGCATCTAGAGATTTACTTCGGGGTATCCGGCGCTGGCTTCGTGTGCCACACCATCAACCCACGCCTGTTTCCAGAGCAACTGATCTACATCATCAATCACGCTGAAGATCAGGTGCTTTTCGTTGACAAGACCTTCTTGCCGGCGGCGGCGAAACTGAAAGAGCATTTGCCGAAGCTGGATCACATCGTGCTGATGGGGCCGCGGGACGAAGAAGCCGCCGCCGCCTTGCCGGGCGTCCTGTTCTACGATGAGCTTTTGGAAACAGGGGATGCAGATTACGCGTGGCCGGTGTTTGACGAGAACACTGCCTCCAGCCTGTGCTACACGTCGGGGACCACCGGCAATCCGAAAGGTGTTTTGTACAGTCACCGGTCAACGCTGCTGCACACATTTGCGGCAAACCTGTCGGATACGCTTGGCTTGACTGCGGCAGATATCGTTATGCCGGTTGTGCCGATGTTCCACGTCAACGCGTGGGGCGTGCCGTATTGTGCAGCCATGGTGGGGTCTCGGCTTGTGATGCCTGGGCCGGATTTGAGCGGGCCAGCGCTGACCTCTTTGATCGATACGCATGGCGTTACGCTGGCCCTTGGGGTGCCGACGATCTGGCTGGGTTTGCTTGGGGCCGCCAAGGAAAGTGGCAGCACGCTGGACAGTCTGAAGCGCACGGTGGTCGGCGGATCTGCCTGTCCGCCATCGATGATGGCGGAATTCCGGGACGTTTACGGTGTCGACACCATCCATGCGTGGGGCATGTCGGAAATGAGCCCGCTTGGCTCCGTCAATATCCCGCTTGCCAAACACGGGGCACTGCCCACCGAAGAGCAGCACAAACTGCGTGAAAACCAGGGTCGACCGCCGTTCGGCGTGGAACTGAAGATCGTGGATGATGAAGGCAACACGCTTCCGAACGATGGTGTGACGCAAGGCGATCTGCTGGTGCGGGGACACTGGGTGCTCGACAGCTATTTCCGGATGGGCGATCAGGACCTGCTTCAGGATGGATGGTTTGCCACGGGCGATGTCGCAACCCTCGATCCCGACGGCTACATGACGATCCGGGACCGGTCCAAGGATATCATCAAATCCGGTGGTGAATGGATCAGTTCGGTCGAGCTTGAAAACATCGCCATTGGGCATCCCAAGCTGGCCAATGCCGCTGTCATCGGGGTCCGCCACGAAAAATGGGACGAGCGCCCGATCCTGGTTGCGGTGACCGCCGAAGACGAGGCGCCGTCCGAAGAGGAGCTTTTGGCCTATTTTGAAGACAAGATCGCCAAATGGCAAGTTCCGGACCGCGTGATTTTTGTCGATGCATTGCCGCTTGGTGCAACGGGCAAAGTGCTCAAGCGCGAATTGCGCGAACAGTTCAACGACATTCTGTCCGCGTGAGCTTGCCCAATGACGGCGGGCCGTTCTTTACGACCCGTCCCGACATTCGCGGCACGTTCGGCGCTGTGACCTCGACACACTGGCTGGCCAGCACTGTTGGCTTCGGGATGTTGGACCGCGGCGGCAACGCTTTTGATGCGGCGTTGGCTACCGGGTTCATGTTGCAGGTTGTCGAACCACATCTGAACGGACCCGGCGGCGAGTTTCCGGCGCTTTTGCATTTCGGCGGCACTGGGGACACTCGGGTCTTATGCGCCCAAGGCGTGGCCCCCGCGGCCGCAACAATTCATCATTACCGGGAGCAGGGGTTGTCCCGCGTGCCCGGATCCGGGCTTTTGGCCACCGTGGTGCCGGGCGCCTTTGACGGATGGATGCGTCTTTTGCTGGACCACGGCACTGTACCGCTGCGGGACGTTTTGGAACCGGCGATACACTATGCGCGTCAAGGGCACCCCGTATTGCCGCGCGTCAGCCACACGATCGCAGGGCTTGCTGCGTTTTTTGAAAGCGAATGGCCAACATCGCATGAAACCTGGGTCCCTCGGGGGCAGGTTCCGGCGCCGAACACGCTGTTCCGAAATCCCGTACTGGCCGACACCTATGAGCGGTTGTTGCGGCTGGCGGAATCCGAAACCGGTCGGGATGCCCAGATCGAAGCGGCGCGCCGCCATTGGGCGGAAGGCTTCGTGGCCGAGCGGGTGGATGCCTTCCTGCAATCGGCCGAAGTTGCGGATGCCTCTGGCCAGCGCAACCGCGGCGTGCTGACCGGCGCTGACATGGCTGCGTGGCGGGCCGGTTACGAAGCCCCTTTGCAAGTGACATTCCAGGACTGGCAGGTGTTCAAGACCGGTGCTTGGGGGCAGGGGCCCGTGCTTTTGCAAAGCCTGTCGATCTTAAAGCATGCCGGTCTTGACGATCTGGATGGCACCAGTGCCGATTTTGTTCACACCGTGATCGAGGCGATGAAATTGGCCTTTGCGGATCGAGAAGCGTTTTATGGCGAGCCTCGTGCCGGACAGGTTCCCATCGATGTTCTGCTGAGTGACGCGCATGGCGCTGCCCG
>CAWUIW010000351.1:0-2952 GCA_963922515.1 uncultured Rhodobacterales bacterium | reverse complement strand
CCTCGGCCATTCGCAGTTTGAAGAAGCAGGTGAGCGAGGAACAGCCCAAGGTGGCAACACGGAAAAGCTCTGAAATGGTGCTGACCGCAGTGAACCCGATCATGCCGGAAACGATCGGAGGATCGGCCGATCTGACCGGATCGAACAACACCAAGTCGCCCGATATGGGAATTTTTGGCCCAGAGGACCGCAAGGGCCGCTACGTGCATTACGGCATCCGGGAACACGGCATGGCAGCTGCCATGAACGGGATGGCCTTGCATGGCGGCATCCGCCCTTACGGCGGCACCTTCATGTGCTTCACCGACTATGCCCGCCCGGCGATGCGGCTGGCGGCTTTGATGAAAATCCCGACCGTGTTCGTTATGACGCACGATTCCATCGGGCTGGGCGAAGATGGCCCCACACACCAGCCGGTGGAACACCTTGCCATCAGCCGGGCAACCCCCAACACCTATGTCTTCCGTCCCGCCGACACCGTGGAAACCGCGGAAAGCTGGGAACTGGCGCTGACCATGGCGTCTTCGCCATCGGTCATGTCGCTGACGCGGCAAGGTCTGCCAACTGTGCGGACCGTGCACAAGACCAAGAATCTGACCGCGCACGGCGCGTATGTTCTGGCCGACGCCGACGGCAAACGGCAGGTGATCCTGATTGCCACGGGGTCCGAAGTCGCGATTGCGCTGGCCGCGCGGGACGCCCTGCAAGCCGAAGGGATTGGCACCCGCGTGGTGTCCATGCCGTGCATGGAGCTTTTCGCAGAACAGGACGAAGCGTACCGGCGCAAGGTTCTACCATCCGGAGCCGTACGTATCGGGATCGAGGCCGCGGTCCAGCAAGGTTGGGACCGGTGGCTTTTGGGAGAGCGCGGGCGTGAAGCGAAAGCCGCGTTTATCGGCATGGACAGCTTTGGTGCTTCGGCCCCTGCAGATGAGCTTTATGCGCATTTCGGGATCACCACCGAGGCCACCGTGGCACAAGCCAAGGCATTGCTTGGTTGACTTTTTGGCGCCGGGCCAGCCCCGGCGCCGCGCCCTGCCGGGACCACGATCCGCCTAATGGCCCGATGCAGATTGACCCGTCAATGCGCCCCACAACGGGGTCACGACGCGTGTGCCAACCGGGATCAATGCGGCGCCCAGTATCAGCCCCAGAACGCCATCAATCGTTGCAGTGGCCAGCCATTTTACGAAGCCTTGGATGCTGGGGGCCACGAATTGCGCCACCTGGGCCGCAAGATCGTGTATCAGGTGGGCTGGGCCGGCCCATCCGACCTGTTCCAGCCCATGCACGATGATCGATCCGCCAACCCATAGCATGGCCGCAGTCCCGACAATGGTCAGAAGCCGCATGAAGCCCGGCATAGCGCGCACGATGCCGCGACCAAGCGCCCGTGTTAGGCCCAAACGCCCGGTTTCGACCATGTGCAACCCGACGTCGTCGGCTTTCACGATCAGGGCCACTGCACCATAGACTGCAATGGTGATGCCAATGCCGACCAGCGCCAGGGTGGCGGCCTCGATGGCCAGCGTGCTTTCCGGAATGGCGGCCAGCGCAATCGTCATGATTTCCGCCGACAGAATGAAATCGGTCTTGATGGCCCCCTTGGCGCGCGACTCTTCTAGATGTGCAGGATCCGTATCAACAGGATAGGCAATCTTGTCTTGCGGCGCGTGTGGCCAGATCGCATGGGCGATCTTTTCGGCGCCTTCATAGCACAGATAGGCACCGCCCAGCATGAGCAATGGGGCAATCAACCATGGGGCAAACGCAGACAGCAGCAATCCGGCTGGCAACAAGAACAGCAGCTTGTTGCGCAAGGACCCTTTTGCGATGCGCCAGATGATGGGCAGCTCGCGACTGGCATCAAAGCCGCGCAAGTACTTTGGCGTCACGGCCGCGTCGTCGATGACGGCGCCAGCCGCCTTCGAGCCTGCCTTGACCGCCTGGGAGGCAATATCGTCAACCGATGCAGCCGCGACCTTGGCGATGCCTGCCACATCGTCCAGCAATGCCAGAAGCCCACTCATTGTCCTGCCCCTTGTTTGGTCTGTCTGCTCGGTGCGTAATCTTACCGCAGCTTGCTGCAGAGCGTTAGCGCAATCGTAGCAAGTTTGCGCTATCATATTCAAAAATCAGCGATTTCTCCCTTTTGTCGGATGCGCCCGAGGTCTATACGGCTGGCAAAGAACGCACGCATTTCAGTGGACTGGAGCTTTGTCATGACCATCAACGTCGGTATCAACGGGTTTGGACGGATCGGTCGTTGCACCTTGGCCCATATCGCATCCAGCGGTCGAAATGACATTCGCGTGGTCAAGGCGAACGCCACGGGCCCGCTGGAAACTGCGGCTCATTTGCTGCGCTACGACAGCATCCATGGGCGTTACCCGGGCGACATCAAGGTGGTCGACGGCAAGCTGGACCTGGGACAGGACCCCATCGAGATGTTCAGCACGTACGACCCCGAAGAGCTTGACTGGTCAGGCTGCGATGTTGTGCTGGAGTGCACCGGCAAATTCAACGATGGCCAAAAGGCCGGCGTCCACCTTGATCGGGGCGCAGGAGCGGTTTTGATTTCCGCGCCAGCCAAGAACGTGGAAAAAACCGTGGTCTACGGCGTTAACGATGACACCCTTCAAAAGGGTGACAAGATGATCTCGAACGGATCATGCACCACCAATTGCCTGGCGCCGCTGGCCAAGGTTCTGGACGAAGCCTTCACGATCGAGCACGGGATCATGACAACTGTGCATTCCTACACGGGCGATCAGTCCACCGTTGATCGGCGCCATAAGGACCTGTACCGCGCCCGGGCCGCCGCCATGGCGATGATCCCGACCACCACCGGCGCCGCCAAAGCGATCGGAGAAGTCCTGCCAAACCTCAAGGGCCGGCTGGACGGGTCAGCAATCCGCGTACCGACGCCCAATGTATCCGCGGTCGACCTGA
>CAWUIW010000350.1:0-2979 GCA_963922515.1 uncultured Rhodobacterales bacterium | reverse complement strand
GCCATTGTTGGTGTCTTGCGGGCTGAGCTTGCAGGCGTGCCGGCCAGGGTTTCCACCGAAACGGCAGTGCGGGGTGAAGTTGAACATGCCATCGACCAAGTGCTCGCCAGCATCAGCCGGCGATTTGCCAAAGTTAGCGCAGATCTGGCAGCGGGCGTCGACCCTCTCGACGCCGACGAAGAAACAAACGCCGGATGAATGGGGAGCGTCCAACCGGGTGTATTCCGCCTCGTTCGACCGGCCAGGCCCGCGCGATCCGCATTTGACGCCCTACATGATCGAGCCCATCCGGCAAATCCATAATCCGGCTTACGATAACATCGCGCTGATTTGTTCTTCGCAGATGGGCAAAACGGAATCGATGCTCGATGTGATCGGGGCCACCTGGGATATCCGGCCGCGGCCGATGATGCTGGTGGGACCGGATGAGAAGTTTGTGCGCAACGAGCATGAGCCGCGGATTTTGGATCTGATCGAGCAGGCCGTGGGCCTCAAAAGCAAAGCAGCCACGGGCAAGAAAACGCGGCTTTATCAGAAAACGGTGGCCGGTGTGCCGTTGCGGTTGGCCTGGGCCACCTCGGAAACCCAGCTTTCGGGCATGGCGGCGTGGCTGGTTGTGTTCGATGAAATCGACCGCACGGAAGGCATCAAGGGCAAGGGCGATCCGTTCGGCATCGTCAAGGCCCGCGGCGACTCGTTTCGGGACAGCAAGCGGCTGGTGATGTCGACGCCAACGGAAGGCACCATCGAAGTGCGGGCCTGCGAACAGACGGGGCTGATGTTCTGGAAACCCGCCGAGGCGGAAGAGGTGCGCAGCCCGATCTGGCGTATCTTTCAGAGCGGCACGATGCACCATTGGGCGTGGCAATGCCCGCACTGCGGTGAGTGGTTTATTCCGCGGATGTCATGCCTGAAAGGCTATGAGGGCCTGCCGCCGGCACGCGCCAAGGTTGAAGCGTATATCGAATGCCCAGCCAACGGCTGCGTGATCACGGAGGCGGACAAGGCGCTTTGCAATGCGGGCGGCCGGTATGTGGCGCCGGGCCAGGCGGTCGATGGGGATGGCAACGTGACGGGCGATCCCCCTGAAACCATCACGGTGTCCTATTGGGTGTCGGGGCTGTGTTCGCCGTTCAAGACGATAGGCGAACGCGCCGCCCGGCTTGTGGAAGCAGAAACCGATGGCGGTTTCGATGGCCTGCAGTCGGTGATCAACACCCAGTTCGGTGAATGCTGCGCACCAGGCGCGGGCACGGTGCCCGATTGGCAGAAGGTTCGCGATCACGCTGCCGATTATGAACGCGGCACGGTGCCGGACGGCGCTTTGTTTCTGACGGCGGGCGTCGATGTCCAGGGCTACGGGATTTACTATGCGGTGCGGGCCTGGGGGCCACGGGGCACATCGTGGGCGGTGCAGTGGGGCCTGCTGCATGGGGCGACCATCGAAGAGGAGGTCTGGGATCGCCTCGAAGACGTGATCGGCGCGCATTACGGCGACCAGGAAATGCCGATCAAGCTTGCCCTTGTCGATGCCGGTTATCGTCCGGGCAAAAAGGGCGAGATCGACGTCAACATGGTCTATGAGTTCGTGCGCCGCATGGGCGGCAAACGGGTGCGGCCGACGCGTGGGCGCCTGATACAGCAAAAGCCGATCATGACGTCAAAGCGGGATGTGACAGTCAAGGGCGAGGCCAAAAAGTATGGCCTTGAAGATCTGTTCATCCATACCGACTGGAGCAAGTCGTCTGTATATGAGCGCATCAACCGGCGCGCCGATAAGCTCGGGGCCTGGCTGGTGCCGCGCGATGTGGATGAGGATTATTGCCGCCAGGTGGTCTCTGAGGCCCGTATTGTCGACAAAACCGGCAAGGTGGAGTGGCTGCCGCGCTCGCGTGACAACCACTATCTCGACTGCGAAGCGATGAATTGGGCGGCCGGTTTCATGCTGGCGGCGCAACAGCGTCCTCACAAAGAAGGCGAACCGGTACTGCTTGGCCGTCTCCAGCATGACTTTTCCGGTCCGCAGGCTCCGCGCTCTGCAGGCTCAGAGCAACCCGTGCAGCGGCCTGCAGATCCGGAGCCATTGGAGCCTGGCGCACCCAAGGCTTCGCGGCAGCCTGCACGGCGGCGTGTCAAACCCAAAATAAGCGGCGCTGAAGTCGCAGCAATGTTCCGGCGTTAAGGCAGATAAGGAGCTGAGATGGCGAAAGAACCGACGGTGCTGGGCATCCCGCCGCGGCCTGGGTTTAATCCCAAGCGGCCGGAAGCGAAAATCCTGGCTGAACTTGAAGATGCCATGAACCAGAAACCCAAGCCGTCAACCAAGGCAGCGCCCAAGCAACCGGCTTCGCCCAACAAGGAACCGGCATCGTCCGATATTTGGACGCCTGCCTTGAATTGGGTGGCCGCACAGTACACTGCGTTGACCAAGAAAGATCCGAAGAAAAAAGAGGCTGGCGGTTCAGCTGCCAGTGCCCGGCGCGCCATCAAACGGCGCCGGGAGGCCATTGCCGCAACGCGCGCCGAGATGGCCCAGGAGGCTAAAACCAAGCGTGGCAAAAACTATTATGCTCTTCAGGATCGCCTCAAAGCCGAGCAGGCCGATCTTGAAAGAGCCGAGCGCAATCTGGCTGCCGCTGAGCGTTCGAACTCTCAATCCCAGGCCATTGGCGCAGGTGTTCAGGCGGCTGCGCTTGTGGGCGGTGTGGTCTCGGGCGGTGTTTTCGCGAACAAGCTGGACAAACGCTACAACAAATCCAGCAAGGCCACGCAGAAGCAAATTGCCAAAGCCGCCAAAAGCGCTGACAAGCTTATCACCAAGGTGGAAACGACCGGCAAGATGACGCCATCTGACCGGGCGCGTCTCAGATCGCTTGGAAAGTCGCACATTCCGAATTCATCCAGGGGGCTGTTGCTTGCTGGCGCATTCGTGGCCTCGGGTGTTCTCACACGCAAAATGGCGGGCGAAAACGAGGATGT
>CAWUIW010000349.1:0-2991 GCA_963922515.1 uncultured Rhodobacterales bacterium | reverse complement strand
GATGCGTTCTTCTTCGGTGATCGACTTGCCAAAACCCATGTAGGATTGCTGAGCGTACCAAGGCAGTTCATCCGGCGACAAAGCGTCCAAATAGGTGGCGTCAACCGCAGCATAGGCGTCGTAAATATCCTGTGGAACAAGCCAATCTTTGTGCGGCGCATAGCAGCCCCAAAAGATCACCAGGTCGCTGGTTCCATCCCACGCATTGATCTTGGCTTCTGCGGCCAACATGGCGGCCCATTCAGGGTGGTTTTCACGCTCAAGAATGCCCGCACCGGATAAGACCGCATCCGCCGTAACGCCGGAAAGGCTCATGTCGGTCGATACAAACTCGTTCCAACCCGCCCCGAATTCAGCGGCGGCAATCTGGTTGATGTTTGACGTGACGTGAAACACCTTGCCGAAAATCTGCACATCCCAACCCGCCGCGACCAAGAGGCCGGGAAGCGATCGGGAAATATCGTTGTTCGGCAGCTTGGACGCATCATAGGTGTCTTGAAACGCTTCGGGCAGGTTGCCGAAAACAAACGTTCCGCCGGCACCATCCGGCTTTAGGGGGTACTGCCCCATAAGAAGCGATGCGCGCGACGGGTTGCAGATGGGAATCGTACAAATGGCCCGCTGATAATCAGCGCCAGCAGCTTTTGCCGTGTTGAAATTCGTCATGACTGCGCCGTTGTTCCAGCGGTTCGTTGAAACGGCCATGTCGTCAAAGAGGTTAATCACACACAAGTTATGGGCCATCGGATCAGCCTCCTGTCGCGTCGCGAAGTTGATTGTTTTCAATTTGCAGGGCGTTCACCGAAGCTTTCAGGCTGATGATTTCCGCGCTCATGGCGTCCAATCGCTGCGCCAAGCTGCCATAGGTTTCAGTCGCGCCGGGGTCTTGCTGGCCCCCGTCCACGCGCGCAGCCCGCAGCTCTCGTTGCACCCCGTGATTGTCATAAAAAGGCTTAGCCGTTTCGCCTTCGCTTGGATGCGGGGCCGTCACACTGCCCCACCCGGTCGTGACATGGGTCACGCCGCGATTGAGATTGTGTTCAACATTGGCAACCCAAATGAAGGTCGCAGCATCCGTGTTTTCCGGTGTGGCCGTAATGGCATAAGCCGCAAAGGCGTCCGCATCGCTGTCGTAATAAATCGCAACGTTGCTGGTCGACGTGGGCAGTTCGTAGGTATAGGCCGGGATGGCCGTGCGGCCTGTGTCCTGATCGCGGATCACATCGATTTCAGGGAAGGCAATTGCGCCATCTGGATAGGTTGCATGGCCCGGCGGATAGACGATCGCGCCCGCCTCTACCTGATCATTCAATAGATACACTTGCGGCAAGTACCGGGTGATCTGTTTGGAAATGCCTTTGAATAGGGTGTCTTCGTTAAACCGCGCATCACGAATTTCCGTTTCAGTTGAAACACCCTCAACCCGCGCCTCGCCCTGCGCGATCTTGGCATCAATGATGCTTTGCGCCGTGTTGTAGATGGCAACGCCCAGAACAACCTGGTCACCACTCAGCGCGGCTTGCGTACCATCTTCGATGGCCGTGATTGTATCCGCTGAAATGTCGGCAACCAGTTGGTAGCGCGTGGTCTGCGCCGCTGTGGGCAGCGTCAGGCTTCCATTTGTGATGCCCACCGATGCGGCAGCGCTCTTGCGCTCGAATACGCGAACGCCCGTCCACGTGATGACGCGCGTTGCAAAGTCTGTCGTCCAGATACCGCCGTCAATCAGCCGGTCGCGGTTTTCCAGCTCCCCGGAAACCGGCGTGATCGCAGCCGTGATTTCCGCGTCAAAGTTATTGCGAAAAACAGTCCAGTTTCCATCAAAGATGGTCGTTGACGGATCGGTGATCGAGGCAACCAGAAAGTCATCTGGTTTGAAGTCCACGCCATCCACGACGCCGCCCGCACCGATGACCTTGAACATGTCGCCACGGTTGAGCGTGCGTGTCCCGGTCTGTGTATCAGCAGTGGCCGGAAACGCGCCGGTCGTCGGTGCCCAATTGCCCGCAAAGACAACCGCCTCGCCAAGCTCGTTGATCCGCTCCCGGATGTTGTCGAGGTTGGTGTTCTCTGTGACAATCAAGAGGCTGACTGTCGTTGTGTTGCCGTCAATGCCCGCTTGCATTTCTGCAAGGGCTTGATTCACGACAATTTCCAAGTCTTCGCGTGTTGTCGTTGCGGGGTCGCCAGTTGTCGGCAGGCTAATTGTTGGTGCAGACATTGGTCAGCCTCCTAATTCCAAGGGTCGAGAACAGTGAGGCCATCGGAAAAGTCCGATGCGAAAACCTCTGTCATTTCAAACGTGTAAGAAAAAGCACCCTGCGTTTGCATTGATCGGGGCCGCTCGTTCAGGCTGAAATTCCGTGTAACGGTCGCGCCTATATCCACGTTTCCAGCAGGCAAAGCGCTGGTCAGATAGATGCGCCTTACACCGCCAATCGTCTCCGAGCGCATAGCGTAAGAAACGTCGCCGCCAACCTGCACGGCATCGCCGGGAAATACCTCCGTACCATCGGGCAATCCCGTCACGTCGATATAGTCAAAGTCATCCTTCCCGGGCGTGGCCGTGAACAGGGGGCTTGTGTACCAGGTCAGCGGCTCGCCGCCTGTCGTCCATGTCAACGGCGCGCCGCCGGTCGTCCAGGACAACAGATCGCCACTTTGAAGCGCGGGCCGGTCCCGTGTGCGTCCCCACCACGTCGCCGGAAGGGTATCAACCTGTACCAGTGGCGGCCTGCCAGCAAGCAGGCGTTTCAGCGCCTCAACATAGCCGGCACCATTGCCATCCGGCCCGATCCCCGACACTTCGGCCACGTAGATCGAGCGATTGGCGCGGGTTTGTGAATACCGCGGCCCGCCATTGATCCCGCGCGATGCATTCATAGGATCATCAATACTGGACTCGTAGGCAGATATGCCCACGGGCGGAAATCTATAGATTGTGGGCATGTCTTACCTAAGCGTCGGTGGTTGCAGATGTGCTGGCCGAGT
>CAWUIW010000348.1:0-3031 GCA_963922515.1 uncultured Rhodobacterales bacterium | reverse complement strand
AAGGCCCCGACACCACGGCCCCGGCGCCGGTGGTTTCGACATCGAACCAGAATTCTTAATTATCGAATTCGGAATTGCGGGTCGGACACCCAGTCACTCTGTCCGGCCAGTAGTCGCAGAGCAGGAGACGTCCTGCTCTGCGTTAGTTTATGCGGTCTTGTTGACCCATCCGGCTTCGCGCATGGCGTCCCAATACGTATCAGCGACGCGCATCCGCGCACCCAATCCCTTTTTCAGCAAAAGGCTATGCATACGCCGTAGTTTCCAGCACGGCACATGCATCACCATGTGGTGTTCGAGATGGTAGTTGACCCAATAGGGCGCAACAAAGGTGCGCATCAAAGGACCGGCCTTTGTTGTTCGCACATTTCGGAACGGGTCCTCGGACACTTCTGTTGCACCGTGTTCCGCGATGTTGCGCACGCGCAAAACGAACTGGTACCACGTCAAGTAAGGCAGCAGCCAGAATGCCAGCCCATACCACCAGTCCCCGGCAATCCCCATCCCGAACATGATAGCCGCAAACAAGGGCAGGGATGTCCACAAATCCTGTGACTTGAACGCTTGGGCAAAGTCGGTTTTCGCAGCTTCGATGGCGTCATCGTCACCGGCCAATCGAAATGACAGAAGGATCTGGCCCAGCAATTGCTTGTATCCGGTTTGCCCCGTCAGGTCCCGGATAAACTTGCGCTGCAGCGAAGCGCGGGACGTGGGGAATTTGGATGACAGGACAAGATCTGGGTCTTTGTCGGTTTGCGTGAAGCGGTGGTGGGTAAGGTGATAGTGGCGATATGCGGCAAGTTCGGCCAGAATCGGTCGCGCGCATAGCCACTCGCCGACCCATTCATTCAGCGCCCGTGTTTTGAACAGCGCGTTATGCGCTGCTTCATGCATCAAGATTGCGAGTCCAAGCTGGCGCGACCCCACGATCATAACCGCCAACAAGAAGGTCAGAGGATTTGGAAACAGGGCAAAAAATGTAACAGATGCAGCGATCAACATCCAGCAATGCAGAACAAGCAAGCCACCTACTAGGTCCGACCGTTGCGCCAGTGGCCGGATTTCATCAGATGTCAGATATGCCTTTCCAGGTGTCATGTCGCTCCTCCCAGACACAGGATGCCCGACCGGGGAACGTAACGTCAACGAAAGCGCGGCGTCATTTAACCTTTGCGGCGGGCGTGTCGTGCCAATCGAAAAAGCCCGGGCCGGCTTGCTCGAGCAAGTGGTGGGCCACCGAACGCCCGATGTCTGCACCATCTTCGACCGGTCCGCTGATTTCGTGCACCAAGGCCGCGGACCCGTCGGGTCGCAGAACTTCGCCGCGCAAACGAAGCGTGGTGCCGTCCAGTTCAGCCAACCCGGCAATCGGCGTTTCACAAGACCCATCCAGCGCCGCCAAATAGGCGCGTTCCGCATTCAGGCGCTGGCCGGTTAGCTTGTCATGAATGGCCGACAGCAAATCGGCGACATTTACATCATTAGCGCGGCGTTCGATGCCAATCGCGCCTTGTGCCACCGCTGGCAACATATCGTCCGGGGAAATTGGCGTGGCGGGCACGTCGGCCATGTTCAGCCGGTTCAACCCGGCCATGGCCAAAAACGTGCATTCTGCCACGTTCTCGGACAGCTTGCGTAAACGCGTTTGCACGTTGCCACGAAACTCCACGACTTTCAGATCAGGTCTGCGGTGCAAGAGTTGGGCTTTGCGCCGCAAGCTGGATGTGCCAACCACCGCATCTGGTTCCAGTTCTGCCAATGCAGATTTCAAAGGAGAAACAAATGCATCCCGAACGTCTTCGCGCGGTAGATATGTGTCCAGAAGCAGGCCTTGGGGTTGTTCGACGGGCATGTCCTTCATGGAATGCACAGCGATATCGATTTTGCCGGAAAGCAAGTCTTCCTCGATTTCGCGAGTGAACAGCCCCTTTCCCCCAATTTCCTTCAGCGCCCGGTCTTGCACCATATCGCCCGTGACCTTGATCACGACAATTTCAAAGGCGCCTTCTGGCAAATCAAATGCTCCGGCAAGCCGGCTGCGCGTTTCATAAGCTTGGGCCAGCGCAAGCGGTGATCCACGGGTTCCGATGCGCAATGGCGCGGCGGGGGTTGGCAAACGGGTCGTCATGATGTCATCAATAGGCGTGTAAACTTCGCCTGACAACTGGGGTGTTCCGACTAATGACGATTCAAACCCAACCGGTGCGTCCTGAGACCGACAATCAGACGGCGCCCAAGTCGAAAAAACTGTTGCGGTCTTTGGCCGGGGAGGTGCTGAAAACGCCCCCGATCTGGATGATGCGACAAGCCGGGCGCTATCTTCCCGAGTATCGCGCCACGCGCGCTCAGGCCGGGGATTTCCTGTCGCTTTGCTACAACAGTGAGCTTGCTGCCGAGGTCACCTTGCAACCCATCCGCCGCTACGGTTTTGACGCGGCGATACTCTTTGCCGACATTCTGCTGCTGCCCCAGGCATTGGGCGCCGATTTGTGGTTCGTGACCGGCGAGGGGCCCAGATTGTCCACGATCACTTCCCGCAATGATTTTGCTGCGCTGGGTGGCAAAGATGACATCCACGACACTTTGGCACCGGTTTATGAAACGGTGCGCATCCTGTCGCAAGAGTTGCCGCAGGAAACCACGCTGATCGGGTTCGCCGGTGCGCCGTGGACCGTTGCGACGTACATGATTGCGGGGCGTGGCACGCCGGACCAAAGTCCTGCCCATGCGCTTAAAGCCGATGATCGGGCCCTTTTCAGCGATTTGATTGATGTTCTGACCGAAAGCACCATCGAGTACCTGTCCAGACAGATCGAGGCCGGTGCAGAGGTCGTTAAGATTTTCGATAGCTGGGCTGGGTCACTGAAGGGCGAAGACTTTGATGACTTCGCGCTTGCGCCCTGTCGAACCATCACGCAGGCGCTGAAAGCGCGCCATCCCGAGATTCCCGTTATCGGCTTTCCACGAGAGGCGGGCGAAAACTACGTGGGTTTTGCCAAGGCAACTGGTGTGGACTGCGTTGCTTTGGACA
>CAWUIW010000347.1:0-3032 GCA_963922515.1 uncultured Rhodobacterales bacterium | reverse complement strand
GGGCCCCTCGCGCCGCGGAACAGGGCCGCCGGGCACCGGCCCGGACCGGCTTTCCAGCACCGGGTCGATCGCATAGTGCCCGCCGCCCAGTGTACAGAACGGGATGCCCTTGACCATGCCGGACGTCGTCATGTGGACATGTCCGCAAATCACCTGGCGCACATCCGCATGCTGGCCCAGCACCTCGATGAAACGGTCCGGGTTTTCGAGGATGATGAAATCAGTCTGCACGTGGAGTTTCGTGAAATTGTGATGCAGTACCACGACGACGGGTTGATCACCTGCCTCTTGCAGTCTGTCGCCAAGCCAGGCCAGCTGGGCTTCTGACAAGCGACCGGCGCCACCCAATCCGGGTTCGGAGCTGTCCAAAACAATGACACGGTAGGTTCCGTCATCGATGACCCGGTCCACGTTCCCGGTGTCCGATGCAAGCCCCGCGCCAAAGACTTCTAGAAAGGTTGGCCGATCATCATGGTTGCCCAAAGTTACATGGGTGGGCGGATCCAACCGGGCCAGGGCGGTTTTCAATCGCGTATAGGCAGCCCGCTCTCCGTGATCGGCCAAATCGCCGGCACATAGCACGAAAGCGGCATCGCCGTGCCTTTCGTTGACATGATCAATCGCGTGACCGAGCCGGTCATAAGTGTCGAGCCCATGGCTCAATTCGCCCTCGGGCACGATATGCAGATCAGACAAAACAATGAACTTCAGCATGGCAAGCTCCTCAAAGTGGCCATCTGCGTTGAGCCGGCGCGGCCTGTACACATCGCACGACAAAAGTATGACGGCGGGAACAACCGGTCTTTCATGGCGGGTTTCCGTCCCGTGACGCTAGTATGCTCCATGTGACAATATATTGAAAAACATAATAAAAATTTGTGACCCATGTCGTCGTGCAGTTTTGTGACACCAACGTAAACGCATGTCGACAAACCCGCCCTGAACTTCGCAAAACCAATACACACAGTCCCTGTCTTTGCGGAATTCTGTCAACGACCCATCACAAAACACACCCACTCTTGTCGCCAAAACCGGAGCAGGTGCATGGCTGACGTTCGACTACATCAAATCAGCAAGTCCTTTGGCGAGACAGATGTTCTCAAGAACGTGTCGCTGGACATACATGATGGCGAGTTCCTGACGTTGATTGGCGCTTCGGGCTGCGGAAAATCCACCCTGCTGCGCACCATTGCAGGACTAGAGGCGCAAACAAGCGGTACGATCCAGATCGGTGGCCGTGCGGTGGATCATCTGCGCCCCAAGGATCGGAGGATCGCGATGGTGTTCCAGTCCTACGCGCTGTACCCGCACATGACCGTCGCGCAAAACATGGCGACGCCGTTGGAAATCGATCGGTTGTATTTGGCAGAGCGGTTGCCGCTGGTCCGGGCCTTGTCGCCGCGCCGCAAGCAGGTGGCAGCAGACATCCGTCAGGAGGTTCAAACCACAGCCGAACAGCTGAAGATCGAACCGCTTTTGGATCGCCGGCCATCGCAACTGTCCGGGGGACAGCGTCAGCGGGTCGCGTTGGGTCGCGCGATGGTACGCCAGCCCGATGTGTTCTTGATGGACGAGCCGTTGTCAAACTTGGATGCGTCTTTGCGCGTGCATATGCGCCGTGAACTTGCGGCCTTGCATGCCCAACTGGGCGCTACTTTCATCTACGTGACCCATGATCAAGTCGAAGCCATGACCATGTCCGACCGGGTTGCTTTGATGGAAGCGGGTGACGTTTTGCAGGTCGGACCGCCCGATGAACTCTATCAGCGTCCGGCCAATACGCGCGTTGCGGCGTTTCTGGGCAGCCCGCGCATTAACCTTTTGGATGCCGAAGTCGACGGCTCGGGTGCGATGCGTCTGTTCGGCGTGGCGCTGGGGATTGGCGGCACGGCAGGCACAGTGATCGGCCTGCGGCCCGAGGCGCTCGCCTTGTCCGTGCCTCGCGCGCCCTACAGCGTTTCCGGCCGTGTCATGGCGATGGAGGATCTGGGGCATGAAACGGTTCTGTCGCTAAACGTGGATGGACAGCCCGTGACCGTGCGCGTTTCTGCCCAAGCTATGGCAGACGCACGCCATGCCGGTTGGATTGGCGACACCGCTTCGGTCACCTTTGATCTGTCCAAACTTCTTGTGTTCGACAGTGCTGGTAACCGGGTCGACACCCCGATGCGCGCTCCGGAGCCGGTGGTGGCAGAATGAGGGCCGAGCCCCAAACCGGCGTCGCCAGACAGGAACTGTCGCAAGCGCGATACGGTTACGCGTTTGCTTTGCCGGCCATGCTTTTGATGGTGGGGATCATTCTGGGACCCAGTCTGGTGGTCATCGGCATCAGCCTGACCGACTACGAGCTGGGCACACTGGATTGGAGTTGGGTCGGGCTTGAGAATTATCAAGAAATGCTCAGCGACCGCAAGTTCTGGCGCTCGATCAACAACACGTTCACCTACGTGGCCGTTCTTGTTCCTTCAGCCGTGCTATTGGGGCTGGGTGTGGCAATTCTGGTCCATGGTCGGACCCGGACCAAACGGATCTACGAAGTCATCTACTTTTTGCCTGTCACCACCACGCTTGTGGCGATGGCAATCGTCTGGAACTTTGTCCTGCATTCCAAGATTGGCCCGGTAAATGCGCTGTTGGTCGCCTTGGGTCTGGAGCCAATCGGGTTTTTCAGTGACCGCGATGTGGTTCTGTACTCGCTGGCATTGATCGCGCTTTGGCAACTGATCGGATTCAACATGATCCTGTTCATCGCCGGGCTGTCGGCCATTCCACAGGATCTTTATGATGCGGCGGCCGTGGATGGGGCAGATGGCTGGGTCGACAAGTTTATTCGGGTCACTTGGCCGATGCTGGGGCCGACCACGATGTTTGTGGTCGTGACCACGACCATCACCGCGTTCAAGGTCTTTGATACCATCGCGGTGCTCACAAATGGCGGCCCGCGGGGGGCGTCCGAGGTGCTGCTTTTTTCCATATACCTTGAAGGGTTCGAGTACTTCCGTATCGGTTATGCATCGGCACTGACGGTCGCG
>CAWUIW010000346.1:0-3035 GCA_963922515.1 uncultured Rhodobacterales bacterium | reverse complement strand
AGGAGCCAGAAAGAGCCATGGCCAAGGAAAAGTTTGAGCGCAATAAGCCGCATGTGAACATCGGCACGATCGGTCACGTCGATCACGGCAAGACGTCTTTGACAGCGGCAATTACAAAGGTGTTGGCGGAATCCGGCAAGGCTGAATTTTCGGCTTACGACCAGATCGATAAAGCGCCGGAAGAGCGCGAGCGTGGGATTACCATCTCGACGGCGCACGTGGAATACGAAACCGACAACCGCCATTACGCCCACGTCGACTGTCCAGGCCACGCCGACTACGTGAAAAACATGATCACCGGCGCAGCGCAGATGGACGGTGCGATCCTGGTTGTTAATGCTGCCGACGGTCCGATGCCGCAAACCCGCGAGCACATCCTGCTGGCCCGTCAGGTTGGCGTTCCAGCGCTTGTGGTGTTTTTGAACAAAGTCGACCAGGTGGACGACGAGGAACTTCTTGAATTAGTTGAGATGGAAGTCCGTGAATTGCTCGACAGCTACGAATTCCCAGGCGATGACATTCCCATCGTCAAGGGCTCGGCGCTGTGCGCACTGGAAGACCGCGATGAGGAAATCGGCAAGCAGGCTGTGCTGAAGCTGATGGAAGAAGTTGACGCCTACATCCCAACGCCGGACCGGCCGAAGGATCAGCCGTTCCTGATGCCGATTGAAGATGTGTTCTCGATTTCCGGCCGCGGTACGGTTGTTACCGGCCGGGTTGAGCGCGGCATCATCAAGGTCGGCGAAGAGGTCGAGATCGTCGGCATCAAGGATGAAATCGCCAAGACCACGGTGACCGGCGTTGAAATGTTCCGCAAACTTCTTGATGAGGGCGAAGCGGGTGATAATATCGGCGCACTGATCCGCGGTGTCGGTCGTGAAGAGGTTGAGCGCGGTCAGGTGCTGTGTAAGCCCGGCACGGTGAAGCCGCACAAGAAGTTCAAGGCCGAGGCCTACATCCTGACGAAAGAAGAAGGCGGCCGCCATACCCCGTTCTTTACCAACTACCGTCCGCAGTTCTACTTCCGCACAACCGACGTGACGGGCGTGGTGACATTGCCTGAAGGCACCGAAATGGTGATGCCCGGCGATAATGTCACCATGGACGTTGAGCTTATCCAACCGATTGCGATGGAAGAGAAGCTGCGCTTTGCTATCCGCGAAGGTGGCCGCACCGTCGGCGCCGGCGTTGTCGCAGTAATTAGCGAATAGCGCTTATACTTAAAGGCATGAAGCGTCCGCCTGTTCGGGCGCTTCATTTTTTTAAATGCACCATTAGGAGCCAATAGAAATCAATGAACGGCCAGAACATCCGCATCCGTCTCAAGGCATTTGATCATCGCGTGCTTGATTCGTCTACGCGTGAGATCGTCAATACGGCGAAGCGCACGGGAGCGGAAGTGCGTGGTCCGATCCCGCTGCCGACGCGCAAGGAAAAATTCACTGTCATCCGCTCTCCACATATTGATAAGGCAAGCCGTGAACAGTTTGAAATGCGCACGCATAAGCGCCTGTTGGATATCGTTGACCCAACACCGCAGACAGTTGATGCATTGATGAAACTCGATTTGGCAGCCGGCGTTGACGTAGAAATTAAACTCTAGAATTTTGACGAATTTACGTGGGTCCTCTGGATAAGTTGAATTTCCCATGACCCTTTACAGGAGGAAAGCGCGATGCGCTCCGGTTTGATTGCACAGAAAATCGGGATGACCCGGATCTTTCTTGAAAGCGGTGAGCATGTTCCCGTTACTGTGTTGAAACTTGACATGTGTCAGGTGATCGGTCAGCGCACGGAGGAGCGTGACGGTTACACAGCCTTGCGTCTTGGTGTTGGCACACGGCGGCGTTCTCGCGTTTCAAAATCGGAATTGCAGAATTTTGTTATTGCTAACGTTGAACCGAAACGCAAAGTTGTCGAGTTTCGGGTCAGCCCCGATAATCTCATCGATGTCGGTTCTATCATGACTGCAGATCACTTCCTTCCCGGTCAGATGGTGGACGTGACTGGTACCAGCCAGGGTAAAGGGTTCGCAGGCGCCATGAAGCGTTGGAATTTCGGTGGCTTGCGGGCCTCACACGGGGTGTCGATTTCGCACCGTTCGCACGGTTCAACGGGGCAATGTCAGGATCCCGGCAAAGTGTTCAAGGGAAAAAAAATGGCCGGCCATCTAGGCGCGGAACGGGTCACGACGCAAAATCTGGAAGTTGTTCAAACCGATGTAGAACGCGGTCTGTTGCTGATCAAGGGCGCTGTTCCCGGTCATAAGGGCGGCTGGGTCCTGGTTCGGGATGCTGCCAAGAAACCGCTGCCAGCCGACGTGCCCATGCCGGGTTCTTTTACTGCGCCAGAAGATACTGCTGGCGAAGCGGTATCTGGAAATGGAGCATAGTGGTATTATGCAAGCCAACATCGTAAATCTTGATGCCGGCGAGGCTGGCACTATTGAACTCAGCGACGATATCTTCGGGCTGGAGCCACGACGAGATCTGTTGCACCGCATGGTGCGCTATCAGCGCCTTAAGCGCATGGCCGGCACGCATCACTCTAAGGATCGCTCGGAGATTAAGGCAACGGGCCGCAAATTTGTCCGCCAAAAGGGATCAGGCGGTGCGCGGCACAGCTCGCGAAAAGCTCCTCAATTTCGCGGTGGCGGTAAGGCGTTCGGTCCCAAATCCCGCAGCCATGCGATAGATATGCCGAAAAAAGTTCGTGCGTTAGCATTGCGTCACGCGCTGTCTTCGAAGGCAAAGGCGGGTGAACTGATTATTCTCGATGAAGCGATATCAGCGGATGGCAAGACTAAATCGCTAAAAGCGCAATTTACCGTCCTGGACTGGACAAATGCGCTAATCATCGGCGGTCGTGAACTTGAGCCAATGTTTGTACGGGCCGCCAGTAACATTCCTGCGATCGATGTTCTGCCAATCCAGGGCATCAATGTCTACGATATTTTGCGTCGCCGCAAGCTGGTGCTCACCAAGGCTGCAGTTGAAACTCTAGAGCAGCGCTTTGGTGACGTCGCGAAGTCCGGG
>CAWUIW010000345.1:0-3042 GCA_963922515.1 uncultured Rhodobacterales bacterium | reverse complement strand
TGCCACAATGGAGCCAATGAACTGTACGGTGTCTAGGACAGCAGACGGCACCGAGATTTGGGCGGGGTCGCAAAACATGTTGTTTGCGCGCAATGCAGCGGCAGAAGTACTGGGTCTGGACCCCGCGGCTGTGACCATGCACCCGGTTTATCTAGGTGGCGGCTTCGGGCGCCGCGGCCGAACCGATTTTGTGACACTGGCCGCACGGGTCGCGATGGAGCTTGATACGTCGGTCAAAGTCATCTGGTCGCGCGAAACGGATATGGCCAACGACGTCTATCGCCCTGCCGTTATGAGCCGGATGGAAGGGGCCATTGAAAACGGTCGGATCACCGCGATCCGGCATCGGTACATCGATGCGCAATCGGGGATGCCCGACAGCGAGCGCCCGTTCGCATTTCAATACGATGTACCAAACCGCGATATCGCGCGGGTGATCTGTCCCAGCAAAGTTCCAGTCGGCGCATGGCGGGCCGTAGATTTTACCCAGATGGGCTTTTTCAACGAAACCTTCATGGACGATTTGGCAGATGCAGCAGGCGAGGACCCGTTGGAGTTCCGGCTGCGCCACACCAGCCATCCAAGGATCCGGGCCGTGCTGGAACGATTGGGCGCAGAAACAAACTGGGGCGCGGACTTGCCTGCCGGGGAAGCGCTTGGCATGGCAATGGTCGACAGTTTTGAAACAATCGTCGCGCAAGCCGTTCACGTGGCTGTGTCAGCCGATGGCGATGTCCGGGTCAAAAAGGTGACTTCGGTGGTCGACTGCGGGCAACTGGTCAATCCGGATGCGGGCGACGCCCAGATCAAGGGCGCGGTCATCTACGGACTGACCTCTGCACTGTTTGGTGAGATCACAGTCGAAAATGGCGAAATCCAGCAGCTGAACTTTCCTGACTACGACATGTTGCGGCTGTCCAACGCCCCGGAACAGTCGGTCATTTTCATGGAAAGCGTCGAACCACCCGGTGGATTGGGTGAACCGGGCGTGCCGCCGGTTTCACCTGCTTTGGCGAACGCAATTTACCGCGCCAACGGCATGCGCCTGCGGTCCCTGCCGATCATCAAGCACGACCTGTATCCCGTCTAGGGCCGGCCAGGCAATGCCCGAGGGGCGGATGTGATCCGCCTCACGGGGCCCCGTTCGCGCCTGTTGCAAGTGAACAGGCTTGATGCTGCGCACGATCATTGGTTTCTTGGTCCCATTGCCCATGATGGCAAAAAGGGCGGAGGGCGAATGACAGATCGATTTGAAACCGGCTTGCGAACGCGGCGCAAAGTGCTTGGCGACGCGCATGTGGATGCCGCGGAAGCGTCCAAGACACCATTCGACGCCCCGTTTCAAACGCTGATCACGGAAGGCGCCTGGGGCACGCTTTGGTCCGACGACACGATTTCGATGCGTGAACGGTCGATGTTGACGTTGGCCTTGTTGGCTGCGACCGGGAACTTCAATGAAATCCCGATGCACATTCGTGCCACCGAAAACACCGGCGCCAGCCAAGAGGATGTGATGCAGGCCTTTTTGCATGTTGCCGTGTACGCGGGTGTGCCAAAGGCCAATCACGCGATCAAACTGGCAAAAGCCACCTATGCCGACATGGATGGGACCTCATGACACTGCCGGCAGAGTACTATCAACGCGATCGCGAAAGACAGCCGCCCGGCTATACACCGGATTACAAAACATCTGTCGCGCGCAGTCCCAGATACGCGCTGCTTTCATTGGAAAACACCGTCTCTGAGGTGACGGGCCCTGTGTTTGGCCATGCTGATGTGGCCCCGGGCGACAATGACCTGATCGTCAATTACGCCGCCAACGGAGAAAGCGCGATCGGCGAGCGCATCATCTTGCACGGTCGAGTGCTGGACGAAAATGCACGGCCCGTGCCGAACACGCTGGTTGAAATCTGGCAAGCCAATGCCGGGGGGCGCTACCGTCACGTGAAAGACACCTATTTTGCCCCGATTGATCCAAACTTCGGTGGATGCGGGCGCACCCTGACGGATGAAACAGGCTATTTCTTTTTTCGTACGGTCAAGCCCGGGGCATATCCTTGGCGCAACCGGGTCAACGATTGGCGACCCGCACATATCCATGTGTCCGTGTTCGGTGCCGCCTTTTGCCAGCGGTTGATAACCCAGTGCTATTTCGAAGGCGATCCGTTGATCCCGCGTTGTCCGATCGTGTCCACCATCGGGGATGAAGCAGCCATCGCTCAGTTGACGGCGTGCCTTGACATGAACGCGACGATCCCGCTCGACAGCATTGCGTACAAGTTCGACATTGTTCTGCGCGGGCGTCGTGCGATGTTGTTCGAAAATCGATTGGACGGAATGTAAGATGTCACAGACACCGACGTACCTGCAGGAATCCGCGTCTCAGACAGCCGGTCCCTATGTGCATATCGGCCTGGCGCCCGGCGCGGCCGGTTTCGATATCTATGCCCACGAATTGGGGGGTGATATCGCCGGCCCAAATGCAATTGGCGAACGTATCCGAGTGGAAGGCCAGGTCATCGACGGAACCGGCAGCCCGGTAAAGGACGCCTTGCTCGAGGTTTGGCAAGCCAATGCGGCCGGTCACTATGCCCATCCCGAAGGCGGCGCGCCGGTCGAGGAGGGTTTTCGCGGCTGGGGCCGGGTCATCACGGACTTCGCGACCGGTGACTGGGCGTTTGAAACCATAAAACCCGGTGCGTGCCGGGGGAGGAACGGCCGCAATCAAGCGCCGCACTTATCTATTTGGATTGTCGCACGGGGCATCAATATCGGTCTGAACACACGCATGTACTTTTCGGACGAAGACGAGGCGAATGCGGCCGACCCAGTGCTGAACCTGATCGAATGGGAAAACCGCCGGGCCACATTGGTCGCGCAGCGCCACGAGACCGCAGATGGGCCAGTGTACCGGTTCGATATTCGCTTGCAGGGCGATGGAGAGACGGTGTTTTTCGACATCTGACGTGCCGTTCACATCACATTTCGCGACCCGCTTTGGCTTCGCCCCACCGCAGGCGCAAAGTTGCGCCCAACTGCGCG
>CAWUIW010000344.1:0-3087 GCA_963922515.1 uncultured Rhodobacterales bacterium | reverse complement strand
CCGATATCGCCGCCGCGCCGGGCTGTTCGCCTTTTTGCACACGGACCAACGTACCTTCGACCACCACGATCGCGTTGTCGACCAACATGCCAAGCGCAATGATCAACGCGCCAAGCGAGATGCGTTGCATGTCCAAACCGCCGATCAACATGCCAAAAAGCGTGCCCGCGACAGTGACAAGCAAAATCCCGCCCATCAAAATGCCGGATCGGAGCCCCATGAACACCAGCAAGATCCCGACTACGATGACCAATGCGAGCACGACGTTCCCGACAAAGTCATTTACAGAGGCGCGTACGCTTTCGCCCTGGTCCGAAATCGGCAGGATGTCGATGCCGATTGGACGCTGGTCAATCAACTCCTCCATACGGGCGGTGACGGCATCGCCCATATTGACGACGTTGCCACCAATCTCGTTGGAAATGGCCAAGCCAATGGCCGGATGACCATTGCGGTACAGCAGCGTCGAGGCCGGGTCTTCGACACCGCGGTACACTGTGGCCACGTCACCCAACCGATAGGACGCGCCGGAGTTCGGATCTGTCAGCCGCAGGTTGCTGATGGCTTCAACCGAGTTGACGGCAGATGCCGGTCGGACCTCTAATCGTGTTTCACCTGACAGCTGCGAGCCGCCGGGTTGAACAAGGTTCTGACCTTCGAGAACGGCCGCAACCTGATCATGCGTCAGACCCAATTGAATGAAGCGGGCCGTGGAGTATTCGACGTAGATCACCTCGTCTTGAACACCGTTCAGGATGGCCTTTGACACGCCGTCGACCAGCACAAGTTCGCGCTGCAAGTCTTTTGCGTATTCGTAGAGTTCTGGCAGCGTAAAGCCTTCGCCAATGATCGCGTAGTATTGCGCATACACGTCGCCGAAATCATCGTAGATTTGGCTTGGTTGTACGTTGGGTGGCAATCGACCTTGAATATCGCTGATTTTCGATCGCATCTGCGTGAACTTTTGCGACAGGTCGGACCGTGTGCGTGCCGACGGGATCGTGAATTCAATCGTCACGCGGCTGACGCCCGGAGAGGAAACAGAGGTGATCTCTTCTACTCCGGTCAGTTCTTGCAAGGCGCCTTCGATCAGGTCGGTGACCTCGTCCGCGACCTCGTCGGCGGTGGCGCCGGGGTAGGGGGTGACAATCTGGGCCTGCCGAATGATGAATTCAGGATCTTCAAATCGCGGCAAACTGACGTAGCCGACATAGCCGAGCAGCAAGATCAGGAACGTCGACAGTGCCGAGATTACGCGCCGTTCAATGGCGAAACGAGCAAGATCCATGCGATCAGTCTCCGACCTCTGTAATGGGTCGGATCACTTGACCGTCACGCAATTGGGACACGCCGGCCACAACGATGGTTTCACCTTCTGCCACGCCATCAATCACGCCAACCTTGGCATCCGATACCGCGCCCAACATCAGGTTCCTCGGCGACACGGCATTTGTCGCAGGATCAACCACCCAGACAAACGGGCTGCCGTCGGGATTTGCGCCCAAGGCCGTCAATGGAACCGTGATGGGGACCGTGGTAAACGCGTTTTGCAAAAGCACATGAACACGGGCGACCATGCCTGGAAGAATTTGCGCGCCTTCCGGCACTTCAACCGCGATCCGTGCCCGGTAAGTCTGCGTTCCGGCATCCGCCTGCGTTGAAAATTCTACAAGGTCGATGTTTTCGAGCCCTTGCGGGCCTCCGATGATATCTGCAGTCAACTGCAGCTCTTCGCTACGGGCGCTGACGGCCAAGACATCGGAGCCGGGCACGTCGAAGGCCAAGTGAACGGTGGCAATCTCTTGGAACAGCACGATGCTTTGGCCGGCTTGGACAGTTGTGAAATTGTCAATGTCCCGTCGCGAAACGGTGCCGTCGAAAGGCGCGCGCAAGGTGGCATCACCCAAATCGTCCTGTGCGTTTTCCAAATCCGCAACCAGACCACGCAACCGGGCTTCGGATGCGGCAATATCCTCTTCGCGGCCACCGGCGAGGCCAATGGCCAATTCTTCCTTGGTGGTCTGCAGGTTGGCCTGCGCCACCCGCAGCTCGGCCTCGTCCGCGTCAAGGTTCGCTTGCGATACAACACCACGATCAAACAATTGCCGGGTCCGCGCCGCTTGATCGGTGATCTGGTCGACGGTGGCCTGCGCCGCTGCAACCGCAGCCTGCAAGGCGATAATTTCTTCTTCGCGGGCGCCCTTGCGCAGAGCTGCAAGTTCAGCCTCTGCCTGATCCACCTGGCTTTGCAGAACGTCGACCGCTGTCTGAAACGTGCGCTTGTCCAGCGCGGCGATCTCTTCGCCTTCTTGCAACTGCATCGCAGCGCGCGCCGGTAGCGAAATGACCTGTCCCGACACACGGAACGAAAGCTCGGCCTCTTGGGCGGGCTGAACGATCGCAGGGTAGGTGCGCCGCAAACTGTTGTCGTTCACCTGTACAGTTGAAACCTTGGCCGGGCGCACCACCGAAGGCGCGGCTTCTTCATCCTGCGCAAGGGATTGGGTTGCGAAAAAGCTGGCCATTACCGCTGCCACGGCATAAGTCGGAAAACGATCCACGGTTGCCCTCCTGTTTGCTGCTTTAGGGATAGCGATTGCGCACCCGTTTGCACAGGGAAAACTGAAAGGCTTTGTAGCGTTATGCCATTGGCACAGCAGATTTTTTGGGGGTCCGTGTTTTTGGGCATCTGCGTGTTGATGCATGTTGCGTTTCTGGCGGGTTCCGTGCCTTGGACCGAGGCGGTGGCGCATTTTTTCAAACGTCGTTTCGCGCATGTGCGCAATGCCGCCATGATGCTGTGCAGCATGTCGTTCATGGTCGTCTCACACACCATTCAGGTCTGGTTCTGGGCGGCATTCGTCCTGCGGTGGGGGCCGTTAGAGACTTGGAACGAAGCGATTTATTTCTTGCTGATCACCTATACGTCGCTTGGATATGGCGACATTGTGCTCGGCGAAGGCTTGCGCGTGTTCGCCGCCTTCGCTGCTGTTACAGGCCTGTTGGCCTTTGGGCTGAGCACAGCATTCCTCGTGGCATTGATGACCCGCATATTGCGGGACACCTTTGCAACCGGTGATCACGCCG
>CAWUIW010000343.1:0-3105 GCA_963922515.1 uncultured Rhodobacterales bacterium | reverse complement strand
ACCGAGAAAGGCTAAAAATCCCATCAGATCGGTTGTCGTTGTCACGAATGTGCCGTACGCCAATGCCGGGTCAGCCCCCAAGCGTTCCATCGCCACAGGCACGACCGTGCCTGCGAGTCCCGCAAGGATCATGTTGATTATGATGGCAACCGCAATCACGAGGCCCAATTGCGGCATGCCGAACCAGACCGTGCCAACGATCCCCATAACAACCGCAAAAACCAGCCCGTTCAGCAGACCCACAAGAACTTCACGCCGGATCACCCGCCACACGTTCGCACCGGTCAGGTCCTTGGTGGCCAGTGCACGAACCGCGACGGTCAAGGTTTGCGTGCCCGCGTTGCCCCCCATCGATGCCACGATCGGCATCAGAATGGCCAACGCCACAAAGGCCGCAATTACCTCGTCAAACTGGGAAATCACGATAGAGGACAGGATTGCCGCGCCCAGATTGACACAAAGCCAAGGGATCCGCGACTTGGATGTGCTAAGCACACTGTCGGACAGCGAGCTTTCCGTGACCCCGGCCAAGCGTAGCATGTCTTCTTCGTGTTCTTCGTCCAGCACGATCATCGCATCATCAATGGTTATCACCCCGGCAATCCGGCCTTCTTCATCGACCACAGGAGCAGAAATCAGGTGATACTGGTTAAAGGCATAGGCCACATCACCTTCGTCCTGCGTCGCCGGGATCACCTGAAACGTCTCTTCGCGTAAATCGAAGAGCCGGACATCCCGCTTGGCGGCCATGAGTTTTCCCAGCGTGACATTTGCGATCGGGTGCATGCGCGGGTCCACCAGGACGATATGGTAGAATTGTTCGGGCAGATCGTCGCGGTTGCGCATAAAATCAATGGCTTCACCGACAGTCCAATGTTCCGGCGCCATCACGACCTCGCGTTGCATCAAGCGCCCGGCAGAGTTCTCAGGATAGGACAAGGCCTTTTCGACGATGGCACGATCCGCTTCTGGCAGAGCGTCCAGAATCGCCTCTTGTTGCGGTTCATCCAGGTCTTCGACCAAATCGACCACATCGTCGCTGTCCAGATCGCGCACCGCGTCAGCCAGAACTGTCGGATTGAGCGCCGCCATAACCTCTTCGCGGACGGACTCGTCCAACTCGGACAGGATATCCCCGTCAAACTCGCGCCCATACAGGTGGATCAGGCGGGTTCGGTCGAACGCATTGATCTGTTCCAGCAGGTCCGCGATGTCCGCCGCATGCAACGGGTCCATCAGGTCAAGAAGCTTCTCGCGGTTGTTTATGTCGACCGCATACAGAATGGCCGCGACATCACGCCGATCGAGAACGTAGGCATCCTCTTCGGCCGCGTCTTCCTGCCTCGATTGCTCGGTTTCTGCGTTCATGTCTGCCTCCTCGACGGCTGTCGGCACCCTAAAAGATGCCGCGCGCGAAAAACAATGTCGCAGGCGCAATTTACGGCCCAATCCCTTGCGAGTACTCTGCACCTGCCCGCGATTTTTAGAAAGTGACCGCTTCCGTGACACAAACGATATTAACCGGTCGCATCCTGTCTTTTCATGACGATCCTTTTGAAGCGGATCCGGTGTCGGCGTCCAAATGGGACGAGGCATTGGTTATGGAAAACGGACGCATCATCGATGTCGGCGGGTTGGCGGAAATCAGGGCCAACCACCCGACCGCAACACTGGAAAACTGGTCCGATCATGTGCTGATGGCAGGCTTTGTCGACGCGCATGCTCATTTCCCGCAAACGGCCATCATCGCAAGCTGGGGCAAGCGGCTGATCGACTGGCTGAATTCATACACGTTTCCCGAAGAAATGCGCTTTGCGGACGAGACATACGCGCAAACCATCGCGGCGCGGTACTTTGACCTTACTCGGGCACATGGCACCACGACGATCTGCAGCTACTGCACGATCCACAGCGCAAGCGTGGACGCGTTCTTTGCCGAGGCAAAGGCCCGGGGCCAACGGGTTGTCGCCGGGCGCACCTGTATGGATCGCAATGCGCCGGCCAGTCTGCGCGACACGGCTCAAACGGCCTATGATGAAAGCAAGGCACTCCTTTTGAAATGGCATGGCGTGGACCGTTTGGGCTATGCCATTACGCCGCGGTTTTCCCCAACCTCGACCGAGGCGCAACTGCAGGCTTTGGGTCGCTTGTGGGCCGAACATCCGGATTGCCTGATGCAAACCCATCTAAGCGAACAAACCGACGAAATCGCGTGGGTAAAATCGCTTTTTCCCTCCGCGCGCGATTACCTCGATACGTATGAACGATTTGGTTTGCTGGGTGCGAATGGCCTTTATGGCCATGCCATCCATCTTGAAGACCGGGAAAAGGACCGCCTGCGAGAAGTCGGTGCAGCGCTTGTGCATTGCCCCACTTCGAACACGTTCATCGGCTCTGGACTGTTTGACATGGTCGGCTTGAAATCAGCGGAGCATCGGATCGGTTTAGCCACCGACACGGGCGGTGGGTCCTCTTTTTCGATGTTGCGCACGATGGCGGCAGCCTATGAGATCAGCCAATTGCGCGGCGCCGCTCTGCACCCGGCCCAGCTGTTGTGGCTGGCCACGGTTGGCTCGGCACGTGCTCTGAACCTTGCCAACCTGGTCGGCAACACGGCACCCGGCCACGAAGCTGACATCGTTGCATTGAACCTGCGTGCCACACCGGCCATTGCCCAGCGCGCGGATCGGGCCGAAGACATTTGGGAAGCCTTTTTTCCCACGATAATGATGGGCGATGACCGCGCCATTTCTCAGGTCTGGATCGCCGGCCAACCCACGATGTGATGTGCCGCTAGCCCTGCAGCTTTGCAACCAAGCGGGACTGGTGCCGCAACACCTGCTCGACGTTGATGGTGGTCAAGTGACCATCATGCACGACCTGTCGCCCTTCAACGAAAAGGTGCCTTACCTTTCGCGGTCCGGCCAGCACCAGTGCCGCCGGATCCCAACTGCCGGCGCTATCTATGCCGCGGATGTCCCATATTGCGATGTCTGCGCGTTTGCCCGGTGCAAGTTCACCGATATCTGGTCGATTGAGCACTTCGGCACCGCCGCGCGTGGCAAGTTCCAACGCGTCGCGCGCGCTCAGGGCCTGGGCCCCCGA
>CAWUIW010000342.1:0-3110 GCA_963922515.1 uncultured Rhodobacterales bacterium | reverse complement strand
GGTTCTTCGTAGCCGACGCTGGCGACTGCGCGCCCGTCACAAATCGGTGCGCTGTCCTGAAGCTCGGCCAGCGCCACCGAAGGCCACATGTAGTCGAGTCGAGCAAGATGCGCATAAAGGCTGGTTGTCAGACCCAATGTCAGGGCCAGCAAACCCAAAAACGGGGCAAAGCGCCCTCCGGCACGCAGAGTCGACCAGACCCACCACATGCCGAGCAGAGTGAGGATCACACCAACCCCCCACCAGACCCCAGGCACGGACCCGGCCTGCAGCGTCATGACGACCGGCGCTGCAGCGAAAAGCAGCGCGATGCCCAACAATGGCAAAAGGGCGACGCGGTAAGCCAGCGACGGCCGGCCCGATGACCGTTCCAGCCAGCCCGCTGCGCTGAGAATGGCCAAGGCAGGAAAGGTTGGCAGGACATAGTGGATCAACTTGGTGGCCGTGACTTCGAACACCAACCAAGTCGGCAGCACCCAGACCAGGCAGAAAAGAACAGCAGGGTCGCGCCGCGCGATCCAGGCAAACCACAGCCCGAAAGGCAGAAAGATCGCCGCCGGCCAGAAAGTCAGCCAAACCAAGGCTGTATGTGCACCGAACGGCGCGCCATGGTTCTCCTGCCCTTGCCCGATTTTACCCAGCAGGTCCCTGCCCAGCGCTTCATCCCAAAAGGCGTTACCGCTTTTTAATGTGATCAACACATACCACGGAACGACAATAGCAAGAAACAGAAGCGCCCCGGGCACCGGTTTCAACGCGCGCAGCCAACCTGCGTTGCGCCGCAACAGGCATAGGCCCACTGCCGTCAGGCCGATGACCATTGGCCCAATTGGCCCTTTGATCAGGACGGATGCGCCCAGACCGCACCAGAACAGATATGCCCAAATGCCACGCACCGCTTCGCGCCCGCCCGTCCACAATCGCGCCAAAACCCATTGCGCCAGCAGGATCGAGGCCAGCAGCGATGCGTCGGTTTTCGCCAGACGGGCTTCGGCCCCGATGACAAATGTACTGGCCAGTAAAATTCCAGCCAGAAAAGCTGTTTGCGCCCCCACAAGCGAAAGCGCGATCAAGTAGGTCAGCATCACCGCAGCCACGGCCATCATCAACGACGGCAGCCGATACACCCAAATGTCGCGCTCGAACGTCTCGCCAAACGCCGCGACGCTGGCGGATTGCAGCCAGTAGATCCCGACAGGTTTCTTGTAGCGAGGTTTTTCCGCCAGGCGGATATCCACATAGTCACCGGACTGGACCATTTGCTTGGTGGCCTGCGCAAACCTGGCTTCGTCCCGATCAATGGGAGGGACCGTGAAATAGCCCGGCAAGAACGACAAAACCGCGAATGCGGCGACAAACAACAATGGAAGTGCGGGCCGTCGCAACGACAAATCGGCAAGCCACAAGTCAATGCGATCAAAGAAGCTTTGCATGGTCCGGCGCGTGTCCTTATGGCCGCGGGTCCCATGACCCGCATGTTGGCCTTTTGCTTACCGATTCCGCTGCCTCAGGCCAATAGAAGCCCGCGTTAGCTTTCCAACCACGTGGCGTAATCGCTAACCAGCAAGTGCGTGGGTGCAACGTCCTCTTCGATATTCGAAAAGCGCCCGATCGGTTCGCGAAAGATGTTGTCGGTTTCGTCGTCGTTGACGGTGGATACTTCGCCGATCAGAACATCTCCACCTTCGCCCCAGAACGCGTGCCAATCGCCCGGCATCAGTGTCACGCTTTCACCAGGTGCCAGCTTCAGCTTCTCGCCGGCAGAAAACCTACGCTCGATCCCGTCACAGGCCACTGTACCGCCCCGATCTTCGGCAAAATTGCCTGCGTCATCCGACCCAAACAGCTCGATCACCAAGGTTGCCCCACCGCGGTTGATGATGTCTTCGGCTTTTATGACATGCGTATGCATGGGCGACAGTTGATCCCGACGTGAAATCAGAAGCTTCTCGGCATAGCACATGCCGCCGCCACGCTGCAGGTCCTCCAGCCGGCCATTGCGCAGGGTGAACAGAAACAAACCCATGTCATCGAAGCGGCCTGCGCCGTAATCGGTTATGTCCCAACCGCAGCGGGCACCAACAAGATGCGCCGCCTCCCCCTGCTTGTTTTTGAATTCATCAGGGCTCCAATACGCAAAAGGCGGCAAAACAAAACCGTAGCTGCGGATCATTTCGTCCGCGTCTGCCATGATCGTGTTGATCCGAGACCGTTTCATTCTGGCGATTCCTTACCTGTATTCGCGATGGGCTATGTTAGCGGTCACGCTACAACGCGATCTTGGAAAAGGACATGGCGAACCGGCCTAGGCGCCCTGAAAAACGGTCCGGCTCAGGTCAAGTTCACCCATTTTGCATTGCCTGCCGAGCTTGCCACGCATGCAGCCACGAACCGCACCCCCTTCATCCCGTCATCGATGCCGGGATACGCCACATACGGATCGACCGCTGCGCCGCTGCGGTACGCGCGGATGGCCGCGGCCGCCTCTGAATAGATGTTGGCAAATCCTTCCAGGTATCCTTCGGGATGGCCGGGCGGAATACGGCTCATGCGTGCCGCTGCATCGCCAGCGCCCGCACCGTTGCGCGTGATGAGCCGCTTGGGCTCTCCAAACGGTGTGTGCCACAGGTAGTTGGGGTCTTCCTGAGCCCATTCAATCCCGCCGGTTTCACCGTAGACCCGCAAGCGCAGATTGTTTTCGTTTCCGGGCGCAACCTGGGAGCACCACAACATGCCGCGCGCGCCGCCTTCAAAGCGAAGCAACACATGCGCGTTATCATCCACCTGCCGTCCAGGAACAAAGGACTGTACGTCCGCCGCCAAGCTTTCGGCCTGCAATCCCGTGACGAAGCATGCCAAGTTATACGCATGCGTACCAATATCGCCGGTTGATCCGCCAGCGCCCGACCGTGCCGGGTCCGTTCTCCATTCGGCCTGCTTGAAGTCCTGTTGCACGGTCAACCAGTCTTGCGGGTACTCGACCTGGACCACTCGGATTTTGCCGAGTTCGCCGCGCGCTATCATCTCGCGTGCCTGCCGCGCCATGGGATACCCGTTGTAATTGTGCGTCAGGATGAAGAGCTCGTCAGACTCTGCAGCAACCTTGGCCC
>CAWUIW010000341.1:0-3120 GCA_963922515.1 uncultured Rhodobacterales bacterium | reverse complement strand
GCAGCACAGGCCCCTCATGACTGAAACCACCTGTCAGCCATCTGCCAGCGACCCGAACAGGATCAGCGCAGGCGCTTTGCCGGGCTCGCCTCGGAACCGGTCGGCCAATCCGGCGATCGTGGCGCGATGCAACCGCTGGTCCGGCGTGCTGACGGCTTCGGCCAGCAAAGCCGGAGTATCGCCGGGCAGCCCATGCGCCTGCAGGGCAGCGGCCAGCAAAGGAAACGTGCGTTTGCCCATGAACACAACGGTAGATGCTTTGGGATCCGCCAGTGCAGGCAGGTTCAGGTCTTTTGGCAATGTACCGCCGACATCATGGCCGGTCACGAATTGCACGCGGCGCGCTGTCAATCTCCTTGTCAGCGGTATGCCGGCCGCTGCCGCTGCCGCGCAGGCAGATGGAACCCCCGGCACAATCTCATATGGAATTTCGGCCGCGCTCAGTGCATCCAATTCCTCTTCCAGTCGCCCGAAAATGCCGCCATCCCCGGATTTCAGTCGAACCACGCGGGCGCCGGTCTTGGCATAGTCAACCAGCAACTGGCTGACATGATGTTGTTTGGGCGAGGCCCGGCCGGCCCGTTTGCCAACGCCAACAAGGTCGGCGTCCGGCCGCGCGTGGCCAAGGATCGGGCCAGCGCTCAGGTCGTCAAACAGGATCGCATCAGCCGCCTGCATTCGGTTCACGGCCTTCAGCGTCAACAGTTCGGGATCGCCGGGTCCCGAACCCACGAAACTTACAAAACCTGTCACGCGTCTGCCTCGGCAATCAGGTGAAAGAAAGTGCCTGTCACCTGCCCACGGCGCGAGCCTGTTTCGGGCACCGGGTTGCCATCGGCATCTGATACATGTGCCAAGGGCGTGTCTGGTTCTTCCAGGATGGTGGTGTAGTGAAACTCATGACCGCGCAATCGGGCGCCCGCAGCGAAACCGGGCATGGGCTCGTGCAAGACGGCCTGCCGGTAGCCGAGATGGAATTTTCGCTTTTCGTAAGACGTGACAAGCCCAAGCAATCCCGCCATGGCGTGCCGCACGCCGGCCTTGTCGATCAGTGCCGTACCCAAGGCCATGTAGCCCCCACACTCCCCGTGAACGGGTTTGGATGTCGCGTGCTGGCGCAGCCCATCGAGGTAGACAGTGTTTGCCGCAAGGGTTCCGGCATGAAGTTCCGGGTATCCTCCGGGCAACCAGACCAGATCGGCACTGGGATCCGGGGCCGCATTGGCCAGGGGCGAAAACGGCAAAATCTCTGCGCCTGCATCCCGCCACCCCTCGAGAAGATGCGGATATGTAAAGGAAAACGCCGCATCCCGGGCCAAGGCGATGCGTTGGGCGGGAGGTTTCGGAAGCGGGCCGGTGGCGATCTTGTGTCCGCGTGCTGCCGCGCGAATGGCGGCCAGGTCGACATGGTCGCGCAGGAAGTCGGCGTAACCTGTAATGGCCGCATCCAGATCGGGATGTTCGACAGCCTGGATCAAACCCAAATGCCGTTCGGGCAAGGTCAGATCACCGCGCCGCGGCAACACGCCCAGAATCGGGATCCCGGCCTTTTCCATGCCAAGCCGCGCCAGCCGCTCATGCCGCGGGCTCGCGCATCGGTTCAGGATGACCCCGGCAAAGGGCAGGTCAGGCTGGTAGCGTTGAAAGCCAAGCGCCGTGGCTGCCGCCGATTGTGCCTGGCCGCCGATATCGATCACAAGAACAATGGGCCATCCCATTCGCCGCGCGGTTTCCGCGGATGATCCGAATCCCGCTTCTCCGCGCGTAGCGACCCCGTCAAAAAGGCCCATGGACCCTTCCGCGATCACGATATCGGCCCCCTGCGCCTGACCGGACATCGCGTTCAAAAGTGGGTCGGGCATGGCCCAAGTGTCCATGTTGAAGGACGACCGCCCCGCTGCAGCAAAGTGAAAGGCCGGGTCGATATAGTCGGGCCCGGACTTGAACGGTTGCACCGACAGTCCGTCATCCCGAAGTGCGCGCAGCAATCCCAGCATCACGGTCGTCTTTCCGGTGCCGGACGCGGGCGCCGAAATCAGAAGTCCAGGAACGTCACTCATTTTCGGGGCTCCAGCTTGACCATGGGCTTTCCGCGGATTGCGGGCGATACCGGCGGTCGTAATCCGTTGAATACAGGCAGCTTTCCTCAAAACCTTCCCCGGCCAGGGCGGGTCCGACAAGGATCAACGTGGTGCGGGACACGCCGTCTGGCAGGGCGGATTCTATTGTGCCCAAGGTGCCGCGGATAATCTGTTCGTCCGGCCAGCTGGCGCGATAGACGATCGCGACCGGGCAGGTGGGCCCGTATTCGGGCAGCAGGTCGGCGACCACGCGGCCCAGGTTCTGAACGGAAAGGTGAATGGCCAAGGTCGCGCCTGTGGCCGCGAAGTTTGCCAGTGTTTCTTTGGGCGGCATGCGAGAGGCGCGGCCGGGGGTCCGCGTCAGAACCACGGATTGCGCCAAGCCGGGCAAGGTCAGTTCAGTACCCAGCGTGGCCGCTGCTGCGGCAAAGGAAGGAACGCCCGGCGTAATGCTGACCGGAATATCCAGCGCCTTCAGCCGACGCAATTGTTCACCCATGGCGGACCAGACAGACAAATCACCGGAATGCAGGCGCGCAACATCCTGCCCCGCGGCATGCGCATGGGCGATCTCGGTCACAATGCTGTCCAGATCCATGGGCGCGGTGTTGATGATCCGTGCATCTTGCGGGCAATGCGCCAGCACGCCCTCCGGGACCAGCGAGCCTGCATAAAGGCAGACCGGGCAGGACGCGATCAGATCGCGGCCGCGCAAGGTCAGCAAGTCAGCGGCACCTGGACCGGCTCCGATAAAATGTACAGTCATTCCGTGTCTTTCGTGGCTATGGCGCAGGTGGCCTGGCCATCATGACTTATCACCCGGGGGCCAACCAGTCTGCTGCCCGCTCCCAGCGCCGCCAAGGCTGCGGCCTCTGCGACCGAACCGGTTCCGAACGCCGCGAGGCTGGGCGCAGACACGGTCAGGGTTGCAACGTTTGTCAAATGAGGGCGCGCCACCGAAACAACGGGCAGGTCAAGCTCGGCCGCCAAAGCAAGCAGCGGGGTGGCCGCGGCCTTCTCGTCCACTGTGGCCAGCAGC
>CAWUIW010000340.1:0-3125 GCA_963922515.1 uncultured Rhodobacterales bacterium | reverse complement strand
CATCACATCCGAAACGATATCAATGCGCAGGGGCGTTTGCATGGCGGTGGTTCCTGGTGGATGGCTTCTTAAAGGTGGTCCATGAAGCCGTTCCATTCAAGCGTGAACCGCGTTTTGGGTGACGATACAGGCCGATCAGGACGGATGGCTGCCGGGTTTGGCGATCGCGGCCAAGGCTTGCCACCATGGTTGCGTGCCTGTGTTGGCAATAGCATCGTTCAAAGCGGCAACCAGCGCCGCGCTCAAGCTGGCGGGCGCTGTGGCCAGATGTACATTCAGGGTTCTGCCACTTTCCAACGTAGCCAAATGGGCCAACGGCGCTGGATCGGACGCCGGCCCATCCGCAACTGCAACCCGCACTTGATAGCGCTCGCCCGTCCCGCGGCCGCCGGAAAGCGCGGTGATGGCAAGAATGGACCCAACGCTGCGCACCGGCAGACCGTTGACATCATAAAGATCAATCGCAACCGGGTCCCCCACCCGCATGGTTTCGGCAAGATAGGATGGCGCGTCAAACCAGCTTTCGAAAGCCGGGTTATCCGCGCGTTGAATGCGCAGGACGCTGACAGGTTGCGGCAATGCCGATCCTGACGCGGGCGGGCGCACCCGGATCACCCTGCCGGAAACGGCCGCCGTCAGGCGGGGGGTTTCGATGTGACGCAAAACGCGGTCCCGGTTTTGGTGCAATACGCGCACTTCCGTTTCCAGTTCCTGCGTTTGCGCCAGTCGATCCTCGGCCAAAGCAGATTGCCGCGCGGACAGCGCAATTTCCAAACGTGTCTTCATCTGTTGGGTTTGCGTGCGCCGCAGGGCCAATCGAAACGCCGTATCTTCCGCCAGGTCCACCGCCGTCGTGCGCCGAACCGACTGGCGCGACAGCAGCGCCAACTCGGTGTCCAGCCGAAGCAGTCCGGCCTCAATCCGGCGAAGCTCCAACAGATGCGGAGCGTAAACGGCGCGACACTCTTCGTTTGCGCGCGACAGCAGCCGCTGCAATTCCTCGTCACCAGATGGTGCAGAAGCGGGCGAGTCCGGCGGTGCAGCGTTTTGAAACAGGCAGTCACGTAGCCAATTGGTCGCTTCGATGTCACGCTCGATATCCGCAAGCGCTGCCTCCATCAGCCGCGTATCCAGCAAGGCCACCGTTTCACCAACCGAAACGGTTTGACCTGGCTCCACCAACAGGGTGTCCAACATCGCTCCGGGGGGCAGATACACTTCGCTGACCTGCCGAACGGGGCGCAGAACGCCGGGAAAACTCGGATGAGCTGGCGTTTCGACCACGCGCAACACAAGCAAGGCAACCGAAACCAGTGCCGTGATGGCGGCCCCTGCCCAAATCAGCCATAGGAAACGCCAAAGCTGCCACCGTCGCAGCGGAACCCGGTTATCCGACCGCGACGCCATGGGGAGTTTCCTGTTCGGCGCCAGTCAATCGAGGATCATAAGTTGCGATTTCCACTTCGATCGCGCGTTGCCCGCCTTCAAGGCGCACGTCAATGGATTGGCTGTCACGAGTGATCGCGGCAAGTGGGGTCAGCCGACCCACCACATCATCTGCACTGGCCGCCTCTTTTTCGGCCTTTTGCAAAGCGCCTGTGGACACTGGGGGCCCGCCATCGATCATACGCAAGACGCAGTGACCTTTGAAGTGTTTGAATTCGAACCGCAGTGTTTGTGTTTGCCCAAGACCCTGAACGTCCTGACAGGAAAAGGCGAGCATTTCATTGGCGACCATGCAAACGTTGCGTCGGTTGGTTTCATCGCCGTCCCTGCGGAATTGTGCACACAGCCAGCTGTCGAGCGATTCTTCACTGTCCAGTACGCGATCTGCCACAAAGCGGATCCAACCTGCAGACATTCTGGCGCGAATTTCTTCTGCCGGGCCAAAATCAACCACGCGACCGTTTTGCAACATCAAGAAAGTGTCGCAGATTTCCAAGATCGCTCGGTTTTCTGTGGCGACGATGAAACTCGCACCCAACCGGCACTCCTGCTGCATACGGTCCGCCAACGCTCCAAGCAAGGGCACAGAAGCGCCGTCTTCAGGCCTGTCGATCAGGAAAAGGCGCGGTCGCAAAAACAACGCGCGCGCGAACGCCAACGCTTTCTGTTCGGACGTCGACAAAGCGTACGCATTCTTGGCGTCACAGATGTGTTGAACGGTATCCGCCGTAAACACGAGCTGTTTGAGAATATCGCGCGCGCGATCCAGCGAGGGGCCTTGTTCAAAACAAGCCAAGTTATTGGACCCGGAAGTGGGCAACAAAACCGGCCGGGCCGGCAACAGCATCGCTGGCACACCCCGCTCTGTTGTGGACCGATGCCACAGGTTGATGCCATACAGGCTGACAAACCCCGAAATGGATAGCCCGGCCATATCCTGCGGGCTGATCAGTGCCTTCATCAAAAGGCTTTTTCCGGCAAAATTGCCGCCCCTCAACCCAAGTATCTTGCCGGGCTGCAAATCAAAAGACACATCGGCCAAAAGACCCTGCGCCTGCGCAGTGTGGACATTCAGATTACGCACTGAAAAGCCGTCGCGTGCAGCCTCCGGTTCCAAAAATTCATCCAATTCATCCAGTGCCTGTACACTGCGCGCCTGCCGCGCGGTGTCGGGGTCCGCCTGCGACTGCAACCGGAAAAACTGCCCCGCCGCATGCACCGACCAAATGCTAATCAAAGCGATGCTCGCCATGGCCGACACATTGAAAACCCCTTGGGCCGTCAACCAGCCAGACACACTGAACGCAGCCAGAAACGCCAGCAGCACAGCCACCTTCAACCCGGTATCCAGTATCACGGGGTGCCCGGCGCCAGCCTGCGCCAAGCGTAACCCTGCATCATCCCGCCCCGACACGATAGAAACCGCTTCCTGCGGTAGAAAATCCCACATTGGTTCTTTTGGCGCAAAACGGCCGGCCAGCGCACAGGTCACCCAGGCAATGCCCATGCCCAGCGCCGGAGCAAGTCCAAGAAGCGGATGCACCATTGCCAACACGACCACCGCCAACACACCGGTGGCAGCGCGCGCGCGCAGCTCTGTCTTGCGGCGCATGGCGCGGTGACCGGCCAGCGCCTTGGCCTGTGCCGCGTCACACACCAGCACGCCAAGGACAGGCACA
>CAWUIW010000339.1:0-3153 GCA_963922515.1 uncultured Rhodobacterales bacterium | reverse complement strand
GACGGCATCCAGCGTCGCGTTCTGCCGCAACGGCGCGTTGTTCTCGGTGAATCTGTAGGTTTTCCGCGCACCGCCAATCGCAGCGCCGGCCAAAGTCTTCATCGGGCCAGGTGAGATGGCATTCACGCGGATACCGTCCGGACCCAGATCGTTGGCCAGATATCGCGTGGTGGCCTCTAGTGCTGCTTTTGCGACACCCATCACGTTGTAATTTGGCACAACGCGCGTCGACCCTTGGTAGGTCAGTGTCAATAGCGTGCCACCGTTTTCCGACATCATCGGGTGCGCGCGTCTGGCGACTTCGATGAAGGAATATGCGCTGATGTCCATAGAGTTTTTGAAGTTTGCGCGTGTGGTATTCAGAATGCGTCCGGTCAGTTCCGACTTGTCGGAGTAGGCAATAGCGTGCACCAGGAAATCGATTGTTGGCCAACGGTTGGCCAACTCGCCGAAGCCTGCGTCCAGAGCGGCATCGTCCGTGACATCCATATCGACCATGAAGTCGGACCCAACAGACGCGGCCAGCGGTTCGAGTCGTTTGCCGAACGCATCGCCCTGATAGGAAAAGGCCAGTTCTGCACCCGCCTCATGCAGTGCCTTCGCAATGCCCCAGGCGATGGAACGATCATTCGCGACGCCCATGATCAGACCACGTTTTCCTGCGAGTATACTTGTCATGTTACTATCCGTGGAATTTCGAAAGGACCATGGAACCGTTGGTGCCACCAAATCCGAAGCTATTGGTCATCACACTGTCGAGCCCAGCGTTCTCGACAAGGCTTGTTGCAATTTCATGTGCGCCAAGCGCGGGATCCAGTGTTTCGACATTTATTGAAGGGGCGATGAAGTCATCGCGCAACATCAACAGGCTGAAAATGGCTTCCAATGCACCGGCTGCGCCCTGGGCATGCCCTGTCATCGATTTCGTGGATGAGATTGGCGGCGCGTTGTCTTCGCCAAACAGGCGACGCACGGCTTCTACCTCGCCTACGTCGCCAACAGGCGTAGACGTGCCATGTGCGTTGATGTAGCCAATCTTCCGGTCGTCCGGGACGGTTGTCAGGGCTGTACGCATTGCGCGTTCGCCGCCTTCGCCGGATGGAGCAACCATGTCATGACCATCTGATGTCGCGGCGTAGCCCGTGACTTCGGCATAGATTTTGGCCCCGCGTGCTTTCGCGTGTTCCAGTTCCTCAAGTACGAGCATTCCGCCGCCGCCAGAAATGACGAAGCCATCGCGATCAGCATCAAAGGCCCGACTGGCTCGGTGGGGTGTGTCGTTGTACTTCGAAGACATTGCCCCCATGGCATCGAACAAGCAGCTCAACGTCCAATCCAGCTCTTCGCCGCCGCCGCCGAACATGATGTCTTGCTTGCCCATCATGATCTGTTCCGCTGCGTTTCCGATACAATGAAGGGACGTAGAACAAGCGCTGGTGATCGAATAGTTGATCCCTTTGATCTGGAACGCAGTGGCCAGGTTGGCCGAAACCGTCGAACACATGCACTTTGGCACGGCAAATGGACCGATCCTCTTTGTTGCGCCGGTGTTTAAGACCGTTTGATGCGATGTCAGCATGGCACTGGTTGACGGCCCGCCCGATCCGGCAACCAGACCGGTTCTGGGATTGACGACATCCCCGGGTTCCAGTCCAGCATCCGCGATCGCCTGTGACATGGCGATATACGCGTAAGCCGCACCGGGGCCCATGAAACGCAATGTGCGTTTGTCGATGTGGTCCTTGGGGTCGATGTCAAGGGTGCCGGCAATCTGGCTTCGAAAGCCGTGCTCGATCATCTGTTCGTTGCTGACGATGCCCGACTTTCCGGCCCGCAATGACGCCACAACTTCTGCTTCGTTGTTGCCGATGGATGAAACCACCCCCAGCCCAGTTACAACCACTCGACGCATCACGCGCACTCCTTCAGGCGTGTCTTAGCTTTCCGCAGCAGCCAAGCCGACTTTCATGTCTTTGACCTCGCATACGGTTTCACCATCCGCTTCGACGCGGCCATTGGCAACGCCCATTTTCAGGCGACGGTCGATCACCCTTGTAAAATCAACGCGGTAGGTGACCAGTTTCCGGTCGCCACGGATCATTCCACTGAGTTTCACTTCCCCAGCGCCAAGGGCAAAGCCCTGTCCTTGCCAACCGCGCCAGCCCAGGTTGAAGCCGGTTAACTGCCACAGGCCATCCAGCATCAAGCAACCCGGCATCACTTCGTTTCCGGGGAAGTGGCAAGGAAAGAACCAAAGGTCTGGTAAGATATCCAACTCGCCGACAATATGGCCTTTGCCATGCTCGCCACGATCGGCGCTGACATCCGTGATCCGATCCATCATCAGCATCGGCGGTGCCGGCAACTGTGCGTTGCCCGGGCCAAAAAGCTCGCCGCGCGCGCACTTAAGCAGTGCTTCTTTGTCAAAGCTGGTTGGAAACTGGCCCATACCTACACATCTCCCGCGGCGTCTGTCCCGACTTTTGATTTTGCCCCCTCTAGCACCCGCCGAAAGGGTCCTGCAAGGGCGACGGACCTAAGGGCCTGATCGGAACAGCGACGTTATTGCAAATGGATTTCATTTGAAATTAGGTGTTCAACCGCATTATATTGTCATTTGAACTCGTGGGCTGGCAGAACATGTCGACAAACCAAACCGATACCGCCACGTCGTGGCTGGCAAATGCAGGGCTTCGGCCGACCCGTCAGCGCGTGGCGTTAGCGGAGCTTTTGGTTGGCGACGGAAAGCACCGGCACGTCACGGCAGAAAGCCTTTTTGATGCCGCCAAAGGCAGGGGTGATCCCGTCTCTCTTGCCACGGTCTACAACACGCTCCGGGCCTTTTGTGATGTGGGCTTGCTGCAGGAAGTCACCGTAGACGGTTCAAAAAGCTACTTCGACACCAACACGCACGATCACCCGCATTTTTACTGGGAAGACGAAGGGCGGCTGTCTGACGCGCCTTCGGATCAATTGGTCATCACTCAGTTGCCCGAAGCGCCGAACGGCGCCGAAATCGCATCTGTCGACGTCGTGATCAGGTTACGCAAAACCGCCCGAGCTGGTTAAAACCACTGCCCTGGTTCCATAAGGCCCAAGTCCAATAGCTGGCGTGAATGCCACTCGAACGAAGTCGAGTTGTGCCATCGGAAC
>CAWUIW010000338.1:0-3166 GCA_963922515.1 uncultured Rhodobacterales bacterium | reverse complement strand
AGCGCCATGCCGGTCGGCCTCGGGCCGCAGGCGCGCCGCGGCGCGCGATGAAGCGGATTGCAAATGCAGACACCGTCAACAAGACCAAGGCGCCGATGATCCCGCCCGCGGTCCAAAGCGTCAGCTGCACCGTTTCACTGAAATAGGCGGCAAGGGCCACCAGCAAAACCAACAGGCCACTGATAGCCAAAAGGTAGGGTCCGCGCGGCAGCAGCCGTGCGGAGGCCAGTGCATCGCGAAACAGCGTGGCTGCGCGCACATCCTCGGTTCGGGCCAAAGGCCACAGCGTAAAAATCAGCGCAGTGAGCAGACCGTAGATGGCAGCCTCGGCCAAGGGGGCCGGGTAGACGGCGAAGCGCGCGGGAATGGGCAACCGCGCTTCGATCAAGGGCGCAAAAATCACTGGTGCCACTGCGCCAAGGACCAAGCCAATCAGAATGCCAACAAGGGCCAAAGCCCCGATCTGCAGAAAATAGGTTTGGAAAATCGTATCTCGCGTGGCGCCCAAGGTGCGCAGCGTTGCGATCACGCTGGTTTTGCCGGCCAGATAGGCGCGCACCGCAGCGGAAACCCCGACGCCGCCAACCGCCAAACCGCTTAGGCCGACAAGAATGAGAAACGCGCCAAGTCGGTCCACGAATTCGGACACGCCCGGGGCGCCGTTGCGGGCATCGCTCCAGCGCAGGCCGCTGTCAGTGAACAGGTCTTTGGCCTGCGCTTCGAGGGCGGGCAAATCGGTGCCTTCGTCCAGATCCAAGCGGTACTTCGTGGAAAACAGGGTTCCAGGTGCCAACAGACCGGACTCGGCCAAATCTGCTGTGCGCAGAATGGTGCGCGGCCCCAGTCCGAAACCGCCTGCCGCGCTGTCAGGCTCCCGCAACAACACGGCCGTCAGCACAAAATCCTTGGTGCCGAAGCGCACACTATCGCCCACGTCCAGACCCAGCCGGTCCACCAGAACGCGTTCCATCACTGCGCCCGGACGCCCGTTGATCCCGTCCAAGGCGGCATCCAACGACAGGTCCGGGTCCAGTTGTACCGCGCCGATCAAAGGATACAGATTATCCACGGCCTTGATCTGTGTTAGTCCACGTTCGGTCTCTCCGTCATTTTCCACGACGGCCATGGACCGGAAGTCGACAATTTCTGATGCGGAACGGGCGACGTCCGACATCCACATGCGTTCAGCCTCGGTGGCATAGCGATAGGTGAACTCAACTTCGGCATCCCCACCGAGCAAGGCAGCCCCTTCTGCCGCGAGCCCGGCCTCGATCGATGAACGGACCGAACCAACGGCTGCGATCGCGGCAACGCCAAGGGCCAGACAGGCCAGGAAAATGCGAAAATCCCGCAAGCCACCGCGCAGTTCCCGCTGAGCAAATCGCGCCGCTAAAGCAAGGCTCATTCAGCAGCCTCAGCTTGGGTTTGTGGTACAACGCGGCCATCGCGCAACCGGATCACGCGATCGCACCGATTGGCCAAGTCCGACGCATGTGTGACCAGGATCAGGGTCGCGCCATGGCGGTCGCGCAAACCAAAAAGCAAATCCATAATTGCGGTGCCGTTGGTTTCATCAAGGTTCCCCGTAGGTTCATCAGCCAGCAGAATTTCGGGCCGCGGGGCAGAAGCCCGGGCCAAGGCGACGCGTTGCTGCTCGCCCCCTGACATTTGAGACGGATAGTGATCAGCCCGGTGCGTCAGCCCGACCGTTTCAAGCTCGTCCTTCGCGCGTTCAAATGCGTCCCGAACGCCCGCCAGTTCCAGCGGTGTTGCGACGTTTTCTAACGCTGTCATCGTGGGGATCAGGTGAAACGACTGAAACACGACACCCATATGATCACGCCGAAAGCGGGCCAGCGCGTCTTCATTCATCGCGGAAAGGTCGTGCCCCAGCGCCGAAATGGTGCCGCTTGTCGCCTGCTCCAGTCCACCCATCAGCATCAGCAATGACGACTTTCCAGAACCGGACGGTCCAATCAGTCCAAGCGTTTCACCGCGGTTCACATCCAGCGAAATGTCATGCAGGATGTCCACCTGCCCGGCATTGCCATTTAACGATAAAGTTGCATCTTTGATGGTAAGGATCGGATCGGTCATGCGCTGTTCTGGGCCGTTGCACTGCATGGGATATGGAGCATTTGCCAGAATGCGCAAGTCACTCACGACAGCTGTTTTTGTTGCGTTGGCATCATCTGGCGCAGCAGAACCCGTGACGATCGCCGCTTTGGGCGACAGCTTGACCCAAGGGTACGGCCTGACGCCTTCAAACGGGTTCGTGCCGCAATTGGAACAGTGGCTGCAACGCGCTGGCGCAGACATACAGTTGATAAACGCCGGTGTTTCTGGTGACACGACGGCAGGCGGTGCTGCCCGTGTTGACTGGACGCTGACGCCCGATGTCGATGCCATGATCATCGCGCTTGGCAGCAACGACCTGTTGCGTGGCATCGATCCAAAAGCTGCACGGGCCAACATGCGATCGATACTGGAAGCAGGCCGCGCGGCCAATGTCGAAATGCTGATCGTGGGGGCTCCGGCGCCGAATAATTTCGGCCCTGACTACAAGTTGGAGTTCGACGCGATTTATCCGGATCTGGCCGCAGAGTTCGATGCCCTGTATGTCGTGAGTTTTTTCGCTGGCATTTCAGGGGTGCCGACCGATCCGGCCGCTTTGCAGCCGTTTTTGCAAGCAGACGGTCTGCACCCGACAGCGGAAGGAGTGGCGCTGATCGTCGATGGTATCGGGCCGAGCGTCTTGGAACTTGTGAGCCGCAGCGAAGGTAACTGAGCCATGCCGGGCCGTGTGTTCCTGACATCGCCGCCAGCAAATGTTGCAGCAGCTTTTGGCGCTGAAGCCGACGGGATACAGAATGAGCCGCCGCGTCAGAATATTGCGCCCGGACAAGATGTGATCGCGCTTGAACCCTCTGGCCTGACGCGCATGCGTTGGGGCATGATCCCGGTTGGGCGCGTGAATGCTCGCGGTCGTCCCGTGATGGAAACGATTGTCAATGCGCGCTCGGAAACCGTGTTCGACAAGCGTGCGTTTTCAGGAGTTGGCCGCGCTGTCATGCCGGTCAACGGATGGTATGAATGGACCGGAGAAAAACGCCGAAAAACCGCGTGGCGGATCATGCCAAAATCCAGCGAGTTTTTGTTTTTCGCG
>CAWUIW010000337.1:0-3174 GCA_963922515.1 uncultured Rhodobacterales bacterium | reverse complement strand
GGCGGCGGGTACGCTGACCACCGGGGCCACTGGGGCCGCCATTGTGGCGCGGCTGACACGCACGCTCAGCGTGTCATCATCGCCATATGTGCGTTCCACTTCCAACTCGGTTAAATCGTTTTCGCGGAGCAGGGAAGCCAGCGCTTCAATAAACGCGACATCGGCTTCGTGCTTGGTGTTGGTCATGCTACCCTCGATACGTTATACCCGTGGCCCGTCTGGATCGTACCCCGGTTCGGTGTCACGGGGTTATAGGGCAAGCCTGACGCAGAGAAAAGCAAAGAGCGCGGGGCACCGATCGAACACTTCCACGAGGCTGTGACATGAATTTTGCAATGTGGCTCCAAAGGACAGCGGACATTGCGCCGGATCGTCCAGCGCTATACCTCGGCACACAGCTTGTGGCGGACTACGCAGCGTTTCGGGATCGGGCCGCATCGCTGGGCCAGTGGATCACGGCACAGGGGATCCGACCCGGCGATCATGTGGCCGTTTTCATGACCAATGCGCCGGACTACCTCATTGCGCAATACGGGATTTGGTACGCAGGCGCAGTGGCGGTTTTGGTCAACGCCAAACTGCATGGCAAGGAGGCCGCATTCATTCTAAGCGACTCGGGCACCAAGGCGGTGTTTGCGTCGCCGGATCAGGCGGAAGCCTTGCGCGACGCAGGGGTCACGTGCCCGATCATCGAAAGCGGCAGCGAAGCTTTCCTCTCGGCCACTACCGGACCCGGCATGGCGCAGCCTGTTGCGCGGCGCGCAGACGACTTGTGCTGGTTGTTTTACACATCAGGCACCACGGGACGTCCCAAGGGCGTGATGATTACCAATCGCATGCTCATGACAATGTCGTTGTGCTACGAGGCAGATGTTGACCACGTTCGTGCCGATGATGCGGTGATTTACGCGGCCCCGATGAGCCACGGTGCCGGTATCTACAACATGCTGCACGTCCGCCAGGGGGCGAAACATGTTTGTCCGGTCTCTGGCGGGTTCGATCCTGCAGAAATTTTCGATCTCGCACGCAGCTTTGGATCGGTTCAGATGTTTGCTGCCCCGACCATGGTCAAGCGGATGACGGATGTGGCGCGGGCCACCGGCGCGCGAGGCGACGGGTTGCGCACGGTCGTCTACGCCGGTGGCCCGATGTACGTTGCCGATATCATGGCGGCTGTGGATTATTTTGGCCCGGTTTTTGTCCAGATATATGGGCAAGGTGAATGCCCGATGGGCATCACAGCGCTCAGTCGCGCCGACGTGGCAGACCGATCGCATCCACGTTGGCGCGAACGGCTTGCCAGCGTGGGAAGAGCCCAATCCGCGGTTGAGGTGGCTATTGGTGGCCCAGACGGCTCGCTGCTGGCGCCGGGTCACAGCGGGGAAATCCTTGTGCGGGGCGATACGGTGATGCCCGGGTACTGGAACAACACGACCGCCACAGCCAAAACGCTGCGCGACGGATGGCTGATGACCGGAGATGTGGGGCATATAGACGATGACGGATACCTGACCATGCAGGATCGGTCCAAAGACATGATCATAACCGGGGGCTCGAACGTTTACCCGCGCGAGGTCGAGGAAGTCTTGCTGCAGCATCCCCAGGTTGAAGAAGCCGCCGTGGTGGGGCGGACGCATCCGGAATGGGGGGAAGAGGTGATCGCCTTTGTGGTCGGCACCGCCCCGCCTGAGGCGTTGGATCAGCTTTGCATTGACAACATCGCGCGCTTCAAGCGGCCAAAAGCCTACGTGTCCGTCGCAAACCTGCCAAAGAACAACTATGGCAAGGTGCTCAAGACGGAATTGAGACAACGGCTGTCCAAAAAGACTTGAGGCCAGCGCATCGGCTGGCCTCAACGTCAGGTCCGTATCTGTAGGACGGAGGATCTGGTGGTTTCAGATCGCAAGGTATTCAGCGCGCAGTTCGTGGTTTTCCAGAACCTCTTCAGCGGCGCCGTCGAACACGATACCGCCCGTGTCCAGGATCACGGCACGATCGGCGAGTTGCAGCGCGCGAACAGCGTTTTGCTCGACGATGATTGTTGTCATGCCTTGTTCCTTGATGTGCATGAGCGTTTTTTCAATCTCGTCCACGATGACCGGTGCCAGCCCTTCATAAGGTTCGTCCAGCAACAGGACTTTGATGTCACGCGCCAAGGCTCTGGCAATCGCCAGCATCTGTTGTTCACCGCCTGACAGGGTCACGCCTTCTTGACGGCGGCGCTCGCCCAGCCTTGGGAACAGTTCATACAAGCGTTCCAACGACCAGCCGATCGGTGGCGCGATCTGCGCCAACTGCAGGTTTTCTTCGACGGTCAGGCCCGGGATGACCCGACGGTCTTCGGGCACCAGGCCTAGGCCAACACCGGCCGCCTCGTGGCTGGACATTTTGTGCAAGGGCTGGTGATCCAACCAGATTTCGCCATGCGTCACCAGCGGGGATCCGATCCGGGCGATTGACCGCAAGGTCGAGGTTTTGCCGGCGCCATTGCGCCCCAACAAGGCCAGGATTTCGCCTTCGTGGACGTTAAAGCTAATGCCTTGGACGATGTAGCTTTCGCCGTAATAGGCATGCACATCCCAAACCGAAAGAAAGGCCGGTGCGGTTTGCGCGTGGCTCACGCCCTTTGAAAAGTCGGGTTTGACGTTCATTTGATCGCTCCCTTACGCGCTTTCACCCAGATACGCTTCGCGTACCTTGGGATTGCCCTTGATGTTTTCGGGCGTGTCTTCGACCAGCGGTGTGCCTTGGGCCAAAACGGTGATCCGTTCGGCGAGACTGAACACCACATGCATGTCATGTTCGATGATTGCGATGGTGATGTCGCGATCATCCTTGATCTGCTTCAGCAGATCGATGGTATTGTTTGTATCGGCTCGCGCCATGCCTGCCGTGGGCTCGTCCAGCAGCAACAAACGTGGCTCCTGGCTCAGGCACATACCAATTTCCAACCGCCGCTTGTCGCCCCGGGACAAGGCCGCCGTATGCATATCGCGCTTGTCCGACATGTTCATGTCTTCCAGCATCTTCTCGGCGCTTTCGACAATGTCCTTTTGCGAACGGACCGAACTTATCGCATTCATTTCAAACGACCCGTCGCGTTTGGCAAAACAGGGGATCATCATGTTTTCCATGACTGTAAGATCCCCGAAGATTTCGGGCGTTTGAAAGACG
>CAWUIW010000336.1:0-3188 GCA_963922515.1 uncultured Rhodobacterales bacterium | reverse complement strand
ACACGTCACGTACACATCAGGCAAAAAGTGCATTTCGATCTTGATGACGCCGTCGCCCTGGCACGCCTCGCAGCGGCCACCCTTGACGTTGAAGCTGAACCGCCCGGGCTTGTACCCGCGCGCCTTGGATTCCGGCAAACCCGCAAACCAGTCGCGGATCGGTGTGAACGCGCCCGTGTAAGTGGCGGGGTTGGACCGCGGGGTGCGGCCAATGGGCCGCTGGTCGATATCGATCACCTTGTCCAGATGTTCGAGACCTTTGATCGTTTCACAGGGTGCGGGTGTCTGGCGCGCGCCGTTCAGTTGCATCGACGCGGTTTTGAACAGCGTTTCGATGGTGAGCGTCGATTTTCCCCCACCCGACACGCCGGTGACACATACAAACTTCCCAAGCGGGAAATCCACGGTCAGGTTCTTGAGGTTGTTGCCCGATGCTTTGACAACGGTCAGTTTCTTTTTCGACCCTTTTCGCCGCTCTGTCGGGACAGAGATTTCTCGCGCCCCCGACAAGTACTGACCCGTGATCGACGCGGTGTCGGCGGCCACTTCGGCGGGCGAGCCATGGCTGACCACCTGTCCACCATGAACCCCGGCACCGGGCCCGATGTCGTACACGTAATCCGCTTCGCGGATCGCCTCTTCGTCATGTTCTACGACAATGACGGTATTGCCTTGATCCCGCAGGTTCTTCAGCGTCCCCAGCAAACGATCATTGTCGCGCTGGTGTAGCCCGATCGATGGCTCATCCAGCACATAAAGCACCCCGGTCAGTCCCGAACCAATCTGCGAGGCCAAGCGAATGCGCTGGCTTTCTCCCCCGGACAAGGTGCCGGCATTTCGGCTGAGCGTCAGGTATTCAAGACCCACGTTGTTCAGAAAGCCCAAGCGCTCTCGAATTTCCTTCAAGATCGCGTGGGCAATTTCGTTTTTTTGCGCGGTCAATGACTGCGGCACGTCCTCGCACCATTTCAGCGCTTCGCGGATCGACATTTCGACGACCTGCCCGACATGCAGGCCGGCGATCTTGACAGCCAGCGCTTCCGGCCGAAGCCGGTAGCCCCCGCAATCGCCGCAGGGACGGTTGTTCTGATAACGCTCAAATTCTCCGCGGATCCAGTTGCTGTCGGTTTCGCGATAGCGCCGTTCCATGTTTGGAATGACCCCCTCGAAACTGCGGGTCACCTGATAGACGCGGCCGCCCTCATCGTACCGGAACGGGATCTCGTCATCGCCGGACCCGTATAGGAACACCTGTTGCACATGCTTTGGCAGCTCTTTCCACTTGGCGTTCTTGTCGAACGCGTAGTGCTTCGCAATGGCTTCTATGGTCTGCAGGAAATACGGGCTTTTGCCCTTGCGCCACGGGGCCAAAGCCCCATCGCTGATTTTCAGTGTTTGGTCCGGCACAACCAGGCGTTCGTCGAAGAAAAGCTCGACACCCAACCCGTCACAAGACGGACAGGCCCCTGTAGGCGCGTTAAACGAAAACAGGCGCGGCTCGATTTCGGAAATCGTAAAGCCGCTGACCGGGCAGGCAAAATTCTCGCTGAACGTGATCCGATCGGGGTCACCTTCGGTTGGCGCGGTTTCCAGAACGGCAATCCCATCGGCCAGATCCAAGGCCGTGCGCAAGCTGTCCGCAAGCCGCGTTTCCATCCCCTCGCGCACCACGATGCGGTCGACAACCACGTCGATGTCATGGCGAAACTTCTTGTCCAGCGTCGGTGGCTCGTCCAGTTCGTAGAAGGCACCGTCCACCTTCACGCGCTGAAAGCCTTGCTTGCGCAGCTCCAGAAACTCCTTGCGGTACTCACCCTTACGATCCCGAACAATCGGGGCCAGCAAGTAGGCCCGTGTCCCCTCGTCCATGGTCATGATCCGGTCGACCATGTCCTGCACTTGCTGCGCTTCGATCGGCAAACCGGTCGCCGGGCTGTAAGGAGTGCCCGCACGAGCGAAGAGCAGACGCAGGTAGTCGTAAATCTCTGTCACCGTGCCCACGGTTGACCGCGGATTCTTTGAGGTTGTCTTCTGCTCGATCGAAATGGCCGGCGACAGACCGCTGATGTGGTCCACATCTGGCTTTTCCATCATATCCAGAAACTGGCGCGCATAGGCGCTCAGCGACTCGACGTAGCGCCGTTGCCCTTCAGCATAGATGGTGTCGAACGCCAGCGATGACTTGCCCGAACCGCTCAGACCGGTGATCACAACCAACTGATCCCGCGGAATATCGACATCGATGCTTTTGAGGTTGTGTTCGCGCGCGCCGCGCACCTCGATATGTTTCAGCTCGGCCATATAACCCCCGTTAACGAGCTAGACATAAGTCTGTGCAACCGAGTCGCCAACAGAAAATTGAGAACGTTAAGTGAACATTACCGCGTAGCGCGGTGCGCCGCCAGCCAAAGATGCACCACCAGACCGGCAAAATAGACCAGCATCATGGTCAGCATCAGGCCGGTGTAGCCGGCCACTGACAGCACGGCTACCATGACCGGCGTGCCAATGGTGTTCCCAAGGTTGCCGGCCTGCGCCATAGCGCCGTTGGACGAAGCCCGGTCACCAGTGCTATCATTCAGCTGTGGCACGGCCGCAAAGGTTGCCCCCTGCACCAGCCCCATAGCGGCGGCAAGGGCAACACAGGCCACCGGATCCCCGGGCATGAGCCACAACCAGACCATGCTGGCTGCGCACAAGGCGAACCCAAGCTCGATGAGTTGAACCGCCGAGATATGGCGCAGCAAAAAAACGCCCAGCGTCAGCGACGACACGATGCTGGCCAGTGGCATGAGCCCCATCACAACGGCGCGCAGCTGTGGATCAATATAAGGCGGCAATACGGTCAGAACCGACACGAAACAGGTTGTATAGCACAGCCATCCCGCGGCTGGCGCGTTCATCCGCGGCGAACGGTAAATCTTCAGATGCAAGCCGGGCCATGCCGCCGGCGCCGGCAACGGCTGTCGTTCGGGCACGGGCACGTCACGCAGAACCACCTGCAGCCCCAATGCCAACGCACTCATGAGCACCGCATGCGCGGCAAACAGGCTGAGCGGCCCGAACGCCAATGCAAACGGCACACCAATCCACGCCAGCAGCGCGAATGCCACGCCAAAAAAAGTGCCCCACAAGGTCAGCGTCGCGCCGCGATCGCGCTCTGCGCTGATCTGCGCGATCAATGTGGG
>CAWUIW010000335.1:0-3200 GCA_963922515.1 uncultured Rhodobacterales bacterium | reverse complement strand
GACGCTGCTGCTGCCTGACCCGGGTGCGCCGAACCATGCGGCGCTGCGGTCGTTCGTGGCAGCCTTGGCGCTGCATGACGCCTGTGTCGCGCTGACAGGACGCTCGCAGGGGTTTGCGCTGAAATGGCCAAATGACGTTCTGTTGAACGGTGGCAAGCTGGCCGGAATTCTTCTGGAAAGCGCTGGATCATCGGGTGTGGTTGCCCATCTGGCGATCGGCATCGGCGTCAATCTGGCGACTGCTCCAAAGGTGGCAGAGGTTGAACCGGGCGCGGTGCGGCCGGTTTCCTTGCTTTCGGAAACCGGGGTCTTGGTCGCTGCAGACGAGTTTTTGCCTGTCTTGGCCACTGCTTATGATCGATACGAAAAACAGTTTGGCACCTATGGGTTTGACCCTATCCGCACAGCTTGGCTGGACCGAGCCGCCCGGCTGGGAGAGGTTGTGACGGCACGTACCTTGGCGGATGAGACTGTCGGAACCTTTGAAACGGTGGACGAAACCGGACAACTTGTTTTACGCACGGGGAAAGGCCGTGTGCAAATCCCCGCCGCGGATGTGTTTTTCTAGGGAGTTGCGGGATGCTTCTGGCCATTGATTGCGGCAACACCAATACCGTTTTTGCAATTTGGAACGGATCCGAATTCATCGGAACGTGGCGGACGGCCACGGAACATCAACGCACTGCGGATCAATACTATGTCTGGCTGAGCACGCTCATGCGTCTGCAGAACATCGATGTTGCGATCACCGATGTGATTGTCTCATCCACCGTGCCCCGTGTCGTTTTTAACCTGCGGGTGCTCGCGGACCGGTATTTCAACACGCGGCCGCTGGTGGTTGGGCGACAGGGATGCAAACTGCCGGTGGATGTTCGGGTTGACGCGGGTACGGCGGTGGGCCCGGATCGGCTGGTCAACACGGTGGCCGGTCATGACAAGTATGGGGGGGACTTGATTCTTGTCGACTTTGGCACGGCGACAACCTTTGATGTGGTCGCGTCGGACGGCGCGTATGTCGGCGGAGCGATCGCGCCGGGCGTCAACCTGAGCCTGGAAGCCCTGCATATGGCAGCCGCGGCCTTGCCGCATGTGGACATTTCCAAACCGCAACGCGTGGTGGGCACCAATACCGTCGCCTGTATGCAATCGGGCGTGTTCTGGGGATACATCGGGCTGGTGCGCGAGATCTGTGCGCGGATCAAAGCAGAGCGGGACCGGGATATGAAAATCGTGTCCACGGGCGGGCTCGCCCCTTTGTTTCAGCAAGCAGAAGCCCTATTTGACGCGTTTGAAGATGACCTGACCATGCATGGGCTGACGGTCATTCACCAATACAACAAGGATAACCCATAAACGATGAGCAGCGAGCGCCTGATCTACCTGCCCTTGGGCGGGGCCGGCGAAATTGGCATGAATGCCTATGTGTACGGCTATGGCGCCCCGGGAAAAGAACGTCTGATCCTGGTCGATATTGGCGTGACATTTCCAGACATGGATGGCACGCCCGGCGTCGATCTGATTTTTCCTGACATCGCGTGGCTGAAAGACAGCGCCGATCGACTGGACGCGGTGTTTATCACCCATGGCCACGAAGACCATCTTGGCGCTGTTGCACACACCTATTCCGACCTTGGCGCACCAATTTATGCGCGCGCGTTCACGGCGAACCTTGCGCGTCGCAAAATGGACGAACACGGCCATCCAGAAGACGCGGTGATCACTGCGTCCAAGTGGCCGGAAACGATTCAGGCCGGTCCGTTCTCGGTGGCGTTCCTGCCGGTATCGCATTCGATCCCGGAAAGCGGCGCCTTGGTCATCGACAGCCCGGACGGGCGGGTGATTCACTCCGGCGATTTCAAACTGGACCGCCACCCTGTCGTGGGCGAACCCTTTGACCCCGACCTGTGGGCAGAAGTCAGCCGCCCGGGGGTGAAAGCCCTGGTCTGCGACAGTACCAACGTTTTTTCGCATCATCCCGGCCGCTCTGAAAGTGAGCTGGGCCAGAACATTGAAAAGCTTGTTTCAGAAGCCGAGGGCATGGTTGTTACGACAACCTTTGCCAGCAATGTTGCGCGGCTCAAGACGCTGGCGGAAGCGGGGGCAAAAGCGGGCCGCAGCATTGTGCTTTTGGGCCGCGCGATGCGGCGCATGGTCGAAGCGGCAGTGGAAACCGGCGTGCTGACCGACTTTCCGCCGGTCGTCAGCTCGGACGATGCACAAGACATTCCCCGCGCAAACCTGATGCTGCTGGTGACAGGCAGCCAGGGCGAACGGAGAGCGGCCAGCGCGCAGCTGGCTCGAGGAAAGTACCAAGGATTGGAACTGAAGGCAGGCGACCTGTTCCTGTTTTCGTCGAAAACAATACCCGGCAATGAAAAGGACGTGATCCGCATCATCAACCAATTGAGCGAAATGGGTGTTGATGTGGTGGACGACACCTCGGGCCTGTACCACGTATCCGGCCATGCCAATCGTCCCGATTTGCAGGAACTGCATCGCATTGTTCAGCCTCAGATGCTGATCCCCATGCACGGTGAGCATCGCCATTTGCGTGAACACGCCAAATTGGGCGAAGCAGGCGGACTGGCCAGCGTCGTGGCCGTCAACGGTATGATGTTGGACCTAAGTGGCAACGCGCCCAAGGTGGCTGAGTACGTCGAAACGGGACGGACCTATCTGGATGGCACGGTTCAGATCGGTGCGCTGGACGGGGTGGTGCGGGACCGCATTCGGATGGCCTTGAATGGCCATGTACTGGTGACAGCCATTCTGGACGAAGACAACGAGCCCTTGGGCGATCCTTGGTGTGAAACAATGGGATTGCCCGAAATGGGATCCTCCAAGGCGCCGCTGGTCGATGTTCTGGAAGAAGACCTGTCTCAGTTCATGGGGCGTGCCGGCGCCAAAACGCTTAAAGACGACGCCGCTTTGGAAGAAGCCCTGAGGCGCATTGCACGCAACACAGCGCAAAGCGAAATTGGCAAAAAGCCAGAAACAACGGTGGTGATCAGCCGCCTAAGCTAGACTTCAGAAACAGTACTGCGCAACCGGGCTTCGGTGCGCAGGATCCGACCGACAAACACCCGGTCTCCGCTTTTCATGTCGTGGATGCATGCAAACGCGTTTGTCACCCTAGAAGTGATCTCGGCGTGTTCGTCGCTTGTAAAAGCGCCTTCAGGAACCCGAATGTCTATCGACGG
>CAWUIW010000334.1:0-3234 GCA_963922515.1 uncultured Rhodobacterales bacterium | reverse complement strand
CCATGCAGGTCACGTGCAGTCGATCATCAACCCGCCGGGCAACCCAAAGGCGCGTTTCATGACCAACAAGGGCAAGCATGCCACCCCAGAAGAATACATCGCTGGCGCAGAGACCCATCAGGGCAGCTGGTGGGAATACTGGGCCGTGTGGCTGGCCGAACGCGGCGGCAACCAGATCAACGCGCCGAAAAAACCAGGGAACACAAAACACAAGTCGTTGGCCGCGGCGCCCGGCACGTATGTTCTCGAAAGCGACTGAAAGGTAAGTACTTGGAAATTAACAGCCAAACGATCACCGTAATGGGCCAGGACTGGAACGTGGCAGTCATTGGTCCGGAAGACGCGGAGCACACATTGCTGCTGTGCAATGGCATCGGTGCCAGTGTCGAAACGGTGAGCCCCTTTGTCAGCCATTTCAAGCGGACACGCTTGATCGCATTTGACGTCCCCGGAGTTGGCAAATCGCCGACGCCATGGTCGCCCTACCGCCTGACCAACCTGACCCGGATGCTGAACAAAATCCTGGACAAAATGGGCGTGGGCAAGGTGCACGTTTTTGGCGTGTCCTGGGGCGGTGCGCTGGCACAGCAGTTTGCCTATGATTTCCAAGAGCGGTGCGTGTCGCTGACACTGGCGGCAACCTCGGCCGGGATGGTCATGGTTCCGGGCAACATCAGCGTGCTGAGCAAGATGGCCACGCCGAAACGCTATCAGGACCCAAACCACATGCTGGAGATCGGCGCCGAAATCTACGGTGGCGAAGTTGCATTTAACCGGGAATTGTTGAAAGAACATGCCGCAGCGATGCGCGCAGGTGACAAGAAAGGTTATATGTATCAGCTGCTTGCCGGCATAGGCTGGACCAGCTTCTTTTGGCTGGGGCAGATCAAGATTCCGACCTTGATCCTGATGGGCGAAGACGACCCCATCGTGCCCACCGTGAACGGCAAGATCATGGCCTCCCGAATACCAAATGCCACGCTTGAACTGGTTCCGTGCGGGCACATGTTCGTATTGACGCAAGCTGAAGATGTGGCAGATCGCGTGGAAACCTTTATCCACGAAGGGGCCATGGCAGAGGCTTAAGGGTAAAATGACGTCGGCAAACGCGGACCTGAGTGCAGAAAAAACAGACGCAATCAGACGTGTTCGCCGAGTAGCTACCGGCATTTTAGCCTGTTTGGCTGTCGTTTACACCGCGACCTTTTCAGTTTCGGAACCCGGCTATTGGCTGCTGTTGATCCGGGCCATGGCCGAGGCTGGCATGGTCGGCGGTATTGCTGATTGGTTCGCTGTCGAGGCTTTGTTTCGTCACCCGTTAAGTTTGCCGATCCCGCACACGGCCCTGCTGCCGCGCAACCAGAAACGAGCGGCCACCAACATTGCGCGTTTCATCGATGAGTACTTTCTTGTCCCCGAACAGCTGCTGGGGCAAATCCAAAAGTTCAACCCGACCCACAAACTGGCCCTTTGGTTGGCGGACCGGGACAACGCCAAAATGGTGGCAAAGGAAATCTCGCACCTTCTGCAACTGCTGCTGAAGTACCAATTGGAGCGCGGCGTTGGAGTTGGTGCCAACAAGGCGATCCGCGATTTCCTGAAGACATCCGTGCAACCAGCAGATCTGTCCTCGAACATATCATCACTTCTGAAAGACACAGTGAACAGCCGACTGATGGACGATATCCTCGCAGAAGTGCGCAAGGTGTTGGACGAAAACCGCGGCAAGGTCACTGAAATCGTCCAGGAACGCAGCCGGTGGTGGATTGCTTCGACGGTCGATCGACAAATCGTCAAGGTCCTGGTGGACGGTATTCTGTCGATCATCGACGAACTTTCGGACCGAGAGTCGGCGTTGCGTCAGGACTTCGATGCATCGGTTCTTCATCTGGTCGAAAATTTTCATGAAACGGGGCGGATCTCGGGCTTCATTGAGGAAGGCCGCGACAAGTACCTGGACTCGCCCGAATTCGCGGCCGCCGTTGAAAAAGTCATCGCCTCTGTGCTGGAAAAGATTCAACGCAACCTCGAACAAGACCCCGATCGCGCGGCAGACCTCATCTCCAAGGGGATTTCCGAGTTTGCAGACGTTCTGCTGAAAGACCCCGAATTGGAAAACAGTCTGAACCAACGTCTGTTTGGCGGTATTGCAACCATTCTGGATACCATCCGCCCCGCGGTTGTGACCTACATCACGAAAATCATCGAAGACTGGAACAGCGACGATCTTGTGGAACGCATGGAAAACGAAGTGGGCCGCGATCTTCAGTTCATTCGCATCAATGGCGCGGTTCTAGGGGCGTTTGTTGGTGGCACCTTGCATGTTGTGACCAGCCTATTTCATTGAAAAGGCGCACTCTTTTAATTTTACGCTGCGTCGCAGCATATTTATGTTGCACTGCAGCATAAGCGTTCTTATTTAGGGTTCAGTTACATTCTAGGAGAGTTCCAATGACTGCGAAGACCACTAAAGCCGCCGCACCAAAGATCGAAACCAAGACCGAAGTTGCAACCGTCGCAACCGAGACATCCAAAACAGTTTCGAACGCGACACAAAGCGTAAGCAACCTGTTTGGCGCTTGCTTCTCTGCCGGTCGCAAGACCATCGAAGGCGTGATCGAAGTCGACAAAGCGCTGTATGGCTACGCTAAAGACGCTGTCGGCAGCTACGCCACGCTTAGCAAAGAAACCATGAAAGCCAAAAGCATCAACGACGTCATCGACCTGCACGTTGCCAGCGCGCACGCTCGCGTCGAAGCCAACGCGGCCAACACCCGCGAAGTCATCGAAATGACCCGCGAAAAGATCCAAGACGCGTATGCGCCGGTCAAAGAAGTGATCGACACATACCGCACGGGCAACGCCGCCTAAGCGCCGACACACGCCGACAATCTTGAACGCCAGAGAGCTGCCCGCTCTCTGGCGTTCGTGTTTCAAAGGCCTGCGGACTGTGGGGCCATCGCCAAACCACCCACCTTGGGCACTGACCAAAAGACCCCCGCCAACGCCATGCTCACTCTGACGTGATGTGGTTTGGCACGTTCAAACACGGCAAGCGGTTGACAGGTTTTTGAGAACCGGCGCAGGGTCACCCAAAATGGCCACGGTAATCAATATGACCAGCTACGCAGGCATCACGCAAATTCTCACCGTTCGCCGGTTGTTGGTGGCCGCGGCCGTGTTTCTTGCCGCCGTTGTGGCATTCGGCTTTCTGGCGCCGCGCCCAAGTTATTC
>CAWUIW010000333.1:0-3235 GCA_963922515.1 uncultured Rhodobacterales bacterium | reverse complement strand
AGTCGCTGAAATAGGTTTTCTCGAACCGTTCATGATCGCCCCAAACGGTGCGCATCTGTGCTGGCCAGCTGTCGGCGATCACCAGAACTCCTTCGACGCCATTGCCGTCGATGATCTCGCCCGATGTCGGCTCCAGCACCAGGGGTTTGACCCCAAAGAATGGTTTCATCGCGGCCCCGGGTTTCGTCGCATGAGCGCCGGGCAGCGGGGTCATCATGTGGCCACCGGTTTCAGTCTGCCACCACGTGTCGACAATGGGGCAATTTCCCTTGCCCACGACGTCGTTGTACCAGTTCCAGGCTTCGGGGTTGATCGGCTCGCCGACGGTGCCAAGGATGCGCAAAGAGGACAGGTCGCATTTCTCGACGAATTCGGGACCTTGCCCCATCAACGCGCGGATCGCGGTGGGGGCGGTGTAAAACTGGTTCACCTTGTGCTTTTCGCACACTTGCCAGAAGCGGCTGGCGTCGGGGTAGGTGGGCACACCTTCGAACATCAATGTTGTCGCACCGTTGGCCAACGGCCCATACACGATGTAGCTGTGTCCCGTGACCCACCCAACATCCGCGGTACACCAGAAAATGTCCCCGTCATGGTAGTCAAACGTGACCTCATGCGTCATCGAGGCGTACACGATATAGCCGCCGGTGCTGTGTACCACGCCCTTGGGCTGGCCCGTGGACCCTGACGTGTAAAGGATGAACAAAGGATCTTCGGCGTTCATTTCTTCGGGTGGACAGTCGGCTGAGGCGTTGGCGGCCATCGCGCCATAATCAAAGTCCCGACCATCGACCCACGGTGTCTGATCGCCAGTATGCTTCACAACCAGACATTTGACGCTGTCCTGACAATGGGACAAAGCAGCATCAGTGTTGGATTTCAGTGCTGTCTTGCGGCCGCCGCGTGGGGCGGTATCGGCCGTGATGACCAGCTTGGCGTCGCAACCGTTGATCCGTGCGGCCAGCGCGTCCGGGGAAAAGCCGGCAAACACGATGGAATGGATCGCGCCAATCCGTGCGCAAGCCAGCATGGCATAAGCGGCTTCCGGGATCATCGGGAGGTAAATGACCACCCGGTCGCCTTTGGCAACGCCCAAGTCTTTCAGGACATTTGCCATTTTCGAAACGCTGAGATGCAGCTCGTTGTAGGTGATGTGCTTGGCTGGCACATCTGGATCGTCCGCTTCCCAGATGATCGCAGTCTGATCGCCTCGTGTCGCCAAATGGCGATCGATGCAATTGGCGGCCACGTTGAGCGTGCCATCTGCGAACCACTCAATTTTGACATGGCCAAGAGTGAAGTCGACGTTTTTGACTTGGGTGTAGGGCGTGATCCAATCCACTCGCTTGCCATGCTCTCCCCAGAACGCGACAGGGTCCGAGACAGAGGCATCATACATTTCGTCGTACTTAGCCGCATTCACATGCGCCGCATCCGCCAAGCTTTGAGCCGGTGGATATACCGGGCTTGTCACAGTCTCTGTCATTTTTGAGGCTCCTCCCCCTGCGTTTGCCTTGGCAACCTGCGGTTTGGCATCCCGCGTTGCAAGCTTTCGCGCCATTTCTGACCGTATTCTACGCAGCTTTGAAAACTTTGGAACAATATGCAGAAAACAAAGTACTTATCTGTAAATTTTTTTCCTGACAGTCTCGGCGGTCTGTAAATTCGGCATGCGAAGTGTTCGATTTCAGATCTTTTTCTTAGCTGGCCCTTGTTAACCGGGCACAGTTTCCATGATCGCACCGGTGGCTATGTCCACGCAAAACCGTACGTTCCACGGAATCGGCCTGCCATATTTGCCATTTGGCAAACATGGGCCGCTCCGCCATGCTGGGGCTGCCTCGTAGCGGAAGTCAGCATGCCGGAATACCTAGCCCCAAGTGTTTTTGCCGAAGAGCAGGCAACAGGCCGCGCAATATCCGGGCGCGCGATGCATGTGGCCGGGTTTCTGGGGCGCTTGCCAAAAGGAGCAACATGGCCAGAGCCGCCGGTGCCGGTGGTGAGCTTTACTCATTTTCTGCACGAGTTTGATCCCGTCCCGCGCCAGTCGGTGCCTCTCGTCGAGGCCGTCGAAGCCTTCTTCGCCAATGGCGGGAAAAAGGTGTTTGTCGCGCCGATCCAATCAGATGGCGTGACGCCCGACGATCTGGATGCATTTGCGGGTATTGACGAGATTTCAGTGCTGGCCGCACCCGGGTGTGCAGATCGGAAAAGCCATGAGGTTCTGATCAGCCATAGCGAAGACGTGCCGCATCGGTTCGTTGTGCTTGATGGGCCGCAAAAAGTGTCCGATGCGCGCGAATTTATACCTCTCACCCGGCCAATCCATGGACGCGCCGCCCTGTACACACCGTGGATAAAGCGGATGAGCCGTTGGACGCGGCAGTCATCTATGGTTGGCCCATCTGCCGCTGTTTGTGGCATCTACGCCCGGGTGGACGCGCAGTGTGGACTGTTCAAGGCGCCCGCCAACGAGGGTGTTCAGGGCGCCATCGGTCTGAGCGATACTGTCAGTCAGTCGATGCATACACACCTGAACGCAATGGGCATCAACGTGCTGCGCAGCGTCCATGGCGGCGTGCGGGTAATGGGCGCGCGCACTCTTGCCGAGCCCGCCAGTGACTGGAAATATGTTCCGGTGCGACGGTACGCGACGATGCTTACCACGAGCGTTGAAAAAGATACGGCTTGGGCCGTTTTTGAACCCAACGGTCGCGCGCTTTGGCGTTCCCTCCGCGAGAGCGTTCAGGTTTTCTTGCGGTCGCAGTTCATGTCCGGTGCCCTGCAAGGCGCGTCCGAGCGGGAGGCGCTGTTTGTCAAGTGCGGGCCGGACACCATGACGCAAAGCGATCTGGATGCCGAGCGCGTTGTTCTTGAATTCGGAGTGGCGCTGTTGAAGCCTGCCGAATTCCTTGTTTTTCGAGTTGCACACCAGACGGCCGGTTAGCGTTCTCCGCCGCGCCACACTGCGTTTTGTTGATGTTGCAGGATCGTGTGCGCCAGATGCTGGAATTGCGAGGCGACAAAGCTTTGCAACCTCACAGCTGCCGGTTTGATCTGATCATGACGGGGCGACAAGATGCCCAGAGTACGGTCCGGGTGATCGATTTTGAGCGGAAGTTCCGTCAGCACTTTTTGGCGGCGTTGCAGGAACATCACGGAATAAGGCAGGACGGTAAGCGCATCCGAGCCTGCCAGAATGCTGACCACCGACGACAGCGATCCACCCGAGAAG
>CAWUIW010000332.1:0-3245 GCA_963922515.1 uncultured Rhodobacterales bacterium | reverse complement strand
GTGGGACGAGGCGTTGGATTTTGCCGCGAACGGTTTGAAAGGGCGGGGGCGCGAAGTTGCCGGTTTTGGCTCCGCCAAATGCACCAACGAAGAGGCATATCTATTCCAAAAGTTGATCCGCCAGGGCTTTGGTCACAACAACGTGGATCACTGCACCCGGCTGTGCCACGCATCCTCTGTTGCTGCTTTGATTGAAAACGTTGGGTCCGGTGCCGTGACCGCGACGTTCAATGAAATTGAAAACGCCGACGTCGCAATTGTCATCGGCGCCAACCCGGTGGAAAACCATCCCGTTGCGGCCACCTATTTCAAGCAATTCACCAAGCGCGGGGGCAAATTGATTGTCATGGATCCGCGCGGGCAGGCGTTGAAGCGCTTTGCCACCCACATGCTGCAATTCCGCCCCGGAGCGGATGTCTCCATGCTGAATGCAATTATGCATGTGATCGTGGAGGAGGGCCTGTACGACCAACAATACATCGAGGCCTACACCGAAAACTGGGAGGCCGAGAAAGAGCATCTGAAGGGATTCACGCCCGACGCCATGGCCGAGATTTGCGGGATTGAACCCGATGTTCTGCGCGCAGTGGCGCGGGACTTTGCAACCGCCAAGGCTGGGATGATCTTCTGGGGCATGGGTGTGTCGCAGCACATTCACGGTACCGACAACTCGCGCTGCCTGATCTCGCTTGCGCTGATGACCGGTCACGTCGGTCGCCCGGGCGCGGGCCTGCACCCCCTGCGGGGTCAGAACAACGTGCAAGGTGCGTCGGACGCCGGCCTGATCCCCATGTTTCTACCGGATTATCAGACTGTTACAGATGATGGTGTGCGGTCTGCCTTTACCGATGTTTGGGGCTCTGCCGACTTTTCGAATGAAAAGGGTCTGACCGTGACCGAAATCATGGATGCGGTCCATGCCGATCAGATCAAGGCCATGTACATTCTTGGCGAAAACCCGGCGATGTCGGATCCAGATGTAGCGCATGCGCGCGACGCACTTGCCAAGCTCGATCATCTGGTTGTGCAGGATATCTTTCTGACCGAGACGGCGAACTACGCCGATGTCATCCTGCCCGCGTCAGCCTTTGCCGAGAAATCTGGTACGGTCACCAACACAAACCGGCAGGTCCAAATGGGCCGTCCAGCTGTGTCGCCACCGGGGGAGGCCAAGGAAGACTGGTGGATCGAGGTGGAACTTGCCAAGCGACTGGGCCTTGGATGGACATACGAAAGCCCGGCAGATGTGTTCGCCGAGATGAAACTGAACATGAAATCGCTGGATAATATCACGTGGGAACGTCTGTCTGGCGAGAACGCGGTCACCTACCCGTCTCTGTCGCCTGAAGATCCCGGCCAAGCGATCGTGTTTGGCGATGGGTTCCCTCGGACAGATGGCCGGGCTCGGTTCACACCGGCCAGCGTTATCCCGCCAGATGAAGCGCCGGATGCCGAGTATCCGATGATCCTGACCACGGGTCGGCAGTTGGAGCATTGGCACACAGGGTCAATGACCCGCCGGTCGCATGTTTTGGACGCCGTCGAGCCGGAGGCGAACTGCTCTCTGCATCCCAAAACACTGCGCAAACTGGGGGTCGAACCGGGCGGTATGTTGCGCCTGACGACCCGGCGCGGCTCTGTCGTGGTCATGGCGCGTGCCGATCGCGCGGTTGCCGAAGATATGGTGTTCCTGCCCTTCGCTTTTGTCGAGGCAGCTGCCAACATCCTGACCAACCCCGCGCTTGACCCCTATGGCAAGATCCCCGAGTTCAAGTTTTCGGCCGTACGGGTCGAAGCCGTCGAAGGACAGATCGCGGCCGAGTGAAGGCGCCGGCCCAAGCCAGACCGCGGGCGCCTTGCAATTCGATGGGTGCCCTTCATAGTCGATGTGACATCGACCTTGGGGGCATCAGATTTGCACGACCACGCGATAGACTATGAAGCGATCTACAATCATGCCCCGGACATGTGCTTGTCGGTCGAAGCAGGCACCGGTCGGATCATAGAATGCAACCAGACTCTCGTTGATGTGTTTGGATATGCAAAGGAAGAGGTCCTGACCAAGCACCTGATTGACCTGTACCCGCATGAAGAGCGCGAAAAAGTGCAAGATAACATCGAGGCGTTCAATCGGGACGGCACACTGGTACATTCCGAGTTTCGCGTATTGAAAGCCAACGGCGAATTGCTGGACGTCAGCTTGAAGCTGAATGCCGTGCGCGACAATGATGGCAACATTCTTTACAGCAATGCCATTTGGCGAGACATCACCGAGTTGAAACGCGTTCAGCGCGCGCTGGAAGCGGAAAAGCAAAAGTCAGAGGAATTGCTGCTGAACATTCTGCCCCGTTCTATCGTGGATCGGTTGACGTCCAGCCCCGCTACGATCGCGGATGGCATAGAAAACGCCACAATTCTGTTTTGCGACATTGTTGGGTTCACCGAGCTTTCACAACGCGTTGCACCGGAAAAGCTGATTTCCATCCTCAATGTCGTGTTCTCGGAGTTTGATCACCTGGTCGGTTTCTTTGGGCTGGAAAAAATCAAAACGATTGGAGATGCCTACATGGTTGCGGCAGGTCTGCCAGAACCAAGAGAGGACCATGCCGTGGTCATGGCCAAACTGGCCCGGGAAATGTGCGCTTGTGTCGACCGTTTGAACGCGGTTCTTGAAACGCCGGTGTCTGTTCGCATCGGGATCGAGTCCGGTTCGGTGGTTGCCGGTGTCATAGGGAAAAAGAAATTTGCCTATGACTTGTGGGGTGACAGTGTCAATATGGCCGCCCGGATGGAAGCCCATGGCATGGCCGGGGAAATCCAAGTGGGACCGGTCGCGCACGGTTTGCTGAGGGACTTGTTCGATTTCGAGGACCGAGGTCACATTGACTTGAAAGGCAAGGGACCCACGCGCTGTTTCTTGCTGCGATCTGAAAAACCGGCGCTCGCAGACACATCTGAACCGGACGTTCCGATTTCATGATCACGGAACAGTGACGCCAGCAGGTCAGCACACGGTTTTCAAAGTGTCGGAATTTTTCGGAGGCATGCTATCTTCACCTGGTAGCCAAAATTGACGCCAAGCAGCCAAAGGAAGTTCCTGATGACTATGTCTTCGTTCAATCGCCGCGCTGTTCTCGCCGGTACGGGGTCTGTTCTAGCCACCGGAGCCATGGGTCATTTGGTTCCTGCACGTGCCAGTGGCGTTGCCCCGACGCAGTCGATGCGGGGTGGCTCCAACAACTATC
>CAWUIW010000331.1:0-3246 GCA_963922515.1 uncultured Rhodobacterales bacterium | reverse complement strand
GTTGCTCTACCAACTGAGCTAACGGCCCACTCTTCCCGCGTAGCTAAGCGTTTTCACCCATCTAGGCAACCGCCTAGCAGCGGTCTTTTTGGCGCAACCACGCGACGACGCAGCGCGCTGACAGACCGCTTCACTATGAAACACCAGCGGAACGGTCAAGCCCCATTTTTGATAAACCAAAAGGTGCACTGGATTCGTCTTTCCCTCGCCGCTATATGGCCGCCATGGCTTTGCAACCGGAACATACCGCGCTGGCATTCATGAAGATGCATGGGCTTGGCAACGATTTTGTGGTCGTGGATGGCCGCGAGCGAGCCGTCAAACTGTCGTCTTCGTTGGTCCGCGCCATCGGAGATCGCCATCGGGGCGTTGGCTTTGACCAGTTGGCGGTGATCACACATGCCGGTCAGGACATACATTTGACGTTTTACAATTCAGACGGCTCAACGTCGGCGGCCTGTGGAAACGCAACACGCTGTATCGCGCGCCATCTCATGGATGAGACCGGCGACAGTTCGGTGATCCTGGTGACCGAGCGCGGTCGCTTACAGGCCAAGGAACGTGGCAACGGACTGGTTGCGGTGAACATGGGTCAACCACACACCGACTGGGCGCATGTTCCCTTGGCACAAGAAATGGACACCCTGCATTTGCCGATTGACGGGGCTCCGACCGCGACGGGCATGGGCAATCCTCATTGTACGTTCTTTGTCGACGACGTCGAATCTGTCGATTTGGCCGCTTTCGGGGCACGACACGAAACACACCCACTGTTCCCGGAACGCACCAATGTTCAAGTGGCGCAAGTGACTGGCTCTGACCGTATTCGCATGCGGGTCTGGGAGCGCGGGGTCGGTATCACACTGGCGTCCGGGTCTTCGTCCTGCGCGACAGCGGTTGCGGCCGTTCGGCGCGGGCTGACCGGCCGGTCTGTTGAAATTGAGTTGGACGGCGGCGTACTAGCTATTGATTGGGCCGCGGACGGAGTTTGGATGACTGGGCCGACGACCCATGCTTTCAACGGGGTTCTGGACGCGGCGTGGGTCGCGCAGCACCAATGACAGTGCCTAAGTTCGCAACTCTTGGCTGTCGGTTGAACGCATATGAAACCGAAGCGATGAAGGCTCTGGCGGACCAGTCAGGCACCCGTGATGTTGTTGTCGTCAACACTTGTGCGGTGACGGCAGAAGCCGTGCGCAAGTCCAAGCAAGAGATTCGCCGCCTGCATCGGCAAAACCCCGACTCACGTGTTGTTGTCACTGGGTGCGCTGCACAAATCGACCCGCACGCCTTCGCTGCCATGGTCGAAGTCGATGTTGTGCTGGGAAACTCGGAAAAAATGCAGGCCACGTCCTGGCAAGGGTTGTCGCCCAACTTTGTCGGCGAAACAGAAGCTGTCCAAGTCGATGACATCATGTCGGTGACGGAAACTGCAGGCCACTTGATCGACGGATTTGGCGCACGTTCACGGGCCTATGTACAAGTGCAAAACGGATGCGATCACAGGTGCACGTTTTGCATCATTCCGTTTGGTCGTGGAAACTCTCGCAGCGTGCCGGCCGGCGTCGTCGTTGATCAGATCAAGCGGCTTGTCGACAAAGGTTTCAACGAGGTTGTTCTAACGGGTGTCGACCTGACATCCTGGGGGGCAGATTTGCCTTCCTCGCCCAAGCTGGGTGATCTGGTGATGCGTATTCTGCGCCTTGTTCCAGATCTGCGGCGACTTCGGATTTCTTCGATCGATTCCATTGAAGTCGATGATAACCTGATGTTGGCCATTGCGACCGAGCAACGCCTGATGCCGCATTTGCACCTGAGCCTGCAACACGGTGACGACTTGATCCTAAAGCGGATGAAACGCAGGCACTTGCGGGACGATGCCATTCGCTTTGTCGAAGACGCGCGACGCCTGCGGCCGGACATGGTGTTTGGAGCCGATATCATTGCGGGTTTCCCAACCGAAACGGAACACGCCTTTGAAAACTCACTGGCCTTAGTATCGGAATGCGAATTGACTTGGCTCCATGTCTTTCCGTACTCGCCCCGGGCCGGGACACCAGCGGCCCGAATGCCGCAAGTGGATGGCAGAGCGATCAAGGAACGTGCCGCGCGCTTGCGGGCCGCGGGCCATGAGCAGGTGAAAATCCACCTTGATGCACAAGTTGGGCGCACTCACCATATACTGATGGAAAACGCGCAGGTGGGGCGCACCGAACAGTTTGCGGAAGTTGAGTTTGATGCGCCGCAAACCGAAAGCGAAATCGTTGTTGCAACAGTTTCGAGCGTGTCAGGCCAACGTTTGCAGGTGGCCCAAAAAATCAGCCCCCGCCGGTAGGCGATGGCTGACGTTTCACTTCAGAGGCGTAGGCTTATTCTTCTTTGCCTTTGATCGGCGCCCATAGACGTTTGTTTGTCAGGTACAACAGAACCGACAAGACAGTCAGGAACACAACGCCGACAAAGCCAGCCTGTTTGCGGGCCATCATTTTGGGCTCTGCTGTCCACATCAAAAAGGCAGCGACGTCCTGTGATACGTGGTGCAGCTCTGTCGAATGCCCATCGGCGTATTCGACGTCATCACCGTAAAGCGGTGGTGCCATGGAAATCCAACCGCCCGGGAACGCCTTGTTCTCATAAAGGATGACGCCGGCTTCTTCTTTGTCATTGCCGGTGTAACCCGTCATCAATGACGCAATGTATTCGGCGCCGCCCATGCCTTTGAACAGCTGGTTGATACCCAATCCATAAGGGCCGTGGAAGCCAGCGCGGGCTTTGGCCATCATGGAAAGGTCCGGCGCACCGACAGCATCGTTGACAGGGAAATTGTCGCTTGGGATCGCCGGGCGCCAATCATCCAGTTCTGCGTCGAACACTTCGAAGTTTTGTTCTGCAAAAGCGCGCACCTGATCCTCTGGAATACCGGGACCATGGTCATCGCTTAACGTGCGCAATGGCACGTATTGCAACCCATGACAGGCAGAACAGATTTCGGTGTAGACCTGCAGACCGCGTTGCAGCTGGGCCTGATCAAATGTGCCGAACGGACCCTCGAACGAGAACTTGTAGTCTTCGATATGGGTGTCGTAGGACCCTGCCGCAAAACCTGCGGCAGGAGAGAGGACCAGAGCAGCGATCGCTGCTGTTGCCAGTTTTTTGAACATAACGGATCTCAGTCCTTTTTTACTCTGCCGGTGTCGCTTCGGGTGCGCCTTTGGCAACATCCGGCTTACCGTAATGAGCGTTAAA
>CAWUIW010000330.1:0-3246 GCA_963922515.1 uncultured Rhodobacterales bacterium | reverse complement strand
AATCTGCACCATGTTCGGCCAAGAGTACAATCGAAGGCACCAAATCGGGTAGATAGGAACGTTTCATCTCCATGCGCCACCAGTCTGCTTCAATGACATCCCCAATGACTTGAATGTCTGCAGGTTCGGCGGAACTTAAATCAAACAAGACCTGATCCGCACTTCCAGCGATCGTGACACTTGCACACCTAAATTGAGCATCTTCGAAAGATCGCTTGTCTCGCTCGTCGAAGATCTCTGCATCGTCACGATTAGTGTTGATTAGCAAACGCGTCCTTGAAAAATCGCTGTCGGAGAAATCAAACTCTGCGAGTGGCCAATTAGATAAATCAAAGTCGCTCAAGTCGCTTGATCGGAAATTCGCGGAAGAAAACTCAGACATTCCGACCATCGGAAATGCATTGTGAAGTGCCAAGTATATCAACCCGCGTTCTGGACTGAGAGGCTTTTCAATCAGCTGAACAGGAGGAATTTTGTTGTCCGCACCTATCCCGAACAGCAGCGCGGTGAGCTTTTCGACAAAGCTTGCCGATCCCAGCGGTTGATCTTGAACAAATTCGACATCTGGATCTGTAAAGTAGTACGGGCGAAAGGTCTGTGTTGCGGCAACAACTTGGTTCACCAAGCCAGGCGGTAGTTCGAATTGAAGCACTAAGTCCCTTATGTGATTAAGCGCGGCGTCCGTAGCAGGACCTCCAGCCACCGGCATGCCTCCTTGGTATTGCGGTGGGCGGATCTCGCCCGTGTATTGAAGTACAGGGCTGACACTGTTGGGAAGCTTGAATGCGATTTCGCCTTTGGCAGATGCAAAATCTTCATCAGTCGGCAAAGGTGCCGCAATAGCGAGATAGACACGGTCGCTGTACCGGCGTCGCCTGTCGCTCCCCTCTTCATGCTCCAGCGCATCATCAATTGCGGCAACAATCGTCGCAACATGTTCATTGAAGTCTGGTCTGCTGAAAACGGTCGCTGGTGCCGCGGCTTCAATGGCGTTGAGCGTTTCTGTTAAAACACCAACCAAGGCAACCCGCCTTTGGGCTTCGATCAGATGGCTCTGCACATCAAGCCGCTGATTTTGCTCTTGGAACAGGTGATTGGCATGCAATGCCACTAACAATCCTAGAAAACCTACCACACTAGTCCCAAGAACAATCGCTGTTGTGGCACCTCCAAAGAAAATGTTGCGAACCAGCGCTTGCAAGACGGCGCTCCGGCGAGGACCCGCTTGGTTGTCTGGCTTCAGGACGTTGGTAATGGCGTGAAACAGCCGGTGCTCGCGCCGGAGCAGTTCCAGTTCGACTTCGCTGATGTCAGACCTTAGTTGTTCTGTTTCGCCGGCCAAGCTGCCGATGCGTTCACCGATTTCTTTTGGCGGCTTTGTCATGACCTACTCGGCGGCCATCGCCCCCATGCGGCCGGTTTTCTGTGCCTTGATCCGGTCTTCGATCTCATCCCGGAAATTCCGTATCAGACCTTGGATGGGCCAGGCGGCCGCGTCGCCGAGCGCACAGATCGTGTGCCCCTCGACCTGCTTGGTCACGTCAAAGAGCATGTCGATCTCTTCCACCTCGGCCTCGCCGCGGACCAGCCGGTCCATAACCCGCATCATCCAGCCGGTGCCTTCACGACAAGGCGTGCACTGACCACAGCTTTCATGCTTGTAGAATTTCGACAGCCTCCAGATCGCCTTGATGATGTCGGTGTCCTTGTCCATCACGATCACCGCCGCGGTGCCAAGGCCGGAGCCCAGCTCGCCGCGCAGGTAATCGAAATCCATGATGGCGTCTTTCATCTTCTCGCCGCGCACGCAGGGAACAGAGGAGCCACCGGGGATCACCGCCTTGAGGTTGTCCCAACCGCCGCGAATCCCGCCGCAGTGCTTTTCGATCAGCTCTTCGAACGTGATTGACATGGCCTCTTCGACCACACAGGGATTGTTCACGTGGCCCGAAATGGCAAACAGCTTCGTGCCCGCGTTGTTCTGACGGCCAAAGCCGGCGAACCACGATGCCCCGCGCCGCAAGATCGTCGGCACCACTGCGATGGATTCCACGTTATTCACCGTCGTCGGGCAACCGTAAAGCCCCGCCCCGGCCGGGAATGGCGGTTTCATCCGAGGCATGCCCTTTTTGCCTTCAAGGCTTTCCAGCAATGCGGTTTCTTCACCACAAATATAAGCACCGGCGCCGTGATGCAGGTAAATGTCAAAATCCCAACCTGACCCGGCTGCGTTCGGCCCCACCAGGCCAGCGTCATATGCCTCGTCGATGGCCGTTTGAAGCGCTTCCTTTTCGCGGATGTATTCGCCGCGAATGTAAATGTAGCAGGCATGGGCGTTCATCGCGAATGACGCGATCAGGCACCCTTCAATCAAGGTGTGTGGATCGTGGCGCATGATCTCGCGGTCTTTGCATGTGCCGGGCTCGGACTCGTCGGCATTGACCACCAGATAGGCGGGGCGCCCATCGCTTTCCTTGGGCATGAACGACCATTTCAAACCAGTCGGGAACCCGGCGCCGCCGCGACCGCGCAGGCCGCTGTCCTTCATCTCTTGCACGACCCAATCGCGGCCCTTTTGGATCAGGCCAGCCGTGCCATCCCAATGCCCACGTGCCTTGGCGCCTGCCAAGGTCCGGTCATGCATGCCATAGATGTTGGTAAAGATCCGATCCTGATCCTGAAGCATACGCTTATCCCTTGCTGGCCCGGCGCATCCGCCGGAGTTGCACTATGTTCACACCGGCATAGACCAGGGCGGCCAGCACTGCGAAATCCAAAAGCAGTGCAAATCGACCCGGCAAACCGACCGCAGGCCCGACAAAGAACTGTATCACCAGCCACAACACCATGGACCCCGCAATCACCAACGAGATGTGGCGGCTTTTGCGTGCCATGGCTTTGTTGTGTTCGGTGCTCATACGTTGTCCGCGACCCCTAACCCTGTCGTTTCGAAAACTCTGTTTCGCCGCCGGCGGCCAGAATTTTCGCTTGTTCGATCCAACCATCACGCTCGATCCGGCCCTTGAATTTGAGCCGCGTGTCCACCCAAGCAACTTCCGCTTCTGTCCACGCCGCGATCTGGTCGAAATGATAGAACCCCAACTCATGCAGGGTTTGCTCAAGCTTCGGCCCCACACCTTTGAGCAGTTTCAGATCATCGGGCCCGCCGTCGCGGGCGGCAGAGAGCGTTTCAGGTTGCTTTTCTTCGGCCGCAGTCCCCGCGTCGTCACTGGGTGTGGCCGCAGC
>CAWUIW010000329.1:0-3286 GCA_963922515.1 uncultured Rhodobacterales bacterium | reverse complement strand
GCAGACCCTCTGCGCCTACTGCAACGACATGTCGAAGATCGAAGAGCATCTCGACAATGGTGGCGACTTAGCAGAGGCCTACTATGTAGACCAATCGCCGTTCTCACATCTCGACACGTTTGATGAATTGGCCACCAAGAATGCCGGGCGGGTTTATGAGCAAATGGAGTTCGAATAGCCCAGGCTGGCCTTGAGCGACATCAAGGTGACAAAGACCGTGGTTGTCTACAGTTGTCTGAAAACTGGCCGGAATAGACACCATGGAACAGCTGATAGACGCATTTGGAGAAAGCCCTCTGCTGTTCGGTGTTGGCGCCACCGTCGGGGTCCTTTTCGGGATGTCTGCAGCACATTCGAAATTCTGTTTGCGCGCGGCAACGATAGAGGTCGCCGATGGCCAAATCGGACCAAGACTGGCCGTCTGGCTGATCGCTTTCTGCTCCGCCTTGTTTCTTGTTCAATACGCAAGTCTTGCCGACCACCTGGATACCCGCAATGCACGCCAGATTGCCCTGACGGGCAGCCTCTCAGGGGCTATCTTAGGTGGGTTGATGTTTGGTGCCGGAATGATCCTGGCCCGAGGCTGCGCCAGCCGTTTGCTGGTGCTATCGGCATCGGGCAACCTGCGCGCCATCGTGACCGGGCTGGTCTTGACGCTGACCGCGCAAGCCTCTTTGCGCGGTGTCCTGTCCCCTGTGCGGGAAACGTTGGCCAACCTTTGGACCGTTCCCGGCGGGTCCGAGCGCAACCTGCTCGATATCCTTGGTTTCAGCGAAAGCACGGCGACCGCAGTTGCTGCGGTCGGCCTTTTGGCTGCAATCGCTTTTGGCATGCATAAAAACGTGCGGCCCTCGGAAATGATCGCCGCCTTGGGGGTAGGTTTTGCGGTTTTTGCCGGATGGATGCTGACCTATGCGATTGCCGCGGCCTCTTTCGAGATTGTGGCGCTGCAATCTGTGACATTCACTGGCCCCTCGGCAGATACGCTGATGGGTCTTGTCAACACACCCAACCTGCCTCTTGGGTTCGGTCTTGGGTTGGTCCCGGGGGTGGTTCTAGGTGCGTTTGGTGTGTTCTTCATAAAGGGTGAAGCCCGCATCCAGCGCTTCGAGGCCGATACACCAACGGAACGGTACTTGGTGGGCGGCATTCTCATGGGCTTTGGCAGCATGCTGGCTGGGGGGTGTGCCGTGGGCGCTGGGATGTCCGGTGGTGCGATCCTTGCGCTGACAGCTTGGGTGGCCGTATTCGCAATGTGGCTGGGCGCCATGGCGACGCACCGCCTCTATACCCGCGGTGCGGCGCTGCCAGCCTCGCAAGGCTGACCCGTCACTCTATTGTGCAGCGATCGGCAAGCGCGCCAACTGGCATTGCGCCCAAAGTGCTTCGAGCGCTGATATCAACCTGTCGATGTCGCCATCCGAATGCAAAGGCGAGGGGGTGATACGCAATCGCTCGGTACCCTTCGGCACGGTGGGATAGTTGATGGGCTGGATGTAAACGCCGTGGTCTTTCAGCAAGACGTCCGAGATGAACTTGCACTTTACCGGATCGCCGACGATCACCGGGATGATGTGGCTGGGATTGTCGATATGGGGCAATCCTATGGCGTCCAGACGGCGGCGCACTTCGGCCACCTTTTCCTGATGTAGTTTTCTTTCGGCAGAGCTGCCTTTCAGGTGCTGGATCGAAGCGGCCGCGCCCGCAGCAACGGCCGGCGGCAGAGCGGTGGTAAAGATGAAACCGCTGGCAAAGGACCGGACGAAATCACACAGCTCGGTAGATGCGGCGATGTAGCCGCCGACCACGCCAAACGCCTTGCCCAATGTGCCTTCGATGACTGTCAACCGGTCCAGCAATCCATCACGCTCGGCAATACCGCCACCCCGCGATCCATAGAGGCCAACTGCGTGGACCTCGTCCAGGTACGTCATCGCCCCGTACCGGTCGGCAAGATCGCAAATCTCTGCAATGGGGGCGATGTCACCATCCATCGAATAGACGCTTTCGAACGCGATCAGTTTGGGTTGTTCAGCGGGCAGGGCTGCCAGCTTGGCTTCCAGATGTGCGAGGTCGTTATGCTTCCAGATGATCTTTTGCGCTCGGCTGTGCCGAATGCCTTCGATCATGGACGCATGGTTCAACGCGTCTGACAATACGGCGATGCCCGGGATGCGCCCGGCCAGCGTGCCAAGCGCGGCCCAGTTCGACACATAACCACTTGTAAACAACAGCGCCGACTCTTTGCCGTGCAAGTCCGCCAGTTCCGTTTCTAGAACGACGTGATCGCGGGTGGTTCCCGAAATATTGCGCGTGCCTCCGGCCCCGGCGCCCGACCGATTGATCGCGTCATGCATCGCGGCCAAAACCGACGGATGCTGACCCATGCCCAAATAGTCGTTGGAACACCAGATCGTCACCTCACCCGGTCCGTTGTGGCAGGTGGCTTGCGGGTAGGCGCCGCGATGGCGTTCCAATTCGGCAAAAACGCGGTAGTCACCGTCGTCACGCAGTTGGTCCAATTCGGACCGGAAGAAACCTTGGTAGTCCATTATCCCTCTACGGCTTCGGCCACGATATCTGCGAGCAGCGATTGCACCTGTTGCATCGCGCCATCCGGATAGGTTCTGTATCCGATCGTTACATCATCACCCTGAGCCGCAACGAAAATTCCGTACGGGCAGTGGGCAATGTTCATGGGATCTTCTTCCATGACCGCACGTGACAGGACGGCAGAGCAGAAAATGAAGATATCGGCTTGAGAAAACAGGTCGACTGAGCTGCCGACATCGGCCCCGGTGCGGTTCAGCATGTCACCGACATGACTGACGTAATCAATCACCAAGCCGCGGTCGACGATAGCACTTTCAACGGCAAAGGCCGCGTCTTCGAAAGAGCCATTAAAAGGAACGGTGATCGGCTCGTCTGCCGCCGCCGCAGTCGCAACTCCAAAAGCAACGGCCAGAATGAAAGGTTTCATCATTTTATCCTCCTCCTAGGTCGTTTTACTTTTGCTTTGGGGGTGTGCGCCCGTCTTTGTTCAGGATCAAAAAACGGACGCACTGTTGGCCTTCAGATCATCCAAACATGTCCGAGGTGATGCCCGTGTACCATCCTTCGGACTCTTCGTAGGTGGCTTTGCGGACATCCGCGCTTTCGCCGGTTTGGCTGATGAAACCGTCGACCTTGGCGATCTTTTCTGGTGTGGCTTCATAGGTTGCGCCGACTTTCACACCGTCATTGGTGTCGATCAGCGACCAGCACGTGTTCGAGAACTTCGCCGGGA
>CAWUIW010000328.1:0-3289 GCA_963922515.1 uncultured Rhodobacterales bacterium | reverse complement strand
CCGGATCGGCAACCGGCGCCTCGGCGGCGGCCTCGGCTTTCGGGGCCGGCTTTGCTTTTTCCCGCTCTCCGCGTTCGGCGCGATATCCCAGACCCTGCATCAAGTCAGCGAATTGATCGAGCGTCATGCCAGTGATCGACAGCATGTCCGCCTTGGCTTCAAATCCGCCGCGGCTGTCTTCGGCGCGCAGCATGTCTGCAAGCCGTTCCAGCATGTCGATGCGAATCGCGCGTTCGCCGGCTTCGACATATCCAGACATCGGCGCGTATCCAGCCGGGGCCGATTTGGCGACGGGAACCGTGACCAGCCCGGGGGGCGGCGATTCCGGAAACTCGCCCAAACCTTGGGCCAAGGACCACAGCACCAGCCGCAGCCGTGTTGGGGCCGGTTTCAGCAGCAAAGGCATGAAAATCGTGAACTGGCCAAAGCGAATGCCATGCTTGCGCAGCGCGCCGCGTGCGTCCTGATCCAGATCCTTGACCTCTTGCGCCACATCGGTGCGCGGCAGCACGCCAAGACCTTCGACCATCCGAAAGGCGAAACCTTTGGCCAGACCCCTCAGCACCTCGTCCTTTTGCATCGCGATCAAAGGCTCGAACAGATTGGCCACCCGACGATCAATGAAATGCTGGAGTCGCCGTTGCACTTTCTGCGCGACTTCTTCACCGGCTGTGTCGTCGACAAAGACTTCGACCTGCGGCCGCAAGGCATCGGGACCGGAAACAAGCTTGCCCACGGCGTATTCGCCCCACATCAGGCCGCCTTGTTCGGTAAAATCGATTTCGGTATCCGGCGCATTGTAAAATCGGTCCGCGCGCAGATGGAACTGCGGCGCGAGAGCCTGCAGTGACGCTGATTTCAACGTTTTTGCTTCTGCGCCACCGGCGCCCTTGTCGGGAATAAACCGGAACCCTTCAAGCTTTCCGACGAATTCGCCTTCGACGGTCACTTCGCCGGTATCGTTCACTTCGGCCAACAGGGCCTCCTTCTGCTTGAGCCGCCGCAACAAAACCGATGTGCGCCGGTCCACAAATCTCTGAGTCAGCCGCTCGTGCAGGGCGTCCGACACCCTGTCTTCTACAGCGCGTGTTTCGTCGCGCCAATGGCTTTCATCATCAACCCAGCCTTTCCTTTGCGCGACGTATGTCCATGTGCGGATAAACGCCAAGCGCTTGCTTAAGGCATCAATGTCACCGTCAGTCCGATCGATCCTGCGGATTTGACGTGCCATGAAATCTTGCGGCACGCCGCCGCGCTCGTGCAGGTGCCCAAAAATGACCTCGAGCAACCCGGAATGCTCGGCATGGCTGATACCGCGAAAGTCGGGAATGCGGCACACGTCCCACAAAAGGCGTACAGACGCCCCGTCGCTGGCCCGCGCCGCCACCTCTGCCACCTTGGCCAAGGATTTCAGGACCTGCAGATCGTCGGCCTCGCGCCCTTTGACCAGAACCTCATGTTCGGGACCAACCTCAAGGCTGTGGATCAACCCATCGATCGAGCCGAAGCTGAGCGCGGCATTGCGCCAGTTGAGCTTTTTCAGCGGGGTGAATCGATGGTCCATAATGGCCTGAGCCACCCCATCGTCCAGCGGCGGCGCCTCGCCGGTCACACCGAATGTTCCATGCGACATGCCGCGGCCGGCACGACCGGCGATCTGCGCCAGTTCGTTTGGTGCCAATGGCCGCATGCGTCGGCCATCAAACTTTGTCAGCGACGCAAACGCGACATGGTCGATATCAAGGTTCAGCCCCATACCGATGGCATCCGTTGCCACAAGGTAATCGACATCACCGTTTTGATAGAGTTCCACTTGTGCGTTTCGTGTGCGCGGGCTTAGCGCGCCCATCACCACGGCAGCGCCCCCTTTTTGCCGGCGGATCAGTTCGGCGTTGGCATAAACCCCATCAACGGAAAACCCGACAATGGCGCTGCGGGGCGGCATTCGGCTGATCTTTCTGGCCCCCGAATACACCAGCTGTGACATCCGTTCGCGGCGCATGATTTCCGCGTCCGGAACCAGGGCATGAATGGGACCGCGCATCGTATCGGCCCCAAGAAAAAGCGTTTCATGGGTGCCGCGGGCTCGCAACAGCCTGTCCGTGAACACATGTCCGCGTTCGGGATCCGCGCAAAGTTGAATTTCATCAATGGCAAGGAAATCAGTGCCCATGCCTTCGGGCATCGCTTCAACCGTGCACACCCAGTACTGTGTGCGCGGCGGAACAATCCGCTCTTCTCCGGTGACCAGCGCCACAACCGACGGACCGCGGGCTGCCACGATCCGGTCGTACACTTCGCGGGCCAATAAACGCAGCGGCAAACCGATCACACCGGTGCGATGTGCCAGCATGCGTTCGATCGCATAATGCGTTTTGCCTGTATTGGTCGGGCCCAGAACGGCCGCGACCCGGGAATGCGCGCTCAGTTCTGCCCCCTGCCCGTTTTCGGGCTTACAGCGCCTTGCCCACGACCGCGGGTTTCAGACGTTCGATTGCGTTGGTCACGTTTTCATGATGCGGATGTATCGCAAGAGCGCGTTCATAAGCGGCAAAGGCGCCTTCGTCATCCCCGAAAAGTTCAAGCAGGGATCCAAGGCCGAAAATGGCATTGTAGTTGTAGGGGTTCAGTGCCAGCGCACGTTCCAGATCCAGAACCGCGGGCCCATACAGCTCCATCTCGAAATACGCGGAGGCACGCATGTGCCACCCTTCGGCAAAGTCCGGCGCGTGGTCCGTCAGCGCAGTCAGGTGTTCGACGGCTTCGGCATAGTCTTCAACCTCTAGCGCATCGCGCCCCCGTTTCACCAGCAGGTCCATTGCGGGAGAGCCCGTTTTTTGCCAGAGCGCCTGCAACTGCCGGTCCAGCCGCATAGCCTCGACCGGGTCGGCGTCCGCCAACTGGTTCAACAGGATGTTCGGATCCTGCACATCGGCCGACTGAGACAAGCCCATAGTGGCGATTCCCATAAAAACGGCGGTTGCCGTCACGGCAGTTTTGAGTTTGAGATGTTTAACGACCATAACGTGCAAGAGTGTAACGTGATGCGCGCCGAAATCCAGACACGGACGCATCAAATCAAAGAGGGTAACATGAGCGACATTCTGCAAGAGGCCGTTGGTGTATTGAACGAGAAACTCAGTGGCGGCGGTTTTGACGGCTCTGCGAAATTCGAGATCACCGATCTGGGTGCGATCGTCATGGACGCAAGCGGCGCCCGTTTGTCGGACGATGCCGCCGACGTCACGCTGACAGCCAGCACAGAGACCTTCAAGGCAATCCTTGATGG
>CAWUIW010000327.1:0-3308 GCA_963922515.1 uncultured Rhodobacterales bacterium | reverse complement strand
TAGGTGTCTTTGGGGTCGATGTTATAGCCTCGCGCGGGCTGCACGCCCACGACCGCGTTCCCATATCTCAGGATCGACAGCGCGAAGGCCCCATCGTCGAAGAAAGGGTCGTCCTCCGGCGCGCCCCAGCGTTCTTCCAAAGCCAGTTTCAGATCGTGCGAGAGCGCTTGATAGTGTTCCTGATAAGTCTCCAGCGACAGGCGCTCACCGCCTTTGCGATCCGCACGATCTGTCAGCCAATTGGTCGGGCCGGCCATGATCGCCTTCATCAGCGCGTCGCTGTCAGTAGGCAGGTCAGAGACATCCAACCCCTTCTCGGCCAATCGGTTCAGCACACCGACCGTCGCCGCAGGTGTATCAAGCCCAACGCCATTGGCCAGACGTCCGTCTTTGTTGGGATAGTTCGCTAGAACCAAGGCCACTTTCTTTTCGGATACATCTGTTCGGCGCAACTGGGCCCAGCGTTTCGCCAGTTCTGCCACGAATGCGATCCGGTCGCCTCGCGCCCTATAAGTTGCGATCGGACATTCGGTCGCTTCGTCAAAGTAAGCTTCGCCCTTGAACGATACAGCACGTGTCAAAACGCGGCCATCTACTTCGGGCAGGGCAACGTTCATCGCGATATCTCGGGCCGACAACCCGTTCAGGTTCTCTTCCCAAGCGGCTTCGGATGAGGCGGACAGAACCACTTGAAAAACCGGCGCACTATTGGCGGGTTCAGCCGCCAAAGGATTGGCGCCGGGCTTGTCCGGCGTGCCAACGGCAAAACTGGTACAATTCAAAATCACATCGGGCGGGGCATCCGCAAAAAGACTGTGCAGCGTTGCAACGGACACTGGATCCTTCAGCGATGCCACAAAGACCGGCATTGGGTTCAGCCCCGCACGCGACAGAGCAGCGGCCAAACGGTTGATCGGATGTAGGCCCGCGCCTTGAACCAAAGCACGGTAAAAGATCAAAGGAACAATCGGCGCGCCTTTTGTCCAAACCTCTTTCAAACTGCCCAAACTGGGATCGGTCATGCCCGGCCAATAAAGGCCAGCCCGTAGCAATGGCTTGGCGGCGGCAGGCTTTTCGGACCCGTCCAAAATAGCGGCGGCGTAGCTTAAGAAGTTCTGTGCGTTTTCTGGTCCGCCTTCGATCAGATAGGACCAAAGCGCGGTGTAATCCTCTTCAAAAACCGTCGATAACAACCGCAGCTCTTCATCCGGTTTGTCATCGCCGGGCAGGGCCACAAAGGGCACGCCTGCCTCGCGCAATCGCGCCGCATATTGTTCCAACCCGTAGGTCCAATACCCGCGCCCGCCTAACACGCGCGCAATGACCAGTTTTGATTTCGTCGCGCAGTCATCCAGATGCATGTCGACCGACATCGGGTGCCCCAGATGGGTCAAGTTGGCGAGGCGCAGCGACTTACCAAATTCCAAATCCTGACGTGCTAGGGACAGGGCGGACAGTTCTGTATCCGCTGCAGAGATCACAACAATATCGGCGGGGGTCTGGACCAGATCGAAGGGTTCCGAACCATCATCAATGGCACCTGGTGCGGCGGCAAGTAAATGCATCAGTCCAGCCGCTTTTCCATGAAGATAGATTCATGGGTCGGAACATAGTCGCCGAATTTGTCACAATAGCTGAACCCGTGGCGTTCATACATTTTCAACGCCGCCACCAGCTTATCCCCAGATTCCAGTTTCAGCCAAGCTTTGCCCAAAACCCGCGCCTCCATTTCTAAGCGTCTCAAGATCATCGAGGCGACGCCTTTGCCGCGCGCCGTTTCGGCGACGAACATGGATTTGATTTCCGCATAATCGTCATAAGCGGCAATCGCGCCCGTGCCATAAGTCGCCTTACCATCGGTCGCGATATAGAAATGGATATGCGGCGCTTTCAGTGCCTCGAAGTCCAGATAGTTATTTGACTCCGGTTCGAACAATTTTTCCATCAACGCATGGCTGGCGCGCAGCAATGTCGCCGCGCCCGGGTCCAAAGGGTCTCCGGGCGTGACGTAAATCATGCAGTTAAAGCTGCAGAGATTGCTGCTTGGTCCAGACCTGCTTGGCCAATGACAACCAAACGCGTGCTGCGCGGGTCTGACCCGAACGGTTTGTCATAATAGCTGTCCACACGCGGACCAACGGCTTGGATCGTCATGCGCATCGGCTTGCCTTCGACAGCGGCAAAACCCTTGAGGCGCAAAATGTCATGGGCACGGATCGTATCTGCGATCTTTTCCAAGGTCGTTTCAACGTCTGTGATCTCGCCCATTTCGACCACGAAACTTTCGAACTCGTCATGGCCATGTTCATGCGCATGGTGATGATGGTGGTGGTGATCGTGATCATGGTGATGATGGTCGTCATGATCGTGGTGGTGATCATCATCGTGGTGATGGTGATGCACTTCTGCGCGCGCATCCAGATCGCTTTCGGCCCCAATGTTTTGGCCCAGCAGGACATCCACGGGTAGCGCACCCATCGACGTGCTGACAACCTGAACGCCGTCACGGCTGTCGGATTTCAACTGACCCATCAGGCCAGATGCCTCATTCGCTTCCAACAGATCGGTTTTGTTTACGACGATCATGTCTGCGCAGGCGACTTGATCCTCAAACAGCTCGGATAGTGGCGTCTCATGGTCCAGGTTTTCATCCATGGCGCGTTGGGCGTCTACGGCCTCCACCGAATGGGCAAAGCGCCCTTCGTGTACGGCTTTGCCATCCACCACGGTTACCACGCCATCGACGGTGACTTTGGTTGCCACATCGGGCCAGTTGAACGCGCGGACCAAAGGTTGCGGCAGTGCCAGCCCAGATGTCTCGATCACAATGTGGTCCGGCTTGTCTTCACGGGCCAGCAGCTTTTCCATGGTTGGAATAAAATCGTCTGCAACCGTGCAACAGATACAGCCATTGGACAGCTCCATCACATCATCTTCGGTGCAGGTTTCGTCGCCGCAGCCTTTCAGAATGTCACCATCTACGCCAAGATCACCAAATTCATTGATGATCAGCGCAATCTTCCGTCCCTCTGCATTTTGCAGCATGTGACGGATCAAGGTGGTTTTGCCGGCCCCAAGAAAGCCGGTGACGATTGTGGCCGGAATTTTAGCTGGCATCGCGTGCCCTTACTTCTTCGCGCGAATGGCCTTCAGCACGACCGGCGCGGCTGCGGCAGAAATGAGCAGCGCAATCACGGCGCCCGCTTCCCAAGCGTGGATATGACCCGTGCCAGATGTATGTGCCAACGCAGGCGTTGCGATCAGGAAGGATGCGATTGCAAGACGTGTCATGAAAACTCTCTTTCAAG
>CAWUIW010000326.1:0-3338 GCA_963922515.1 uncultured Rhodobacterales bacterium | reverse complement strand
GCATGTGCTCTGGCGCCATCGGATGCAGCGCTGCGGTAGAGTCAGACATAGGTGTTCCTGTTAGCTGTGCCGTGTCGGTAAATCTATTGTGCTGCCAATTGCCACGTGCCGTCTGCGGTTTTACAGCGACGATTGGTGAATGCTGCAGACGCGTCTGCCCCCAGCGGCCTGATAATGTGGCGGATCGAAACGCAGTTGCCGTCCACGTCCGTCAGATCCACTTGTCCTCGTGCCCCCGTTTCCGGGTTTTCCCATTGTGTCTTGGCACCGGTGCGCGGAGATTGGGCCACGTACAGCGACCGCGCCGCTTCGTTCAGCACGTTGATGTCTGATTGCGTCAGGCCAATGTTGGACAAACGGCTGACAAACCCGGCTTGGGCTTGCGCCGACGTGGCCGTAACAACAAGGCCCAGAGCCAAAGAAACGAAAATCCGCATGGAAACACCCTTGAACGCTTTTGTCCTGTGTGCCCACAGGTTTGACCAGACCGTAGCATAGGCAATTTTGCTTGCCAAAGCCCAACGTTGTACTTTGGGTACTCTGGCGCCCCGCGCGACAGATCGGCATAGTCATAACGCACACAATGCAAGAGACATGAACAGATGACACACCAGTATGCGGCGCCGATGGGCGGTCATCCACCGCAATCGCAACTGCTCAGCGGCCGGGCGATCTTTACCGATGCCTATGCCGTGATCCCTAGCGGTACCATGCAGGATATCGTCACTTCGCAGTTGCCGTCTTGGTCCAAGACGCGGGCGTGGATATTGGCGCGCCCGCTGAGCGGGTTTGCCGAGACTTTTTCCCAATACGCTGTGGAAGTCGGCCCAGGCGGCGGCAGCGACCAACCTGACACCGACGGGATGGCGCAAAGCGTTGTGTTCCTGACGCATGGAACGGCCGACCTGACGATTGAAGGCGCTGAGCATCACCTCTCTCCCGGTGGCTACGCATATCTGCCCGCTGGATGCACCTGGACCTTTCAGAACAAGGGCGACGCGCCCGCGCGGTTTCACTGGATCCGCAAAACCTATCAGAGCGTGGATGGACTGGCCGTGCCGGACGCTTTTGTCACCAGCGATGCGGCTGTTTCGCCAACTGCCATGCCTGGAACGGGTGGCCGCTGGGCCACGACGCGGTTTGTGGATCCGGACGACCTGCGGCACGACATGCATGTGAACATCGTGACGTTGCAGCCGGGTGCTGTCATCCCGTTCCTCGAGACCCATGTGATGGAACACGGATTGTATGTGTTGCAAGGCAAGGGCGTTTACAGGCTGAACCAGGACTGGGTCGAGGTGGAAGCCGGAGATTTCATGTGGTTGCGGGCGTTTTGCCCGCAGGCCTGTTACGCGGGTGGCCCCGAACCGTTCCGATACTTGCTGTATAAGGATGTCAACCGACACGCGCCGCTGTAATAATTTGATCAAATTTTGTATTGGTACAGAAGCCGTTGATTGCACGGCACTTCTGTGCGCGGCAGGGTCTGTGGCATGAAACTCTTTATCAATGGCTTTGGTCGCATAGGCCGAACAATCCTGCGTCAGATCGTGGCCGATGACACCGGCGCTCAGGTGGTGGGCATAAATGATCTCGCCCCGTTGGAAACCTGCGCTTACCTCTTTGAATATGACAGCACCTTCGGGCCGCTGGCTATGCCAGTTGAGACCACAGAAGCTGCGATGCGCGTCGGGGATCTGACCATCCCTTTTCACCGCACCGAGGACATCCGATCACTTAACCTGTCTGACGTGGACCTGGTTCTGGAATGCACGGGCGTTGCGCGCACAACGGATGTCGCCCAGCGCGGGCTGGAAGCCGGCGCTGACGCCGTTTTGATATCGGGGCCTTCGCCGGCAGCCGATGTCACCGTGGTGATGGGGGCCAATGATGTGGACCTTGGGATGGCCAAGGTGGTGTCCAATGCGTCATGCACGACCAATGCACTGGCACCGCTTTTGGCCTTGGTTGACCACAACTATGGCATCCAGCGCGCCCATGCGACCACGATCCACTGCTACACCAACAGTCAACCTATGGTGGACGCCCCTCGCGGGGATCTGGCCCGAAGCCGAGCCGGCGCCCTTTCAATGGTGCCAACCACGTCCAGCGCGATGACCGTCACCGGGCAAATCCTGCCAAACTTGGCCGACAAGTTGACCGGCGCGGCTGTGCGGGTACCAACGGCCAGCGTGTCTTCCATTGATCTCATCGCTCAACTGGAATGGGTGCCAGACGACCCGGTCGAAGCGCTGCAGATCATGGCCGAAACCTCGCCGGTGCTGGGTTGGACAGACAGGCCATTGGTCTCGACCGATCTGCGCGCGCGTCCGGAATCACTGGTCCTCGCCCTGCCTGAAACGCGGATCAGCGGCACGCAGATCCGGATTTTTGGTTGGTACGACAACGAATGGGGCTTTTCCGCGAGGATGCTGGATATGGCCCGCCGGATGGCGGCGCGCGATTAGTCCTGATCGGTGATCGTGTATGGCGTCTGGAACCAGTGCTCTTGCAGGTTCGCACCCGGTCCAATGCGATCGACCACGGCGAAAACGCCCGGTGCGGCCAATGGCGTTAGGACGCCGTGCCATGTTCCACGATGATAGTTTACCGCCTGCCCCGGAGCCGTGCGAAACGCCAATGGCGCGCCGGGCTGCCCGCCCGCATCTGCCGCCACGATCACAACAAACGGGTGCTGGGTCATCGGAATGAAGGCCTGGCTTCCGTCGGGGTGACGTTCCATCATGTCAAGTTGCAACGGCAGCTGGCGCCGTTCGGCGTGAAACAGGCTCAGCCCGGCACGGCCGTCAGCAAAATCCAGATGAGCCCGATCGTGATACCGCCCACAGAGATCTTGGTTGATCAACATGTCGGGTGCGCCTGTGCAGTCCAGAACATCCCCAAACGGCGCAAAATCTGACGCGTCCAAAGGACGCATGCACAGCGTCCGCGTCATGATGACAGCAGATCGCGCAGCCGAAACGCCGCGATCCGTTCCACTTGGCGGCAAGCTTCGGCAAATTCGGTCTGCCGGTCATGGGTCAGGCGCTGATGAAATGCGGCGAGAATGCTGGCCTTGGTATGGTCCCGCACTGCGATGATGAATGGAAAGCCAAACTTATCTGAATAGGCAGAGTTGAGCTGCGTGAATTTTGACCGCTCCGCATCTGTCAAGGCATCCAAGCCTGCGCTGGCCTGCTCTGCGGTACTTTCTGCCGTCAAACGCTTGGCCGCGGCAAGCTTTCCGGCAAGGTCAGGGTGCGCTTGCAGCACCCCCAAGCGCGCGTCGGCGCTGGCGGATCGAAAAACCCGGGTCAACGCGTTGTGCAATCCACCGG
>CAWUIW010000325.1:0-3387 GCA_963922515.1 uncultured Rhodobacterales bacterium | reverse complement strand
CACTGGCCATTGTCGCCGCGGCGGCCCCTGTGCCGCAGCCCAGGTCCAAGACGCGGCCGCCGGGCGGACAGTCGGCAATGAACGCCGCCAATATGGGATCTGTGCGGCTGTAGTCATCTGCCATGGCAGCGTAATCATCCGCCTTGGCATCGTAGACGGCAATTGTTTCTTGGTCGGTCAAAAGACAACTCCAACAGACAGACAGGCAATGACAATCGCGGTCAAAAGACTGCGCAGTGCCATCCACCAAGATGGGGTCAGACCCCAAGCGTAAAAGGCATAATCCAGTATCAACAGTCCGGCAAATCCGAAAACAAGGTTCAGGGCTGCGGTGGTCGGGCCGCCGCCGGTCATGAAAAAGGCCCACAGGGCAGGGATCACCGACAAGGCATAGCCGACAGCGGCTTTTTGGCCGACGGCCCGGGTCGCAAATCCCCATAAAACACCGGACATGAAACTCAGAATGACCGAACCATAAAACAGCTGGACATAAGGTCCGACGAACCGTGGGCCAAGCGCCGCCGCGCCCCAGTTGGCGAGTGCAGGAGAGACATAAGTCAGCGCCCCCCAAACAAACGGAATCAATCCGGCAAGTCCCAAAATCAATGGTGCAAACGGAATGCGAGAAATCACGGGGCGTCTTTCAGATGGGAAACAAGAGCTGCAATACGCTTGTTTCGGGTTTCTGCGCGTTTGGCCGTTTGCACTTGGTGCAACAACCCGCGGCGTTTCCCGGGCGTGAGTTCGGTCCAGACATGGGTGACATCCGCCGCGCTCAGTGCGGCGTTCACATCTGAGGGCGTATCGACATGGTCAGGGTCTGTAGGCCGCAATCGGATATTCAGCGCATGTCCTGGCACAACGCCGATTTGATCCAGCAAGGATTTGCCAGTCCAGAGAAAAACACCGTCCACCTCTGGCGACTTGGCAAGTCCAAGATTGACAGGAAAGTCGGCAATTTCGCCTTCGACGCGTTTCGTGTTCTGGGCTTGCAAGGAAGTGCTTACCCATGCGGGAAGTCGCAAGATGGTATATGTGCCGCGTCCCCAAACTAGCGGCTCGATCCGACCTTCAAACTCTAACCAGTTCTGCATGGGATTGTCACGCTGACGCCCGCAACACGCGCGGTACTTTGAACTCTACGTTTTCTTGTGCTGTCTCGACGGGTTCGACTGTCACGTCGTAGTGAGCGCGAAACGCATCAATCACTTCGTTCACCAGAACTTCAGGCGCAGAAGCGCCCGCAGTGATGCCAAGCGAACCGATTCCATCGAGGGCCCGCCAGTCAATGTCGGTTGCACGCTGCACCAGCTGGGCATACGCGCAGCCGGCGCGCGCACCAACCTCGACAAGGCGCTTGGAATTCGATGAATTGGGTGCCCCAACGACCAGCATGGCGTCGACCATGGGCGCCATCGCCTTAACGGCTTCCTGGCGGTTGGTGGTCGCGTAGCAAATATCCTCTTTGTGTGGCCCGACAATTTGCGGGAAGCGTGTTTGCAGTGCCGCAACAATATCAGCAGTGTCATCGACGCTCAGGGTTGTTTGGGTAACGAATGCCAGTTTGGTCGGATCCCGCACATCGACGCTGGCCACATCTTCCACTGTTTCAACCAACAGCACGTCGCCTTTGGGAAGTTGCCCCATGGTCCCGATCGTTTCCGGATGGCCGGCATGCCCGATCATGATCATTTGTAGTCCGCGGTCCGCGTGACGCTGCGCTTCGATATGCACTTTGCTCACGAGCGGACAGGTTGCATCGACATAGACCATTTCCCGGCGCTCTGCCTCGGCAGGCACAGCTTTCGGCACGCCATGCGCCGAGAATATGACAGGTCGGTCGGTGGGGCAGGCATCTAGTTCCTCCACGAAAACCGCACCCTTTTCGCGCAATCCGTCCACCACGAATTTGTTATGCACAATCTCGTGGCGCACGTAGACTGGCGCCCCCCACTTCTCGATCGCCATTTCGACGATCTTGATTGCGCGGTCCACACCGGCGCAAAATCCACGTGGTGCGGCCAAGTAAATTGTTAGGGGCGGTTTCGACATCGCAGCTCTCCTATCCTCGCAAGAGGTAAAGGCTTGTGCCGCGATAATCCAGTCGCAAGGCGACGCCGCCGCAGGTAGCGGCGACGTTTGCTTATTTGGCGGTGGCGACGGCCACTTGGCGCTCGTCCACGACATCGCGTGGAGGTCGGCCGACGACATCGCGCAATTCTTCGAGCTCAATGAAATTGTCGGCCTGCCGGCGCAATTCATCGGAGATCATCGGAGGTTGGCTGCGAATTGTCGAAACAACCGAGACACGCACGCCTTGACGCTGCAGGCTTTCAACCAGAGGACGAAAGTCACCGTCGCCAGAGAACAAGACGATATGGTCAACACGAGGGGCCAGTTCCATGGCATCGACGGCCAGTTCGATGTCCATGTTGCCCTTGACCTTTCGCCGACCCATGCTGTCGGTGTATTCCTTGGCTGGCTTGGTCACCATCGTGAACCCATTGTAATGCAGCCAGTCAACCAACGGTCGGATAGGCGAATACTCGTCATTTTCCAGCAGTGCAGTATAGTAGAACGCGCGCAGAAGTTTACCGCGCCGCATGAACTCTTGTCTCAGCAATTTGTAATCAATGTCGAACCCAAGCGCTTTGGCTGCGGCGTATAGATTCGATCCATCAATGAACAGCGCAAGCCGTTCGTCCTTGTAAAACATAAACTGGTCCCTTCGGTAATGCGCCGTGCCAGAAGTCCGTGAGTGAGTGTGAAAATTGGCTTGGCGGTGCGAACAAAATAAGGTTTCTGGCTATGTTCGCAAGCCTGATTCAAACCCGATTGTGACAGAAAGGTGTACAACTTGCCGTCAAAATGTTTGATCGCATTGGGGGCCAACCTGCCATCCAGTGCCGGCGAGCCACAGTTAACGTTACGTAAGTCACTAGCCGAAATTTCCCGCAAAGGTTGTGTTATCCAGGCGATTAGCCGTTTCTTTTCAACGCCTTGTTTTCCGGTTGGATCGGGCCCTGACTATGTGAATGCGGCGGCTGTCGTCGAAACCCGGCTGGATTCACGTGCTGTCATGGAACTGTTACATGACGTTGAGGCACTTTTTGGCCGAGAGCGTCAGGAAAGGTGGGGCAAGCGCTGTCTTGACCTCGATTTGTTGGCATTTGACGGATTGATCGTCCCGGAAGCGGCCGTTTTCCAAGCCTGGCACGACTTGCCCTTATCGCAGCAAGTCGAAGCGGTTCCCGACCAATTGATTCTCCCGCATCCTCGCCTGCAGGATCGCGCATTTGTTCTTGTTCCGCTTATGGATGTTGCGGCGGCCTGGCGGCATCCAATTCTAGATAAGACGGTTGCACAGAAGTACGCCAGTCTATCGCC
>CAWUIW010000324.1:0-3415 GCA_963922515.1 uncultured Rhodobacterales bacterium | reverse complement strand
GCGCAAATGGCAGGTCGATGGCTATCATTGGACAGGGGACCATTGGGAGGTCACCTGCACCAAGATGGTGGAACAGGGCGGCAATCTTGTGTCGTCAGAGGAACAGATCGTTGTGCATGCCGAACATGTCGTCACGGCCACAGGGAACCACGCGCAGCGCACGGCGAAACTGCTGGGCATCAAGATACCGGCCATTCCGGTCGAGCATCAGTACATCGTGACGGAACCAGATCCGGCGTTGGTCGAGTGGCGTAAGGCGAACCCGGAACATCCGGTGCTGCGGGATGCCGATGCAAAATGGTACGTGCGCGAAGAACGCGGCGGCTGGATCCTTGGCCCTTATGAGCGCAATGCGCCAGCACGGTTCGAATACACGGTGCCCGACAGTTTCCGCGCCGACCTTTTCCCGCTGGATCTGGAACGGATAGAAGAAGAATACATGTCGATGATCCACCGTATTCCGTCTTCGGAAACGGTGGGTCTGAAAGACGATTACAACGGTCCGATCTGCTACACACCTGATGGCAACCCGCTGCTTGGACCTGCGCCAGGGGTGCAAAACATGTGGCTGGCCGAGGGCTTTTCCTTTGGCATCACCGCTGCTGGTGGAACCGGCGAGTACCTGTCGCAGTTGATGGTTGCGGGCGAGGCAGAGATAGACATGGCTTCGCTTGATCCGCGCCGCTACGGGTCTTGGATGACAACCGAATATGCCTCGCGCAAGAACGAAGAGGCATACGAACACGTCTATATTCTGCACCACCCGGACGAAGAACGCCCGGCTTGTCGTCCGCTGCGCACGGCGCCGGCCTATGATCGGCAAAAGGCGCGCGGCGCACAGTTTGGTCAGGTCAACGGGTGGGAACGGCCCAACTACTACGGTCCTTTGGATGCGCCTGACAGCTTCGATCACGACTCACGTAGCTTCCGGCGTGGCGGATGGTGGCAGTACGCCGTTGAAGAGGCGAAGGCGATCCGCGAAGGCGTTGGCCTGATCGACGCCACGGCCTTTACCAAACATGTTTTACGAGGGCCCGGTGCGACCGCATTTCTGGACTGGTTCACGTGCAACAAGCTGCCGCGGGTCGGGCGCATCAACCTGACCTACGCGTTGACCTCGCATGGCACGACACGCACGGAATACACGATCGTGCGCTTTGCCGAGGATGAATACTATCTCGTGTCCGCCGGTGCTTGGCAGGCCTATGACAGTGATTTCCTGAAACAGGCGGTCAAAGACAAAATCCCGGAATTCGGGTGGATGTCTTGCCATGACGTGACTTCGCAATGGGGGGTGTTCGCAATCGCCGGACCAAAGTCGCGCGATGTGCTGAAGTCGGTGATCCGCGATGCCGATCCGGAAACGGCATTGTCGAACAAGCGTTTCCCTTGGCTCTCTTCGCGCCAGATCGAACTTGGCATGTGTCCGGTCAACGCGATCCGCGTGGCATATACGGGCGAATTGGGTTGGGAGCTGCACCATCCCATGGAGATGCAGAATTACTTGTTCGACCTGCTCGAAAAGGCGGGCGTGCCGCATGGAATGAAGCTGGTCGGCGCGCGCGCGCAAAACTGGCTGCGACAGGAAAAGTCATATCGTGCGTTCGGCACGGAATTGGGCCGCGATGCAACGCCGCTCGAAGCGGACCTACCGCGATTTGTGGATCTGGAAAAAGCGTTCCATGGAAGGGATCAACTGGTCGAAACCGGCGTGCGTGTGAAGTGCTGTACGCTGCTGATCGATGGTCCACCGGATGCGGACCCATGGGGTCGCGAAGCGCTCTATATGGGGGAAACGCGCGTGGGCCGTTTGACATCCGGCGGCTATTCCGTGGCCTTCGGCAAGAGCATTGGGATGGGCTATGTCACGCCAGAACTGGCTGTACCCGGGACCAAGCTGAAGGTGAAAATGTTGAACCAGCTTTGGGATGCCGAGGTGACTGTCGACAGTCCCTACGATCCCAAGAACGAAACCATTCGCAAGGACGGCTAGCGCTGGTGTCCGTGGCCCGCGTCGGAACGGCGCCAGACGGCGCGCCAGTCTGGCAAGTGTCCCTTGCGGGCAACGGCGTGAGCGCGAAAATCCTTTCATATGGGGCTGTAGTGCAGGACTTGCGACTGGACGGCCATTGCGCGCCGTTGGTGCTCGGGTTTGCTGACTTTGACCCGTACATCCGGAACTCTGCGTATCTGGGCGCCGTGGTCGGTCGGTATGCCAACCGAATTGCCCAAGGGCAGTTCGCGCTGGATGGTCGAACCCATCAACTCGATCAAAACGAAGGCGCGCATCATTTGCATGGTGGGCGGGGCGGAACTGCGTTCTGCAACTGGCAGCTGGCAGGTCACGACGCGACATCGGTGCGTTTGGCCCTGCGTCTGCCCGATGGCCATATGGGGTTTCCCGGCAATATGGATGTATCCGTGCTGTATGATACAGCCGACGCAAACAGCCTGAACCTGACGATCGAAGCCAAGGTGGATCATCCCAGCCTCGCAAATTTTGCGGGCCATAGCTACTTCTGCCTCGATGCAAGCGGTGGGCTCAAGGATCACTGGTTGACAGTTCTGGCCGAGACAGTCTTGCCGGTCGACAAGGCGGGATTGCCGGTGGGCCAGCCCCAACCTGTGTCCGCGACCCCCTTGGATTTCCGAAAGAATCGGGCGCTGTCATCCGGCAACGGCATTGTAGAGCTGGATCACAATTTCTGCCTCGCAAACCAGAGTTTCAAAGAAGTTGCCCGCCTGCGCTCCGCGCGGTCTGGCATCGCTCTGTCACTGTGGACTGATCAGCCCGGGCTGCAAGTCTATACCGGCAAATGGCTGGAAACGCCGCCCGGGCACGACGGGCGACGCTTTACGGCCCATGCGGGTGTCGCTTTGGAACCTCAATTCTGGCCGGATGCGCCAAACTGGCCAAGTGCGCCGTCGCCGGTATTGCGGCCGGGTATGACCTATCGCCAGACCACGTCTTATCGCTTTAAGAAAACCGCCCCGCTGTAGGATACAGCGGGGCGGTTCCCTTGGGTCTGCTCGTGAGTGGTGTTTCGAAACCCTGTGCTCGCAACGGGTGTCGGGACTTGCACCTTGCTTGCTGCGATCCCTTGTAGAACGCCGGTCGAAATTGCTTCCGTCGGTTTAATTTCAAAAAATCTTTTGCACAGCGTGATTTCGATGACGTTAACGCAAGCGATCTGGCCGCAATGCCGATATCGTATGTGCTGGCAGTTCGTTGTTTCGGCCCGCCACAAGGTCGGCCAGCAATTGTGACGCTGCCGGTGCGGTCTGAAACCCGTACCCGCCCTGACCCGCACACCACACGAAACTGGGCGTGCCGGGATCCGGTCCAAGGATCAACGCGCGATCTGGAGAAAAAGTGCGCAGACCCGCCCAAGTGGCAATTGGCCGTGTCACTGGT
>CAWUIW010000323.1:0-3439 GCA_963922515.1 uncultured Rhodobacterales bacterium | reverse complement strand
ACCGTTGGGCTGGCAGAACTGGCTCGCGCTTATGTTTTGACTGGCTTTTCATGGGCTGCGACGTCACAGGCCTTTGTCGACACAGGGGCAATGCAACTGCTGGCTTGGGTTGGGCCACATGGTCTGGCCATCTGGATTGCCGCAGCGGCAATGTTGCCGTCTGCGGTCTACCAAGCGCAACGTCTCCGGGCGCTTCCAGTTGCCCTGATCCCGGCCGTGGCGCTGGTGGCTGCGGCGGTCGCGGTGACCCCGCCGGATGCCAAGCTTTCGGAAAGCACCGTTCGTGTCCTGCAACCGAATGCGCCACAACATCAAAAATGGGACCCAAACCATGTCGATACATTCTTTGATCGACAGGTTGCCTTTACTGGTGCGGATCAACCCCCCGATCTCGTCGTATGGCCAGAGGCCGCGCTGCCAACCGTTCTGGACGCGTCCGGACCAGCATTTGACGTGATATCTAATGCGGCGCGCGGTGCGGCGGTCGCGATAGGCCTGCAACGGCGCGATGGCTTGCGATACTTCAACTCAATGGTGGTGCTGGATAAGGGCGGTGCACCCGCAGGGCTTTATGACAAACACCATCTGGTCCCTTTCGGTGAGTACATGCCGCTTGGCTGGTTGGCCGCATATTTTGGCATTTATGGCCTTGCAGCTGAAGATGGGGTAGGGTTTTCCGCCGGTCCCGGGCCTCGAACTCTGACTATACCCGGATTGGGCACCGCGACTGCGTTGATCTGCTACGAGGCGGTGTTCCCGCAAGATGTGCGCGGTGCGCCGCGCGGGGACTTCCTGTTGCATGTCACCAACGACGCATGGTTCGGCGAACGATCCGGCCCATACCAGCATCTGGCGCAGGCACGCATGCGGGCGGTCGAGCAAGGGTTGCCGCTGGTGCGATCCGCCAATACCGGGATTTCCGGCGTGATCGATCCCTATGGCAGGTTGTTGGCACACTTGCCTCTTGGTGTCGCCGGGTACCGCGACAGTGCCTTGCCATTGCCTCTGCCGCCGACACCGTATTCAGAATCCGGAGATCTACCGGTGTTCCTGTTCCTTGCGATCATGTTCATTGCGCTTTTGGGGCGACAGTTGCGAAGCCACACCTCTTTTTGAGATTGACGGCCCACAGGCTTCGGCGTACGTGCCCACACCAGACTGTCACAACGGCTTCCTGGCGTGACAGAACTCTTTTTAATGGAGCGCTTTCATGTCCCGCAAAAACTATACCTTCACCTCTGAGTCCGTTTCCGAAGGGCATCCCGACAAGGTGTGTGATCGCATTTCGGACGCGGTCCTTGATGCGTTTCTGTCCGAAGAGCCGGAGGCGCGCGTGGCATGTGAAACCTTCGCAACGACAAATCGCGTTGTGATTGGCGGCGAAGTCGGCCTGTCGGACAAGTCCAAACTGTCCGAGTACATGGGGCGGATCGACGAGATTGCACGCGCCTGCATTCGCGATATCGGTTATGAGCAAGACAAGTTTCACTACGCAACATGTGAAGTGACCAATTTGCTGCACGAACAATCCGCGCACATCGCCCAAGGTGTAGATGCGGCAGCAGACAAAGACGAAGGCGCGGGCGATCAGGGGATCATGTTTGGGTATGCTACGACCGAAACACCCGCATTGATGCCAGCACCGATCCAGTATTCGCACGCCATCCTGCGCCGATTGGCCGAGGTTCGCAAAGACGGGACAGAGCCAGCGCTGGGCCCGGATGCGAAATCTCAATTGTCCGTCGTTTACGAAGACGGCCGTCCTGTTGCCGTAAGCTCCGTTGTTCTGTCCACCCAGCATCTTGACCCTGATCTGACATCTTCGGACATTCGCCAGATCGTGGAACCTTACATTCGCGAAACTCTACCCGATGGTTGGTTGACGGATTCAACGGAGTGGCACGTCAATCCAACTGGCAAATTTGTCATCGGTGGCCCGGACGGGGATGCCGGCCTGACCGGGCGTAAGATTATCGTCGATACGTATGGCGGCGCGGCGCCGCATGGCGGCGGCGCGTTTTCGGGCAAGGATCCGACTAAAGTGGACCGGTCCGCGGCCTATGCGGCCCGCTATCTGGCCAAGAACGTTGTCGCGGCGGGTATGGCCGATCGCTGCACCATCCAGCTCAGCTATGCCATTGGTGTCAGCAAGCCCTTGTCAATCTATGCCGATACGCACGGCACGGGCGATGTCGAACCCGCAGCAATCGAACAGGCCATTGCGGCGTCCATGGATCTCAGCCCGCGCGGCATTCGCGAACACCTGCAATTGAACAAGCCGGTTTATCAGCGCACGGCCGCCTATGGGCACTTTGGCCGAGAGCCGGATGCGGACGGCGGGTTCAGCTGGGAAAAAACAGATTTGGTCGAGACCCTGAAAAAAGCGGTGTAGCCCGGAAACTGCGCACTGGAGCCCGACATGATTTTTTATGATTGTTCGACTGCCCCGAATCCTCGCAGGGCCCGAATGTTCATAGCTGAAAAGGGCCTGTCGCCCGAAGTGCGCGATATCAGCATTGCGAAGTCAGAACAGTTGTCTGATGACTTTCTGGCTGTGAACCCGATGGCGACACTGCCGGTGCTGATCACTGATGAAGGCGAAACACTGACAGAGAATGTGGGCATTGCGACCTATCTTGAAGCTGCGTTTCCCGAGCCTGCATTGATGGGCAAAACAGCCCTGGAAAAGGGGCAGGTCGCGCGGTGGAGTGCGATTGCAGAGCAACAAGGCGGCGCACCAATTGCCGATGCCTTTCGCAATTCCAACCCGCATATGGCGGGTCGCGCGATACCTGGACCACGAAATCATGATCAGATCGCGGCGCTGGCAGAGCGCGGCTTTCAACGCGTCGCAGACTTTTTCAATCTTCTCGAGTCGCGCTTGGCATCCACCCCCTATCTTGCGGGCGATGATTTTACCTATGCCGACATCACCGGCTTTGTCTTGGTTGACTTTGCGCGTGTGATCAAAACGCGGATTCCGGACAGCAACGTGCACACGCGAGCATGGTTCGACCGGGTGAAGGCGCGCCCAAGCGCGGCGCTTTGACACCTGTTGCAAGGTTTGCCGAGGTCTTTGTAAAGCTTGGTTATGTCCAATCCCACGCGCCCTCATCGCAACTTTTACGGCCGGTTCAAGGGCAAGACCCTTAAGCAAAGCCAAAGGGGATACCTGGATCAGGATCTGGCTGGTTTGTCTCCTGGGCCCGTCGGATGGGACGAGAACCCGGCGCGCCGCCCGCTTGATTTGCAGGCTAGGTTTGGCGATCGCCCAGTTTGGCTCGAGATTGGTTTTGGCGGTGGCGAACACTTGGTCCATCAAGCCGCAAGCCATCCAGATGTGGCGATCATTGGCGCCGAACCATACATCAACGGCGTTGCCATGCTGTTGGGTAAAATCCGGTCCGCCGGCGTCAAAAACCTGGCAGTGTATCCGGGT
>CAWUIW010000322.1:0-3470 GCA_963922515.1 uncultured Rhodobacterales bacterium | reverse complement strand
GCCTTGCACGATGACTCGGCGCATCTTTACGGTCCGGTGCTTGGGTTGCCCGCCTTGCGGGACGAGGTTGCATCACATTGGACACACATCTACGGCGGATCTGTCGTTGCAGACCAAGTCGCCATTGCGTCGGGGTGCAACCAGGCCTTTGCCGCAGCCTTGCACGCGCTGACGAATGAAGGCGACGAGGTCATTCTGCCAACGCCGTGGTACTTCAATCACAAGATGTGGCTCGACATGACAGGCGTGCAGTCCGTGCCATTGCCAACCAGTCCAACCCTGCTGCCGGATCCCGAAGACGCGGCGGCGCGGATCAATGAGCGGACCCGGGCGATCGTGCTGGTCACTCCCAACAACCCGGGCGGTGTTGAATACCCGTCCGCCCTGATCCGGGCCTTTTTCGAACTGGCGCGTGACCACGGGCTGAAGCTGATCGTCGACGAAACCTATCGTGATTTTCACAGCCATGACGGCCCGCCGCACGATCTGTTTCATGACCCTGCCTGGCAGGATACTCTGGTGCAGCTTTATTCCTTTTCCAAGGCGTACCGCCTGACCGGTCATCGCGTCGGCGCGATTGTCACCTCGGCGGGCTTGTTGGCCGAGATGGAAAAATTCCTCGACACCGTCGCCATCTGCCCCTCGCAAATCGGACAACGGGCCGCTTTGTGGGGTATGCAAAACCTTGGCTCTTGGCTGGCCGGTGAACGCGCAGAAATCCATGATCGGCGCAATGCCATGATCGAAGGCTTTGCCGACCTCGCGCCCAAGGGATGGTCGCTGCTCGGGGCTGGCGCATATTTTGCCTATGCACAGCACCCTTTTTCCCTGTCATCTGATGACTTGGCCAAACGACTGGTAGCCGAGGCGGGCATTTTGCTGCTTCCGGGAACAATGTTCTGCCCAGCCGATGACCCAAGCGGGGCGCGGCAAATCCGTATCGCGTTTGCCAACGCGGATCGGGCCGGGATCGGCACATTGATAAATCGTCTGTCAGCGCTTTCCTTCTGACCTTGCCCCCCCAAACACCAGCGCGTATGCACAGCAGCACGCATCAGGCAAGCAATCATAACCAAAACGGGAGGCCTCATGTCCGACAAGCGTAACCCAGTGTCGAAAACGGCCGTTTGGATCCTGATGGGCCTGCTGTTCGTGGGCCTCGCGGGCTTCGGGGCCACTAACCTGTCCGGTACGGTCCGCACCATCGGTAAGGCGGGCGATCAAACCATCAGCGCAAATGACTACTTCCGTGAAATTCAGCAGGAAATGCGCGGCATCGAGTCCCAGACCGGGCAGCCCATGACCATGGAACAGGCGCGGGTTCTGGGCTTGGAGCAACGGGCATTGACCCGGCTGTTGACAGTCGCGGCGCTGGACCACGAAACAGCGCAGATGGGCTTGTCGATCGGCGATGAAAACCTGCAAGAAGAAATTCTGCGCATTCCCGCGTTTCGTGGTTTGAACGGGGAATTCGACCGCGAGGCGTATCGCTTCACCTTGCAACAAGCCGGGCTGAGCGAAGGTGAGTTCGAAGATGATCTGCGCGCCGAAAGCGCCCGCACGCTGGTACAGGGCGCGGTGCTGGCCGGTGTCAGCATGCCCGGGCAAATGACCGACACGCTGGTCGATTTTATTTTGGCGCGTCGCAGCTTTACCTGGGCGACAGTTACAGAAGATGCGCTTGAAACGCCCATTCCCGCGCCCAGCGATGCCGACCTGCAGACTTATTACGATGACAATGTCGCGGCCTTCACCCTGCCCGAAACCAAGGACATCACCTATGTGGTTTTGACGCCGGAAATGGTGCTGGACGAGATCGAGGTAGACGAAGACGCGTTGCGCGCCCTGTTTGCGGAACGGGAACAGCAATACCAACAACCAGAACGGCGCCTGGTGGAACGGTTGGTATTTGCCGACGAAAACACCGCCGCGTCTGCGATGGCACAGCTGGAAGTCGGCGGCAGCAATTTCGACCTCTTGGTCGAAGACCGCGGATTGTCTTTGGCAGATGTCGATATGGGTGACGTGACGATCGAAGCCTTGGGCGCCGCGGGTCAGGCCGTATTCGCCGCCGAGATCAACGATATCGTCGGGCCGTTGCCCAGCGATTTGGGCCCGGCCTTGTTCCGCATCAACGGGGTCTTGTCCGCGCGGGTCACCACGTTTGAACAGGCGCGCAACGAGTTGCGCGATGAGCTGGCCGCGGACCGGGCCCGCCGTGTGATTGAAACGCTGTCTCAGGACATTGACGATCTTTTGGCAGGTGGCGCGACTTTGGAAGAACTGGCGCAGGAAACGGATATGGACCTCGGCCAGATCGACTGGTCGGTGGAAAGCTTCGAAGGGATCGCGGCCTATTCGGCGTTTCGTGACGCGGCTGCAGCCGTGACGATGGATGACTTTGCCGAAGTCGAGTTTCTCGAAGATGGCGGGATCTTTGCGCTTGAGTTGCGGGGCACGTTGCCTCCGCGGCCCGAACCCTTTGAAGACGCGCGCGACCGTGTTGCCGCCGGGTGGGAGCAGCAAGCAATCGAAGCAGCGCTTCAAGCACAAACGACCAGCGTGGTTGCAAGCTTGGCCACGGGCGGGGATTTTGTTGCTGCGGGCCTGACCCCGCGCGAGGAAATCGGTCTGACCCGCAGCGCCTTCATCGAAGGGACGCCGCCGGGGCTGATAAACACCGTTTTCGAAATGGAACCCGGCAATGTCGAGGTGATTGCAGCCGGCGGCCGCGTGTTCGTCGTGCAACTGCACGAGATCCTGCCGCCCGCCGACACCCCCGACGCCGCCCAGTTGCGCGCGGCTTTTGCCAACCAGTTGGATCAGTCGCTCGCCAGCGAAGTCTTTGACGTGTTTGCGCGCGACGTACAGTTGCGCGCCCGTCCACAAGTCGACCAACGCGCGGTCGACGCGGTCCTCAACAGCTTCCAATAGGCGCATACAGATGGCACTGACCCCGGATTTCGATCAGTTTGCCGCGGCCCATGCAGCCGGCCAGAACCAGGTCGTGTACATGCGGCTGGCGGCCGACCTGGATACGCCGGTTTCGCTGATGCTGAAGCTGACAGGGGCCCAAAAGGATTCGTTCGTTCTCGAGTCGGTGACCGGCGGCGAAGTGCGCGGTCGCTATTCGATCATCGGGATGAAACCCGATCTCGTCTGGCGATGCCGCGGAGAAACGTCCGAGTTGAACCGCGATGCGCGTTTTGATCCGGACCGCTTCGTGCCGCAATCCGGCAATCCGATGGACCGGTTGCGCGACCTGATCGCGGAAAGCCATATCGACTTGCCAGCGAACCTGCCGCAGGCGGCGGCAGGGCTGTTCGGTTATCTGGGCTACGACATGGTCCGCCTCGTAGAACACCTCCCCAATATCAACCCTGATCCAATCGGCGTCCCGGATGCGGTGATGTTGCGGCCTTCGGTCGTTGCCGTGCTGGATGGGGTCAAGGGTGAAGTCACGGTGGTTT
>CAWUIW010000321.1:0-3471 GCA_963922515.1 uncultured Rhodobacterales bacterium | reverse complement strand
GCTTGCCGATCTGGCGGATACAGATTTCGTGCCATTTCGCGTGTTGAACGATCTGCCCATGGCGATGACGGCACATATTAGATTTCAAGCGGTCGATGAACACGCGGCAACTTTATCGTCCAAAATGATCGCACTGATCCGCCAGAACATCGGTTTTGAAGGTTTGGTGATGACAGACGACATTTCGATGAAAGCGCTGCAAGGCAGCTTGCCGGACATCGCCAAAGGTGCTTTGGCGGCTGGTTGCGACGTGGTGTTGCTGTGCAATGCCGCGTTGTCTGATCGGTCGGCTGTGGCGGATGCAGCCGGCGAGCTGGACCCAAAGGGTCAGGCACGGGCCGAAGCGGCCTTGTCCCGCCGTCTGCACCCAAGTGCACTTGACATCGCAGCGGCAGAGGCGGAACTTTCTGCCCTTATGGGCGGGCAGGTATATGGCTGAGACGCAGCCAGACTTTCAAGAAGACACTCTCTCGGTGACAGAACGGTTGGCAGCCGAAGCGCTGATCGTCGATGTCGACGGGTTCGAAGGTCCGCTGGACGTGCTTTTGGTGCTGTCCAGAACCCAAAAGGTGGACCTGCGTAAAATCTCGGTTCTGGACCTGGCGCGCCAGTACTTGCATTTCGTCGAAAAAGCCAAGGCCCTTCGGATTGAGCTGGCGGCAGATTACCTTGTGATGGCGGCGTGGCTTGCGTTTTTGAAATCGCGGCTTTTGTTGCCCCCAGATCCTACAGAAGAGGGTCCGACAGGCGAAGACTTGGCTGCACATCTGGCGTTTCAGTTGGAGCGTTTGCAGGCCATGCGCGACGCAGCTGCGCGTTTGATGGCGCGTGATCGATTGGGGCGCGATATCTTTGTACGCGGGCAGGGCGAAAATGTCGCCCGCATCCGTACGGTGCGGTACACGGCCACCTTGCTGGACCTGATGCAGGGTTACGCGCGGATCAGAACGCGCGATGATTTTCGCCCATATGTGATGGATCGCGACGCAATTTTCACTTTGGAACAAGCACTTGAGCAGATGCGCGGCCTGATCGGTACATCCGCCGGCTGGGCCGACTTGGCAACATACCTGCCCGATGGCTGGGTTGCAGACCCGGCGCGCCTGCGGTCCGCGACGGCGGCGACATTCGCAGCATCGCTGGAGCTGGTGAAAGAGGGCCGCGCCGAACTGAGGCAAACCGATCTTTTTGGTCCGATCCAGTTGCGCAGTCGCAGGACAGACTTATGAGCGATGAGCCGGATCAAGAAGACAGCCTGTTCGAGGCGCCGCCGATGGCAGAACAGGAACGCATGGTCGAGGCCGTGCTTTTTGCCAGCGCGGAACCCGTGACCGTGCGTGACCTCATTGGTCGTATGCCCCACGGGTGTGATCCGGAAACGGCTTTGGCGCATTTACGCAAGCGATATGAAGGACGCGGCGCGCAGGTGGTGCGTGTCGGCGACGCGTGGGCCATCCGCACCGCGGCGGATCTTGGCTTCTTGATGCAAAAGGAAACGGTCGAAACTCGTAAACTCAGTCGCGCGGCCATCGAAACGCTGGCCATCGTCGCTTATCACCAACCGGTCACGCGCGCCGAGATAGAGGAAATACGCGGCGTTTCCGTGTCGCGCGGCACGATTGATCAGTTGTTGGAGCTGGAATGGATCAAGTTTGGTCGCCGGAAGCTGACGCCGGGTCGGCCTGTGACTTTTGTGGTCACCAATGCGTTCCTCGACCATTTCGGATTGGAAAGCGCTCGTGATTTGCCCGGGTTGAAAGAGCTGCGGGCGGCCGGGCTGTTGGAGAATCGGCCACCGCCGGGCGCCGCTGTCGAGGGGGAAACTGCCGAAGAATCCGACGCTGATGCAGAGCAATCCGGACTTTTTGATGCGTGACCCGGTAAAATTCCCTGAAATCGACTTATTTCACTGGTATAGTTTCTTCCAATAAAGAGGCAGTACAGAGACAAACCGATGAACTCGAACCAATTGATGAATATGATTGGCCGGCTTTTTCTTAGAAAAGCGGTAAGCAAAGGCATCGATATGGGCTTTCGCGCCGCATCGAACATTGCGCAGCCCAAGCCGGACCAGCAACAACCGCAACGCCGCAACCAGCAACCTCAATACATTGAGCCGGGGTATGACGGCGAACCAGAGCCACAGCCTGAGCCGCAAAAGCGGAAGCTCACGCCCGAAGAACGGCAACGCAAAATGGAAGTGCGCCAAGCGCGTCAGGCCAAACGCGCCGCCCGGCAGGCTCGCCAGTCGGTCAAGTCGACCGGTCGCGTTGGGAAGATGTGAAAAAACAGCGCATTATGGTTAAGACTTGAAGTGTTTCGATAACTTCAAGCCCTGACCTTGATAGTTAGATTTTATGCCGGAACCGTAGAGTTGGTCGGGCATTTCCGACATGCATTCATAGACCAGTCGGCCAACCACTTGGCCGTGTTCCAAGACAAAGGGTGCTTCGTGGCAGCGCACCTCAAGCACCCCCCGTGATCCGGCTCCTCCAGCGGCATCATGGCCGAAGCCCGGGTCAAAAAAGCCAGCGTAATGAACCCTGAACTCTCCGACCATGGCCAGGTAAGGGGCCATTTCCGCGGCATATTTGGGGGGTATGTGCACCGCCTCGCGGCTAACGAGAATATAGAACGCACCGGGATCCAGAATGATGCGACCAGAAGTGGTGTGGATTTCTTCCCAATACTCGTCTGGCGGATAGTGGCCGATCTGGTCCAGATCAATCACGCCTGTATGCGGTTTGGCCCTGTATCCGACCAGGCTGCCACCCAGATCCAGATCAACAGAAAATCCTAGCCCATCTTGGATCAGGGGCGGCACGTTAACCAGAGGGGATGCTTCGTGCAGCGCTTGCAAATCCTGATCCGACAGGACCGATTGGCCATCGCGGAACCGGATTTGGTTCAGCCGCATGCCTGGGCGCACCTTTACGGAAAAGGACCGGGGGCAGATTTCAGCGTATAGGGGGCCGGAATAGCCGGCGGGCACCCGGTCGAATTCGACGCCTTCGTCGGTGATTGTGCGCGTCAGCAGGTCCAGACGGCCGGTTGAGCTTTTGGCGTTGGCCACCGCGGTCAATGTGCCGGGCAAAGCCAGGTGTTCTTGCAGCGGGACGACGTAAACACATCCTATTTCGAGCACGGCACCAGCGTCAGTCAGGTCGAACCGGTGCATTTCGAACTCTTCTAGCCGAGCGGCCACCGATTTGCCACGTCCGGCGAGGAAAGAAGCACGCACGCGATAGGCCACGTTCCCCAAACGCAAATCAAGGCTGGCCGGCTGAATCTGACCGTCAACCAGAGGGCGATCTGGTTTGATCCCGCCGTTGTCGATCAGCGCAGAAATCTGTTGGCTGGCAAGAACGCCGGTCATGCTACACCGGTCCTTTGGTTTGATTGGCTGGAGGTAGCAAGATTGGTCGGGCTAGCAGGACTCGAACCTGCGACCTTCCGTCCCCCAGACGGACG
>CAWUIW010000320.1:0-3501 GCA_963922515.1 uncultured Rhodobacterales bacterium | reverse complement strand
TGATCGGCTGATCCGCTGTTTCAAACGTGCCAGACGGGGCAGAGGTGGTGTTTTCATTGCCATGCGGCGCCGGCGTCACGCCGCCGGTCAGTTGGTTGGACACAACCCACCCCATGGTCGATAGAACCGCCTCTGTCATGGACACATCCAGGAAAGCCCCGCGTGACGTTTGGTTAAGGGCCGCTGCGATCGCGAAGGCTCCGGTCATCCCGCCTATGGTGTCGGCCAGCGGATAGCCTACGCGATATGGCGCTGTGTCTGGTGCACCGGTGATCGACATCACACCTGAAATCCCCTGCACAATCTGGTCATAGGCCGGGTTGTGACGCCAGGGACCGTCTTGCCCGAACCCGCTGATCGCGCAGTAAACGAGTTCAGGGTTCTCCGCTTTCAGCGCGCCATAGCCCAGACCAAGCCGATCCATCACGCCCGGTCGAAAGTTCTCGACGAGCACATCAGCCGTCCGCACCAGCCGCTTCAACAGACGCTTGCCATCATCGGCCTTCATATCCAGCGTGACCGATTGCTTGCCAGCGTTCTGCGCCAGGAAACTGATGCCCATGCCTTGCCGATTGCGGTCCGCGTCGGCGCCCAGTTGGCGCGCCAGGTCACCGGAGCCGGGGCGTTCGACCTTTATCACATCGGCCCCCATCAAGCCGAGTTGATAGCAGCAATACGGACCAGCCAGCACATTTGTCAGGTCCAGAACCCGTATGCCAGCCAGGGGCCCAGAGCCCGCTGGCGCCGGCTTAGTCGCCATCGGCAACACCCTGTTGACGCGCCCGAGCGCGTCGCGCCCGGTAACTTGGCACCAAAACCAACAAAACGGCGATAACGAGCAGCCCCAATGTCATGGGACGGTCCAGCACAAAGCCGATCCCATCGTAAAGCTGCATCGATCGCGCAAAGTTGTCTTCCAGCATGCCACCCAGGATAAACCCGATCAGCAACGGTGCCAGCGGATAGTCGGCAAACCGCAGAACGGTGGCCGCAATGCCAAGCCCCACAAGGATCAAAAGCTCTGTCGCGTTGTTTTGCCCGATGTAGCTGCCCATCAATGTGAAAAACAGGATAAACGGGATCAGGTAGTTTCGCGGAATGGCCAGAACCTTGGCGATGTAGGGAATGAGCGGCAGGTTCAGGATCAGCAACACAAGATTGCCAATATACATCGAAATGATGACGGCCCAGAAAATCTGTGGCTCATCCAGCATCAGCCGCGGTCCGGGCGTGACATTGAGCGCGATCAGCGCGCCCAACAGGATGGCGGTTGTGCCCGACCCCGGAATACCCAAAGTCAAGAGTGGCACGAACGACCCTGTGCACGCGGCATTGTTTGCAGTTTCGGGCGCCGCAAGACCCTTGATCGCACCTTTGCCGAACTCTTCCTGTTCTTCCTTGCTGGCGATGTTGCGTTCCACGGCGTAGCCTAGGAATGATGCGATGGTTGCCCCGGCACCCGGCAAAACACCGATGAAAAAGCCCTGAATTGACTGGCGCCCGATCACCGGTGCGATCTTGCGGCCCTCCTCCCGCGTGATCCGCAAATTCGAAATCTTGCCACCGCTGCCGCCCTGAACCGATCGCGCCGGGTTCAGAACCAGAAAGATCGCTTCTGGCAGGGCAAACATGGCCATCGCCAGCGTGATAAAGCTGAAGCCTGATTGCAGGTCCATCAAGCCCATCGTGAAGCGTGGCATGTTGAACAGCGCGCCTTCGCCCACGGTTGCCATGATCAGGCCAACAAGGGTCATCAGGACCGCTTTTGCGACATTGCCGGTGCCGGCAAAAGCCGCAATCGCCGATAAGCCCACGACCATCAGCGCAAAATACTCGGCCGAATGGAACAGCAGCGCGACAGTTGACAGCATGGGAGCGAAGATCATCAAAAGGACAGCGCCAATGGTGCCGCCCGCAAAAGACGAGATGGCCGCAATTGTCAGTGCCTTGCCAGCCTGGCCGCGTCGGGCCATGGGATAGCCATCAAAGCTTGTGGCCACGGTGCCCGCCACACCCGGCGCATTGAGCAGAATAGACGAGGTCGATCCGCCAAAAATCGCGCCGTAGTAAACCCCCGCCAGCAGAATGAGTGCTGCCGATGGGTCGCCCAGCGTGATTGCAACGGGGATCATGATGGCGATGATCGACATCGGGCCAAGACCGGGCAACATCCCGATAAAGGTGCCGATCAGGCACCCCGCGATCACCATGATCAGGTTTGTGATGGAAAACGCGGCGCCAAGACCGATCAGAATACCTTCAAGCATCGCTGTCCCCCTACAAAAACGCAGGCCAAGGGCGCAGGAATATGCCCAGCACCACTTCGACAAGATACCAAACGACCCCGGTCGCGGCTGCGGCCACCGGGATGAGCACATGGAACTTCCGCTCTCCCAGAATGAATGCGCCGATCGTCAGGAACCCGGTTGTGGCGAACAAGAAGCCTGCTGGCCGCAGCAACAGGGCATAGGCCACCATCAAACCAAGCAGCAACAGCGCCTGGCCGAGATTGTAGTCGCCAAGGCGGCGGTAATCGATATCGGCCACCTTGGGCTTCTCATCAGATTTTTCCAAACCGAGGATAATGATCAGCGACGTGGCAATCGCGAGCACCGACAGAACTTTGGGGAAGGTGCTGGGCCAAATCGGGTTGCGCTGCATGAACGGCGGCAGCAACTGGTCCATGGTGAAAAACGCTCCGTACCCATAGGCCAGCGCAACGCACAGTATGACGATGGCAATCCACCGATCCAAAGCCATTGTCCCCTCCCTTGACGTTTATTGGTGTCGCCGGCCCCAACGATGCGGAGCCGGCAAGATTTTCCGTGAAGTGTCTTACAGGAAGCCGAGCTTCTTCATCAGATCACCGATGACTTGTTCCTGCTCTTCGAGGAAGGCACGGAAGTCATCGCCCGAGTTGTGAATGTTGACCCAACCGTTGCGGGCGCGTACGGCTTCCCACTCTGGGGTGTCATACATTTGCGACAGCGCAGCTTGGTATTCGGCCAGTTTGTCCGCGGGCAGACCCGGCGCGCCAAAGAAACCGCGCCAGTTGACGAACGTGGTATCGATCCCTTGTTCCATCATGGTGGGAGCATCTGCAAACGCGTCAACACGCTCGCTTGATGTCACACCAATGATCTTGACTTCGCCGGCTTCAGCCAAGGCCACCGCTTCCGAGAAACCCGTGGACAGAGCTTTGATCTCGCCCGACAGCAAGGCCGCCATGGCTTTACCGCCTGCGTCATAGGGGATGTATTTGACATTCAGCGCGTCTTTGCCCGCCGCTTCCATAACCATGGCCGCAACCAGATGGTCCATGCCACCGGGCACTGAACCGCCGCCGATGGCGGTGCCGCCCGGATCCGCGTCATAAGCGGCGATCAGGTCGGTCATGTTGTTGATCGGGCTGTCTTTGCCGACCACCATCGCCGCGTAGTCACCGATCGTACCGGCCACAAGGGTCAGATCACGGAAGTTGTGCGGAAACACACCTGTCAA